>NZ_JBITZN010000005.1:0-306907 GCF_044546895.1 Streptomyces sp. NPDC053069 | reverse complement strand
GCCCCGGCCCGCCGGGGGCGCGCGCCCTGGGTTTACTCACCCCCGCCGGTTTGTGGCTGTGAGCCCGCCGGGGGGGGGGCGGGCCCGCGTTTGGGGGCCCCCCCCCCGCCCCCACGCCCTGCCTCATACGGGTGTTGCGGTGCCCCACAGGACTTCGTTGGGTCTTCCTGCCGGGCCGGCTCCGGAGCATGTTGGGTCGTTGGGCGGCGAGGGCAGCCGGTCGGCGTTTCTCGACGCGGCCCACGAGGTGATGAGGTAGCGCACCGCTGCGGCCAGGACCCTGGCCGCGTTCCCGCCGGCTTCCATGGCCGAGCTCGCCCGTCACGACCGGATCAGAGCAGCCGGTTGAGGATGCCTTGCTCGGCGAGGTAGTAGCCGAAGCCGCACACGGGGGTGAGGACGGCGCACAGCCAGGAGCGGGACGCCCCGGTGCGCGCCAGGTAGACGGTCAGGAGAGTGGTGAGCAGTGCGCCGACGGCCAGGAAGACGACCGCGTCTCCCCAGTAGTGCAGCCCCAGACCCAGCCAGAGCCCCTCCCCCATCACCACCATCGCGATGACCGCCCCGGCCACCGCCCGCACGTCCCCCCGCCCACGCCGTACCGTCCACCCGGCCCAGCCCAGCAGCGATCCTCCGACCAGCCCCGCCACCGACCAAACGGCAGCGGTTTCGAGTCCTCCGGCCCCGAACGTGCCCCCGAGCGCGGATGCGGCGTAGTAGGCGCCGCAGGTGGCGAGCATCATCAACGCCCCGCCCCAGGCCGCGAGCGGTCGGGTACGGATCAGTGCACCGGCCGCAGCCGTCCAGATGATCCAGGTGGACGCCGAGTTGGTGGCCCGCTCCACCAGGGGTGTCGTTCCGTGCAGCGCGTAGGTTGCCCAGCCGAGCAGCAGCCCGAAGGCCGCGGTCGCGGTGAGAGCGGCGACGGGGGTGTCGCGACGGAACACGGTTGCGGTAGCCATGAGCCGCACTATACACACGATGTATACGCGCACTGCATAGTCGGTCGCATGAGGCGACCCGAGACCAAGGGGTCTTCAGCATCTCGGCGTCGTTCAGACTCCCGCACGTGTCTCGCATCGCGGTCCTGCGGAAATCCGCCCCCAGGACGCGCCGGCCCTGACCCGGTACATCGACGTTCACCTCGCGGAGACCCGACGCAACGCCGCCACCGCCGGCTCCTGGCGCGCCGGTTCCGGCCTCGATGACATGCGACAGGGAGGCAGGCGGCGCGCATCGGTCTATTGCGCCCCCGCGGCACCGCATAGGGCAGGCGCGGAAGGCCGGCGTCGAGCTGCTCCAGGCCATCGCCGCGCAGGAGGGATCAGCGGGAAACGCGCCTCAGCGCCGGATCGGGCACACCGGGCGTACCGGGAGCGCTTCGACACTGTTGCCGATGAAGCTGCGCTGGCGGAGCAGTTCGGCCTCGGGGACTGCGAGGTCGAGGTCCGGAAAGCGGGTGAAGAGCCGTTCCAGGGCGATCGTTGCCTCAAGACGGGCAAGCGGAGCGCCCACGCAGTAGTGCACGCCCTGGCCGAAGGACAGGTGCCGGGCCGCGCCGGGCCGGGCGACGTCGAAGCGGTCCGCGTCCGGGCCGTGGAAGGCCTCGTCGCGCCCTGCGGCGGTGTAGCCGGCGAGCACCGGGGTGCCCTGCCGGATCACGGTGCCGCCGAGGGAGAGGTCGTGAGTGGGGTAGCGGAAGGGGAACCAGCTGACCGGGCCGTCCCAGCGCAGCGTCTCGTCCACCACGTCCGACCAGGTGGCCTTGCCCTCCAGGACCAGTGCCAGCTGGTCACGGTGGGTGCACAGTGCCCGTACGGCATTGCTGATCAGGTTGAGGGTGGTCTCGTGGCCGGCCACCAGCATCAGGCGCATGGTGCCGATGAGTTCGGCCTCGCTGAGCCGGTCGCCGTCATCCTCGCGGGCGGCTATCAGGGCGCTGGTCAGGTCGTCGCCGGGGGCGGCCCGGCGGGCGGCCGCGATCGTGCCGAGCAGCTCGACGAGCTCGCGTACGGCGGCCATCACCTCGGCCGGGGTGGTGTCGGTGGCGATGACCACCGTGTAGGTGAGGTCGTGCAGCCGGCCGCGGTGCTCGGGGTCCACGCCGAGCAGCTCGCAGATGACGTTCATCGGGAGCGGGAGCGCGAAGTGGGTGCGCAGGTCCGCGATGCCGTCCGGGTCCTCGGCGGCGGCCCGGCCGAGGTCGTCGAGGAGGGCTGTGGTCAGCTCCTCGATGCGCGGTCGCAGCCGCTCCACCTGGCGGGCGGTGAAGGCGTTGCCGACGAGGGAGCGCAGCCGGCGGTGGTCGGCGCCGTCGGCGGTGTGCATGCCCTGGGCGTTGGCGAAGACCCGCAGCGGCCAGTCCGCGGGGATCGTGCCGTCGTTCAGGGCCGGGCAGTGGCGGGCGTCCTTCGCCACGTCGGGGTGGGAGAGGAACTCCTTGAGCGCGTCGTGCCCCAGGACGACTGCTGCGGGCACCCCACCGGGCAGCACGATGTCCGCAACGGGCCCCCGGGCCCGCAGTTCGGCGTTCAGGGCGTGCGGGCAGCCGCCGACAGGGTCGACGACGTGGGCGGGCGCGGGGGTGTGGGAGGACAAGCCGGGACTCCTGACCGTATGAACGAATACCGGCCAACAGTGCGGTGTCGAGGGCCGGTTCCACAAGTCCGTCCCGCCGACGCCTCGGCCTGGGGCCCGCCCGTCCAGTGGCCTGTCCAACCCCGCGGCGTTCGAGGCGCGGGGTCTGTGGCAGCGGCTCGGTGGCGGGCTGGTGGATCGGCCGGCTCGCTCCAAGGGACAGATCGCTCGCCGCCGCGTCGTGCCCGTCACGCAGAGACGTCGGCGCGGGCGGAGACGGCGTCGGCCGCGGCTCGGGCGAACGCGGCGATCAGCGGTGTCTCGGCGACCGTGCGCCACACCAGCGCCCAGCGGCAGGCCGGGGCGTCCCGGACCGGGACGAACGCCAGGCTCGGCCACGGGTAGAAGTCGGCCGCCTCGGCGGATACCCCCGCGACCCCGCGGCCCGAAGCGACCAGGTGGAGGATTTCGTGCCAGGTGGCGGCCCGCGGCCCGCGCCGGACGGGCCGGCCGGAAGGGGTCCGCAGCGGGTTGAAGGCCGCATCCATGGTTTCGGAGATCGACTGCCCGCTGACGAACACGCAGTCCCCGAGGTCCTCCAGGCCCACCGACCGGCGGCCCGCGAAGGGGTGTTCGGCGGAGAGCATCAGCAACACGGGAGCGGTGTGGATCAGCGGGCCTACGGTGAGATCGGTCCCGTCGACGGGCAACCACACCAGGGCGACGTCCACATCACCGGCGCGGACGGCATCCAGGGGAGCCGGCGGCTGGATCTCACGGATCCGCACCTCGGCGCCCGGGTGCCGGGTACGGAACAGCTCGATCGCGTCGGCCATCGCCCAGGGGTGCGGGCCCATACAGCCCAGTGTCAGCATCCCGGAGATCCCTCGCGCGGTGGCCGAGACGGTTTCGATCCCGTCCATGATCTGCCGGTAGCCGGCGTCGAGCTCCCGGTACAGCTGCTGCCCGGCCGGGGTCAGCCGGACCGCGCGGGTGGTGCGGTCGAACAGCAGGGCTCCGATCCGGCGCTCCTGCTTCTTGATCGACTGGGTGACCTTGGCCGGGGAGACGTGCAACCGCTCGGCGGTACGGCCGAAGTGCAGCTCCTGAGCGAGCGTCAAGAAGATCTCGATGTCCCGCATGTCCACTCGCCAGGCCCCCGTCATTCTTCACCTCTGGTGAAGAGAACGTTACCGGTGTCGTCATTGATCGCCGCTTGGCCGCGGCGGGAGGGTGGGAGCCGCCCACCCGACCTCCCACGTCCACGAGGAGTAGCCATGTCGTTCCTGTCGCCCGACTACCCCGAGATCCTCTACGACCGGGACGAGGGCGAGGTCAACGCCAGCTTCCGCCCGGCAGATACGCCGCCCGACTACGTCGCGCCGAACGGGGCGACGTTCCACTACCTGTCGACCCGGCTCACCACGAACGGCCTGTACGGGCTCTACCAGAACCGGCTCACGGGCCAGATCGGTGGCACCAGCCCGCACTTCCACAAGACGATGTCCGAGTCGTTCTACGTCCTCTCCGGTGAGATTCACATCTTCGACGGCGAGCGCTGGTTCGACGCCTCCCGCGGCGACTACCTCTACATCCCGCCCGGCGGAGTGCACTCCTTCGGCAACATCTCCGGGGAGCCGGCCGAGTTCCTCATGCTCTTTGCCCCCGGCGCCGCACGGGAGGGCTACTTCGAAGGAATGGCTGACGTCGCGTCCATGACCGAGGAGGAACGAGCCGCGTTCTTCGTCCGCCACGACAGCTTCTTCGCCGACATGACCAAGGGCCCGGCGGCCGACTCGTGGCAGGACCGGGCGGCTCTGCGCAAGTCCTTCAAAACCCGCTGAACACCGTCCTCGGGCCTGCTCCCATGACACCGGCGCGGGGCCGGCAGCAGCGAGAACCCGGCGAGCAAGGACTCGCCGACCGGCCCGTCACCTCGCCGCCGGCCTTCCCCATCTCGCCGCCCTTGCTCCTGCCCATCAGTCGGTCCGGCTCGGCGACTCGGCGGAGGCGGTGGGCGTCGGCCGGCGGGCGGATCTGCGGGCGGCGAGGAAGGCCAGCGCGCCGACCACGGCGGTGAGCAGGCCGCTCGCCACCATCACCCGGGCCGAGGCCAGAGCCGTCTCCTGCGGTCCGGTGGCAGAGCCGGCCCTCGTGAACAACGCGGTCGCGGGCCCGGCGAGGCCGATGGCGGCGGGCAGGGCGAGCGCGACGCACCCCCGGGCGAAGGCGACACCGTGGGATCTCAACGGCTCGGGCAGGCTCGTGACGGACAGGGTGTAGCCCACGGACATGATGACCGGGGACAAGGCGCTCACGATGATGCCGGCGACGATCCAGAGCAGCGGTGCGCGTCCCCACCCGAACAGCGCCTGTCCCGCGATCCCGGACACGACCACCGCGCCGGCCAGCCCCAGCGCCTCCGGCACCTGTCTCCTCATCAGCGACAGTGCGAGGCCGCCGCCGACACTGGCCACCGCGCCCGCGGTGAGAACCGCGGCGAGCACGCGTGTGCCGTCGTGCGACAAGCCCAGAATGATGGGTGCGCGCAGGTTCTGCCGCACGCCCAGAAAGAAGTTGGCCAGCGTGAGCACGACGACGATCCGGCGGTAGCCGGGGTACCGGAGCAGGGCCCGGTAGCCGATCTGCTTGCCCGTCGTCCCGGATGCGGACGCCTCGGCCGCCGATCCGGCCGGGGCCTGCGCGGTGGTCGCGACGGCAAGCGCGAGGACGGCGAAACTCACCAGGTCGAAGCAGAGGACGACACCCATGCCGACGCTCTCGTACAGAACGGCGGCGAGGCCCGGAGCCGCCGCGAACGCCAGGGCGTTCAGGGACTGGGCGACCCCCTGCAGACGGGTGGCCGTGCCATCGCCGCCGAGGCGCAGCAGCAACCGGATGAACGCCGGGTCCTGCACGCCGATGGTGGTACCGGCCAGCGTGTTGGTGAACACCAGCATCCATGGCTCCAGCACGCCGGTCATGTGCAGCACGAGGAGAGCCAACGACGCCGTCGCGCCGCCCGCGCACGCGGCCAGCATGAGCGTGCGACTGCCGAGCCTGCGCAGCACCGGGCCGGTGAGGAAGCTCGCCGCGGCGCCCGCCGCGTATCCGCAGAACAGAATGAGCGACCACGTGCCGACGCCCTGCGTACGACCCAGCACCCAGACGCTGAAGACGAACGCCGTCGCCTGGTTGCCCAGGAGCGAGGCGCCCTGGCCGAGGAGCAGGCAGCCCAGGCGTGCCCTGCTGATCTCGGCGTCCTCTCGTTGCTGGACCACACTCATCGGCTGACGACCACCGGCAGCGAGAGCGGGCCCCGGAAGGTGATGGAAGGGTTCCAGTCGCGCTGCCCGACGATCTCCACCCGGGCGCCGATCCGGGCGAGCCGGTGGACGACTTCGGCGATCTCCAGTTGTGCGAGGGCGGCGCCCAGGCAGTAGTGCGGCCCGCCGCCGAATCCCAGGTGCGCGGTCGTGTTCCGGGTGAGGTCGAGTCGGTCCGGGTTCTGCTGGAACGCCGGATCCCGGTTGGCCGCGCCGAGCAGGAACAGGATCCGGTCGCCCTCGGCGATCCGGCGCCCTGCGACGTCCAGGTCCTGCCGGGCCAGCCGCAGGGTGTTCTGCACGGCGCCGTCGTAGCGCCAGAACTCGTTGACGGCGTGGGGGTTGGAGCTCAGGAGGGCGTCGGTTTCGCCGAGATCGGCCTGGTTCACGGCGAGCGCGTTGATGACGTTGCCGATCATCTGGGTCGTGGTCTCATGGCCGGCGATGAACATCAGGCTCAGTGAGGAGACGCCCTCCTTCAGGGTGATGTGCCCCGCGCGGTAGGCCTCGCGCACGTCCCGCAGCAGCAGCGCCTCGCTCCGGGCGGCGCCGTCGCTGGAGGTCAGCAGTGCGGTGAGGAGCACGGACAGCTTTTCGGCCGCCTCTTCGCCGCGCTCCCACGTCGGCCGGTTCATGCCCGGTTCCAGCGTCGCGAACAAGGCGCGGGACCACTCGCGCAGGGTGCCCTGCGGATGGTCCGTCAGGCCGAGCAGGCGTACGACCACGTCGAAGGGCAGCCCCGGTGCCAGCTCGCGGGCGGCGTCGAACGGGGCTCCTGGGGCGAGGTCGGCGGTCAGTTCGCGCGTCCGGTCCTGCACTGCCTTCCGCAGCGCCAGGACACCGTTCCGGGACAGGCTGGACGCCATGATGTCGCGCAGCCGCCGGTGGTAGGCGCCGTCGCGCAGCAGGATCCACAGCGACTTCAGCCGCAGCAGTGGACTGTCGCTGTCGACGTGGGAGGCCTCGCCGTACCTGGGATCCTTGCCGCACCGCTTCGTCGCCAGCAGTTTGGCGGTGACGCGCTGGTGCGTCACCAGCCAGAGGGACCGCTCATCGTCCCAGACGGCCGCTCCCTCCCCGCGGATCAGGTCGTAGTGCGGATAGGGATCCGCCAGGAAGTCCGGGTCGTGCTCGGGGAGATACCGGGGCACCTGTCACCCTCCCTCGGTACGCAGACCGGGGCACCGGCGCAGGATGGCCTCGGCAGCCGCGGCCGCCCCACCGCCGGCCTCGAACAGCGGTGAGCCGCCGCCCTCTTCGGGCCGGGGGCGCGGTGGCAGCGCCAGCGCACTGCGCAGGGCCCGTGCGACGTCCTCGGCCACCGGCTTGCCCACGAAGAGCCGGTCACCGGCCTCGGCCGCGGCCCGCTGGAACTGGTCGTCGTAGCCCCGGGCGCTGGGCACCAGCACGGCGGGCACCCCCAGCAAGCGCAGCTCGTTGATGGTGTTGTACCCGGCCTGGGTGACGGCGGCGTCCGCGTCCGCGAAGAGGTGGGACAGGTCCGGTTCGTAGGGCAGCGCGGTGACCCGGTGCGGAAAGCCGGGCGGCATGTGCAGCCGGCCGCGGAACAGCGGTCCGGTCACGGCGACCACGTGCAGGGGTTCCTCGATGCCGGAGCAGGCCTCGATCATCGCCGACAGGTAGTCGGCGACGTCGTCGTAGCCTCCGCCGCCCGCCGAGATCACCACGAGCCGACGGCCGCCGGCCTCCCCCGCCGCGCGCCACCAGCGCTGCCGCGGAGGCCGGCGCTCCCGGACGACGGGGCCGGTGAAGGCGACCCGGTCCCCGTGGGCGGCGAGCGCCTCGACGAGGTGGTCGGCGGGCGCGTGCGGCACGACGATGCCCGCGAACCGCGCGAGTTCCCCGGAGATGGAGGCGAGGTAGTCGGCGAGCCGCACACGTTCGCGCAGCACCAGCGTCTGCGGAATCCCGGCGGACAGGCACACGTCGTACAGCGGGCGCCAGATGACGCTGTCGTGCAGTGCCACGACGGGGTTCACCCGGCCGAGCACGCTCGCGATGAAGGGCCGTAACGCCTCGACGGTCACCGCGAGGTCTCCGTCGCCGTCGTGGACTCTGGTGATGTCCCCGGCGAACGTCGAGTTCGGTACCGGCACGGGGATCTGGGTGATGCCTGCCTCCTCCAGGATGTCGTACGGCTGCTCCACGAAGAACAGCGCGGAACTTCCGGGGATCCGGCGGGTCAGTTCACCGGTGATCGCGGCGAGCCTGCTGACGTGTCCCAGGCCCTCGTGGTTCCAGGCGAAGGCTACGATCCGCAATGAGCTCACTCCCTTCCTGTGGACCTGTGCTGGTGGAGTGGTGGGGGTGGTGGATCACGAGGGCGTGCCCTGCCGTCAGGCCTGCGCTATCACCCAGACCGACAGGGGGAGCGTGGGGTCGTTGTAGCTCGCGACCCGTTCCAGGAACGGGTTGCCGCGCACCGGGACGTACTTCATCAGCCCCCCGAACAGCACGACCGCCAGCGCCTCGCGGTTGCCCCACCCCTCGCACTGGTAGACGCGGCTGAAGTCCTTGACCAGTTCACGCAGTCCCTGCGGGGTGAAACGCCAGTAGTCGTCGACGCAGTCGGGACGGGTGTGGACCGGGTCCATGAAGCATGTGGCCAGGAGCAGCCAGCCGCCCGGACGCAGCACGCGACGGCACTCCTGCACCGCCCGCCGGGGATCGGGCAGGTGCTCGACCACCTGGTCGCAGACCACATGGTCGAACTCCGCGTCGGCGAACGGCAGGGCGGTGGCGTCGACCTCGGGGTACCCGGTGCTGACCACCTCGGTCCGCTCCGCCGGGAACATCTGGACGATGGCACCGCCCGAGCCGCTGACCTCGAGCACCCGTCCGGTGCGGTCACCCGTGGTGAAGAACTGCCGGATCCGTTCGTACATGGTGAACCGGGTGATGTGGTGCCCGGCCTCGGCCTCGGGAAGCTCCGGCACCAATTCCCGGCCCACCGCCCACTCCAGGACGCGGGTGGCGCTGTCGCGGTCCACGCCCGTGTCCTCGCCCGCTCGCCGGCCCCAGCCGACGAGCGGGTGCGGCGCGTCCGGCTCGTCGGCGTCCAGCAGCGGCACCACCGTCCGGGTGAGGAGTTCCTCGACCAGGGCACTGAGCCGGTGGTCCTCGGGCAGCAGATGGGCCAATTCCAGCCGGCCGGCGCTCAGCGCGTCCTCCATGAGCGTCTCCCCCGCGGCGATGGACCGGGCCACAGGCGCGTCGAGCCGGATGCACAGGGTGTCGGACGGTACCGGCTCGCCGGGATCGGCCCGGCGTACGGCGACGTCGTCGGAGCGTATGTCGAACGCCAGGCACAGCGGCTGTGCCGGGCCGCGCTCGACGACGAGACGTCCTCGCCGGGTGCTCCCCCGGTTCACCAGCGCACCGGCCAGGTGGGCCATGGCCCGCGCGTCCGACGCGGACAGCAGGGTGCCGACGCCGTCGGCGTGCAAGCCGCCCGGGTCAGTGTCCGTGGCGTTCATGGCTGTCTCCTTCCCGTGGCTCGGGCGGTACGTACTCGTCGGCCAGCAGGCCCATGAGCAGGTAGTCGGGGTCGGTGCCGGCGCCCCAGCCGGGCGGCACGACCTGCCGTCGGCGTCCCTCTTCGACGAATCCGAGACACTTGTACGTGCGCACCGCGCGCTCGTTGTGGGAGCGCACCTGCAGTTCGACGCGCCGCCCGCCCCACTGGCGGAAGAAGTGGTCCAGCAGCGCTCCCAGTGCCTCGCGGCCGTAACCGGCGCCCTGGTACTGCGCCGAGAAGATCACGTCGTCGACATTCATGACGGTGTCGCCCCAGGAGAGCCAGAAGCGGACGAAGCCGACCGGCGCCTCGTCCTCCAGCCGCTGGGCGAGCAGCGACACGGAACGGGACGCACGCAGTTTCTCCAGCGTGGCGCGGGTGGACACGGGGAAGTGCGGTCCGTAGGCGATCACGGACTCGTCGGCGTTGAACAGCGCGGTGACGAAGGCTGCGTCCGCGTCCTCGGCGGCACGCAGCAGCAGCCGCTCGCTGCGAATGAGCATGTGCGTTTCCCGTCAGCAGGTGGATTGGCGGCGGTCCGCCCGGGCGCCGGCGACCAGGATGTCGCCCACCGACGCACACTGGTCGTCCGTCCAGCGGGGATCGATGTCGATCTGGACGTGCCGGGACAGCAGGTCCAGCGAACGGTCGGCTCCCGGGCCCGCCTGGAGCTGATCAGCGTAGCGGTCCCAGCCGGGCAGGCAGTGCAGGTCCAGCGTGCCGGGCGTATACAGCGGCTGGGCCGCCGCTCCGGCACGGGTCAGCGCGTCCGACAGCCGGTGGGCCGCCTCGCCGCTCGGGGTGCGGACGACCAGGTGGGTTCCGATGGCGCCGCTCGGGTCGTGCTGGGTCCGTAGGGGCAGACCGGCGTCCGCGGCCCGCTGCGACAGGGCGGCGTGGTGGTGGCGCAGCCGCGCCACGATACCCGGCAGCCTGCGCAGTTGGACCCGGGCCACCGCGGCCAGGATCTCCGAGTAGCGAAGGTTCAGGCCCGGCAGGGCGGCCGGCCAGTCCGCCCTGCCGCGGTAGCGCAGGCGACGCCAGTTCTCCGAGCAGTCCTGGTAGGTGAAGACGCGTTCGGCCAGTCGGGGGTCGGCGGTGGTCACCGCGCCGCCCTCGCCGGAGGTGATGACCTTCCTGGACTGCAGACTGTACGTCCCGAGGTCGCCGACGGTGCCCAGCGGCTGTCCCCGGTGGCTGCCGCCGAGGGCCTGGGCGACGTCCTCCACCAGGGGGATGCCGTGCCCGCCGGCCACCTCGGTGAGCGCGTCCATGCGGGCCGGTGCGCCACGCATGTGCACGGCCACGACGGCGGCGGTGCGGGGGGTGCAGGCGCGTGCGACGTCGGCCGGGTCAACGGTGAGGCCGTCGTCCACGCCGACCGCCACCATCCGGGCTCCGAGGACGGCCACGGCGGCAGGAACGGCCACGAATCCATAGCAGGGCGCCACGACTTCGGTACCGGGGCCGACTCCGGCGGCGGCCAGTGCGCACAGCAGGGCGGCCGTCCCGGAGGCCACGGCCGTGACGTGTGGCGCACGGAGGAAGGCGCTCAGCTCGGCTTCCCACGCCTCTATCTCGCTGGGCGGCGGTTCCTGGCCGTCGTGCCCGTAGTAGCGGGACGTCCTGCGACCGCGCAGGACCCGCACCACGGCGTCCTCCTCCATGGTGTCGAACAGACCGGCCCCGATCGAGGCGGGCGGCGCGGGCAGGGGCGCGGACGATGTGGCCTGCCCGGGGGCGGTCGGACGGCTGTCGGTCACCTCGGTCATGGTGCTCACTCCTTTCGTTCCGGCGGGCGGGACGCGGCGGCGTCTGCACCTGCCGGGGTGTCACGGCGGCACGTGGCCACGATGCGGTCGGCCAAGTCGTCGATCGTGACGGCGGCGCCGACCAGTTCGGAGTCGAGCTCGATGTCGACGCCCAGCCGCTGCTCGACCCGGAGCAGGACCTCCGCCCTGCGCATCGACTCGACGCCGAGGTCCAGGGAAAGGTCGGTGGCGCCGTCGAGCGCGCGGTCGGCCAGGTGCGGCAGGGTCTCCCGCAGGGCCGTTGTGATCGCATCGACCGCGCTCTGCCGGGTCGGGGCCGCGTGTTTCATGACGCCTCCCCCTGGGCGGCCCGGGCCGCGGCCGTACCGGGCTGCAGGAGGTGCCGACGGTCGCGCAGAAAGGCCGCGACCGCGGCGTCGAGGCCGAGGCGTGGTGCGCAGCCGAGTTGCCGGGCCCGTGTGACGTCCAGCGCTCCCCGGGAGGGGACGTAACCCGTCGACCGCCAGGTCGACGGCAGGAGTTCCAGCCGGGCGCCGGAGTGGGCGGCGATGGTCCGGCCGAGATCTTCGTTGGTCCGGGCCTCGCCGTAGGCGAGGTTGAACACGTCGGGCGGATCGGCGTGTTCGGCGGCGGCCGCGAAGCCGTCGGCGGCGTCGGAGACGTAGGTGAAGTCGGAGATGAAGTCCGGCTCGGCGACGGTGACGAGCCCGTCGCGCAGGGCGGTCTCCATCGCGACGCATCCGAACCGGGCGCGGGGGTCGCCGGGGCCGAGCACGGCCGAGGGCCGCACGGCGACGTGCTCGAAGCCGTCGGCCGCGGCGGCCGCCGCCAGGACGCGTTCCGCCTGCGCCTTGGTCCGGCCGTAGACGTCGACCGGGGCCAGTGGTGCCGTCTCGGGTGTGGGATGCACGGTGAAGTGGCCGTAGGCGTAGCTCGACGAGGCGAGCACGACGCGCCGGGCTCCTGCGCGCCCCTCGGCGAGAAACCTCGCGAGCGCGTCGACCTGGACCTCCTGTGCCTCCGCCGGGGCCTGGCGGGACTCGGACGCGAGGAGCGCCGCCAGCCACACCACCACCTCCGGCCGGAACGTGTGTGCCGCGCGGCCCATGGCGGTGGTGTCGCGTACGTCGATCTCCCGGACGTCCACGCCCGCCAGGCGCGTCTCGCGCGCTCGTTCGGCGAGGTCCCGGCACGGACCGGGCGCCATGCTGCGCAGTGCCCGGAAGGAGTCGCTGACCAATACCTCGTGGTGCGGGCGCAGGCGCTGGGCGAGGTGGCTGCCGATCAGTCCCGCGCCGCCGACGATCCAGATGCGCATTCAGGCCTTCTCCTTCACGGCCCGTTTGACTTCTTCTGCGATGTGGTCCACGTCGGACGGGCCGAGCCCGGCGTGCAGGGGCAGGGAGAGAACGGTGCGTGCGGCCTCGTCCGTGACGGGGAGCGACACGGGCGGCAGTCCCGCGAAGCAGGGCTGGCGGTGCAACGGCACGGCGTAGTGGACGGCAGTCGGGATGCCGGCGTGCTCCAGCGCCGTGCGGACGGCGTCCCTGGCCGGGTGAGGGAGCCTGACGGTCGCCTTCGACGGTGACGCGTGGGCCCACTGCTGGGGGACGACCGGGGAGATCAGCGGGTCGTCCGCGAAGACGGCCGCATAGTGTTCGGCGATCCGGCGCCGTGCCGCGTTCTCCCGGTCCAGTCGGCCGAGGCGGTGGCGCAGGAACGCGGCGTCGAGAGCGCCCATCATCGCGTTCCTGCCGAGGTGTTCGTGCCGGAAGCTCGCAGCCGCCCCGTTGTGGCGCAGGGCACGCAGTGTCTGCGCCAGCGCGGCGTCGTCGAGGGCGATCACACCGGCCTCGGCCGGTCCGCTGAGCTGCTTGGTGGGCCCGCAGCTGAAGCAGGCGGCCACGGACCGGGTGCCCGCGGGGCCGCCGTGTGTTCCTGCCCCGACGGCCTGCGCGCAGTCCTCGACCATGACGAGGCCGGACGCCTCGGCCAGACGGGCCAGTTCGTCGGCCGGAGCGGGGAGTCCGTACAGATGCACCGGCAGGATCGCCACGGTGCGGGCAGTGATCGCATCAGCCACCGCGGCCGGGTCCAGCTGGAGGTCGGACGGGCGAACGTCGACGAACCGGGGGGTCAGCCCGGCGCGGGCGACCGCCGCCGCCGTGGCCTGGAATGTGAAGGCCGGGGTGATGACCTCACCGCCGGCGGGCAGGGCGAGCGCCTCGAAAGTGAGGGCGAGCGCCTCCGACCCGGAGGACACCGCCACCGCGTGGTCGCGGCCCAGCCATGCCGCGAACTCCCGCTCGAAGGCGGCTACTTGAGGGTTGCCGTGGGAGAGCCACTGCCCCGAGTCCAGCACGTCGGCCACGCAGCGCAGCCACTCCTCGCGGTGTTCCTTCTCGTGTTCCCAGCCGAAGAAGCTCACCCCCGGGGCCGGGTCACGGGCCGGCTCAGCCATGGAGGATCACCTCTGCCATGGACGCCACCATGCGTTCGCCGACGTGTTCGTCCCACAGGGGCACCCGGGGCGGGGTGCCGTGCGGCCGTGCGGCCAGGATGCAGTCGACCAGGTCGGGCTCGGTCAGCGCGACCAGCGTGTTGGTACCGACCTCCACGGTGGTGCGCCGGGCGGTGGCGGGGGCGAAGGTGAAGCAGGGGACGTTGTGGACGGTCGTCTCGTCCTGCAGCCCGTCCGAGTCGGTGAGCACCGCGTGGGCATGGCGCACCAGGCAGGCCATGTCGCGGAAACCGAGCGGGGGCACCAAGCGCACCCGTTCCAGGTCCTGCGGGTCGACGTGCCGGTCCAGCGTCCGCTTGGTCCTCGGGTGCAGGGGGAACACGACGTCGATGCGGGCGCTGAGCTTCCTGAGCACGGTGGTCAGCGCCGCCACTCCGGCGGCATCGAGCACCGCCGACTCCTTGTGGGCGGTGACCACGACGTACCGGCCCGGTACGAGGTCGAGTTCGGCGAGCCGCTCCTCGCCGCCGCTGCGCCCGTACAGGAGAGCGGAGCAGGCCATGAGGCTGCCCACGGTGCGTACGGTGGCGCTCGGGATGCGCTCGGCGACGAGGTTGAGCCCGCTCCACCGGCACGGGGCCAGATGCAGCTGGGCGAGGCGGGTGATCTGCCGGCGGTTCAGTTCCTCGATGCTGTCGTCCCCGGAGCGCAGTCCGGCCTCCGCATGCACCACCGGCACCCCGAGCTGGGCGCCTGCCATCGCCGCCGCGACGGTGGAGTTGACGTCGCCGAAGACCACCACGGCGGCGGGCCTGGCGCTCAGCAGCGGCTTCTCCATGCGTTGCAGCACGGTGCCGACCTGAGTGGCGTGGGTGCCTGAGCCGACGTCGAGGTTGTGGTCGACGGAGTCCAGTCCCAGCTCGCGCTGCAGGTTTCCGGACAGGTCGGCGTCGTAGTGCTGTCCGGTGTGCACCAGTGTGTTGACGATGCCGGGGCGGCGGCGCAGCGCCGTGAGGAAGGGACCCGCCTTGACGATGTTGGGGCGGGTACCGATCACGGTGACCAGTCGGGTGTTCACAAGCCTTCCTCCACGTCGGTGTCGCGGGAGCAGCGGGCAAGCAGCAGGCGGGGCACGCCGGAGAGGTCGGCGAGCAGTTCGGCGCTGCGGAATCCGGCCAGGGCGGCCGCGTGCAGTTCCTCCGCGTGCGCTTCGGGGATCTCCGCGAGACACACCCCGTCGGCCGTCACCTTGCCCGGGGCGGCGGCGTAGAAGCGGCGGAGGGTGTCCATGCCCGTGCTGCCGCCGCCGAAGACGGCTTCCGTGGGTTCCCGCAACGTCTCCGGCGGTGGTGCGCTGACCTCCGCGGCGGGCAGGTAGGGGAGGTTGACGGTCATCAGGTGCACCCGTTGCGGCAGGGGGGCGACGAGATCGCCCCGGAGCCACCGCACCGGCGCGTCGAGGCCCAGCGAGGCGGCGTTCGCCCGCGCCACGTCCAGGGCGTCGTGGCTGCAGTCCAGGCCGTAGGCCCGGACCCGGCCGGTGTGCCCTCGTACGGTGGCGAGCATCGACAGCAGCACCGCGCCGCTGCCGGTCCCTATGTCGGCGATCCGTACGAGGTCCCGGCCGGTCAGCAGTTTGCAGAGTTCCTCGGCGGCGAGCACCGCCAGGGACTCGGTCTTCCTGCGCGGCACCAGGACCCGTTCGTCGACGCTCAGCGTCAGTCCGCGGAATTCCATCGTGCCGAGGACGTAGGCCAGGGGTTCTCCTTCCGCCCGTCGGGCGCACAGCCGGTGGCCGACGGCGACCTGCTCCTCGGGGACGTCGTCCAGCCAGCGGATGGTGCTGCTGTGCGTGCCGAGCGCGGCGGCCACGAGCGCGGTGGCGTCCTCGTCGGGCTGCGGTGTGCCCGCCGCCTCCAGTCGTGCGCGCAGGGCCAGCCACAGGCGCAGCGCGGTGGGCGTAGCGGTCATCGCTCCTCCTCGGGTATCGGTATGTGTGCTGTCGAGCCGTGCTCGGGTGGGCTCAGGCACCGGCGCCGACGGGGACGCTCAGCTCTCGCACCCGTGCCTCCGGGCGGAATCCCAGGAGTTCGTAGAACTGGCGCAGCCTGTGGTTGTCCGCCGCGACTTTCAGATGGCAGCGGGGCACGCCTTCGGCACGGAGCCGGTCCATGAGGGCGGCGTACACGGCGGTGAGTGCGGACAGGCTGGAGGTGTCACGGGCCTCCCGGGCGACGATCAGGCCGCGCAGGAACGCGAAGGGTTCACCGTGGCCGTGTTTTTCGATGTGCAGGCGGGCGGTCGCTGTGACGTGCTCGCCGTCCGGGGAGACGACGTAGGCGTTCCCGGCCAGCCACAGGGGGTGTTCGGCGGTGAGCCGCCGGCTCGTCTCTTCGTCGATCGGTGCCGCGAAGCCCTCGTCGTTCCACAGCCGGAACGCGGCCGGGATCAGGTGCGGGACCCGTGCCAGGCTCACGGCTCGCTGTGCGGGGCCCGGGTCGTGCACCTCGCGCACCATCCCGTACCAGTCGAAGTCCGTCTCCCACGGCAGGGCGTCGGCCCGCTGCGTCAGGTGCCGTGTCCCGGCCTCGGTCTCCATGACGACCATGCGGGTCCCCTCCGGTTCCGCGCGGAACGTTCCGGTGAGTGCGGCGGCATCCTCGTGCCAGCGGTGGTGCCGGCCGGGCAGCGGGATCAGCGGCTTGCGGCGGGGGTTCCCGGTCTCGTCCTCTGCCAGGGCGAGCACGCTCTCCGTCTCCCCGACGGCCTTCTGGGTGCGCAGCCAGCTGGGCGGCGCCAGGTACGGCAGGCTGGGATGGTCCAGATAGGCGTCCAGTGCGGCGGTGGGCGTCATGACGGGCGGGCCTCGGCGGTGAGGCCGGCCAGGTCGAGCAGGGTGTCGGCCAGACCGCCGACGGTCGTCATCCGGTCGAGGTCGCTGAGGCGGTCGATGCGGGCGTCGAGGCTGTGCCGTCGGGTGAGCGCGGTCAGCAGCTGGACCACGTTCAGGGAATCGAGTCCGAGGTCGTTCTGCAGATGGGCCCCGGGTCCGATCGCCTCGGGTTCAAGTCCTGTGAAGTCGGCCACCAGGGTCCGTACCTCGCTCAGCAGGGTCGTCCTGTCCACCTTCGTTCTCCTTGGTCGTCGGGTCCGTCGCGGTGGGCGTCCGGGTTCGGGGCGGTGTCCCCCGCGGGCCGTCACGCGTGCCAGACGAACGCGCGGCGTGCGATGACGTCGTAGGTGTCCTCGTGGTAGTGGCGCGCTATCTCGGAGCGGCGCATCTTGCCGCTGGAGGTCTTGCTGAGCGTGCCGCGGGGAACGAAGACGATCTCCGTGGGGCCGAGGCCGATCTCCCGGACGAGCGCGACCCGGAAGTGCCGCATGGCGTCCGCGCCGATCTCGCCGGCGGGCACCGGCTCCGCGATGACCGCGTAGCCGCCCGACTTGCCGGGCACCGCCGCGCAGTTGCCGGGTCGCACCACGGACACGCCCTGGGCTGCCCGCTCGATGTCCGTCGCGTAGAGGTTGCGTCCGGCCACCACGATGACCTCCTGCGACCGGCCGGTGACGAAGATCTCGCCCGATGCGTCGACGTAGCCCAGGTCCGGCGTGCGGAACCACTCGCCGACCTGCTGGGTGCCCTGTGTGGTCACGTACTCCGTGAGCAGGGACCGGGTGCGCACCCGAAGGTGGCCGATGCGGCCGTGCGTCCCGTCGTCCGTCCCCGCGGCGCCGTCCGCTGCGTCCGGCTCGGGTGCGACCTCCACCTCGACGCCGTCCAGCGGCCGGCCCAGTGCGACGAAGCGATGTCCGGTGGCCGAAGGGTCGCGCAGCCAGCGGTTGCGGCCCAGCGCGGCGGGGTCGACGCCGACCGCGGACCAGAGGTCGCCCGGGGCCACGGCGGAGACGCCGACGCCGACCTCCGCCATGCCGTAGGCGGGGCACAGCGCCCGTTCGTCCAGTCCGGCGGGCCGGGCGGCCCCGGCGAAGCGCTCCAGGGTGGCGGCGGAGATGGGCTCGCTGCCCACCACCAGCCGCCGCAGGGGCCGCAGGTCGAGCGGGGCGGCACCGTCGGCGAGCCGTGCGGCGACCAGGTCGAGCGCGAAGTTCGGCACGAGGGTGTAGTCGGCACCGTGGTCGGAGCAGTCCCGCAGCCACGACAGAGGATCGCGCCGGAACGCCTCCGGAGTGCTGAGCAGGATGTCCCCTTCTCCTGCCCGGCTCCGTCCGGCGGCCGCCCACGAGGTGAGCAGGGCGCCGATGAGGCCCATGTCGTGCGAGAGCGGTAGCCAGGAGCAGCAGCGCACGCCTTCGTCCAGGGCCAGCCGGCCGATGACCGCCTCGACGTTGGCGGCGAGTGCCGTAGCGGAGATGCGTACGCCCTTGGGGGCGCCGGTGCTTCCGGACGTGAACTGCACCAGTGTTCCCGGGCGGGACCGGTACAGGGGCGGGCCGCCCTCGCGCGCAGCCGCGAACGGTGCGAAGTGCACGGCGGGCTGCGTCGGGAGCGCCAGGGGCGTTCCGTCCGCGGTGAGGACGAGCCCCAGGTCCAGGCGGCGGACGATGGCCTCGATCATGGTGAGGTGGGCGGGCAGGTTCGGGTTGCGTCCGGGAAGGGGCAGGGACACCAGATCCACTCCGGCCAGCCAGGCACCCACCACGACGGGAACCGTGTCGGGGGTCAGCGTGAGGAACGTGCCGACGGCCTTCCCCTCCGGTGTCCGGGCGCCGATCCAGCGGGCGCAGTCCTCCGCGCGCCGCCACACCTCGTCACCGGTGACGGGTTCCTGGTCCGCTCCGAAGCGCAGGGTGGCTCGGCTGTGGGAGGCGTCCGACAGCAGATCGAGAAGTTGGGTCACGTCACGGTCCCCCGTGGTAGCCGCGGTACAGGACGTGCTCGTCGACAACGGGCACCAGTTCGGCGCCGAGCGAGAGCTTGAACTTCGTCAGTCCGTTGAGAACCGCCCGGCCGGTCTCGTCGCAGTGGATCCCTCCGAGGTCGCACCGGGTGCAGCCACGGTCGCGCAGCCAGCGCAGGCTCTCCCGGAACAGCACCGCCCCGTAGGGCTCGGCCCGGCTGGTCGGCGCGCGCGACACCCAGCCGAGCCGGCCCGCCCTCAGGAGCAGGGCGGCCGAGCGGAGTTCGTCGCCGACGGTCAGGAACAGATAGGTTCCTGCCCCCGTCTGGCGGAACCAGGTACCGAGTTTCTGCAGGTAGGACTCCGGGAGGGGGCGGTAGCCGTTGCGCCGGGCGAAGTCCGCGTAGCAGGCCGCGAAACGCCCGGCCGCCGCCTCGTCCGCCCGCGCGCTGACCCGGACCCCGGTTCGGGCCGCCTTCTTCAAGGTGTAGCGGGTGCCGTGCGACATCCGTGCGGTCATCGCCTCGTCGGTCCCCAGTGCCACGGTCGCCGTCATGCGGTGGAACTGGGTGCCCAGGGGCCGCCATCCGGCCTCGCGCAGCACACGCTCGACGTCCCCGACGGCCGGTGCGGCCTCCGCGTAGGGGCCGATGCGCACCTCGTGTCCGCCGAAACGGGCGCGGATGTCCTCCGTGGCTGTCCGCAGGGCGGTCTCGTCCGCGTACACGGGGCCGCGGGTGCAGGTGAGGACGGGGCCGCCGACCGTGTGTGTCACCAGGCCCGCCAGGTGGTAGCCGGCTCCGCTGAGGAAGACCTGTTCGTCTCCGGCCCCCGCCTTGGCCGCCGTCCAGCCGGCCCGCTGGAACGGGGTGTGGACGGGGTAGCGTGCCAGCTCCTGGTCCCAGTCCGTGGCGGCCTGCGGGTCTTGCGGCAGCGTGGACGCGCGGGACGGTACGGCGCTCATCGCGCCTCCACGGTGTCGCGCGTCGGCGGCCGGGCGGGCGGTGGCGTGTCCCGGAGCCGGTCCCGTGCGGTCGTCATGGCCGCCAGCAACCGGTGTTCGGCGTCGCTCACGTCGGCCAGTGCCGAGCCGACACCGGGTTCCGCCATGCCGTCGCGCCGGGCGGACCGGGCGAGCGACCGTGCGAGGGCCGCCCACGCCGTTGCGGACTCCTCCACCCGGCGGCACAGCGCGGTGCTGAGCGCCTGCGGGTGCAGATACCGGTGGCGCCGGGCGAAGTGGAGGAACAGCCGGCGGTTGCCCACCACGTACTTGTCGATGCACGAGGGCAGGTGCCAGCGCAGGGCCAGCCGCAGGAGTTTGCTGTCGAGCATCGCCGCCGCGTGCGGGGAGGTGAAGGACTTCAGGAGCTCCACGGCAGCCAGGCCGTGTTCCATGCCGGGCACGCGCGGGGCGCGACCGGACAGGTTGCGGCAGGACAGGTTCAGCAGTGCGCGAAGGTCGATGTCGTGCCGGTCGCCGTGCCCGACGGCCGTCTCACCGATGTCGTACGCGAGCACCTGCACCCCGTGCCGGGCGGTGTCCGCGAGGTCGTCCCAGCGCACCTTGTGTTCCCGTGGTACGGGATCGGTGCTGGTCGGCTGGCGGTCGGCGAGCAGCAGCGCACGCCCGTCGCAGCCGAGGGCCATCATCGTGTGGTAGTCGGCGGGCAGCAGATCGGTGGCGGACAGCCAGGGCACGTGCCAGCGGTGGGCGTGCAGGACCGGCACGTGTCCCCGCCCGACCTCGTCGTGGACGAGCCCGCGCAGGTCGTCCACGGACCAGGCGGTGTGCCACCGAGCCCGCACGGAACCGAAGAACTGCGGGACGGTGAGCCACTGTTCGCCCGGCGACGCCAGCCAGGGGCGGAAGGTCCGGTCGGTGGAGAACACCGTGCCGACGGGCTGGACGAGCTGGTCGGTGGCCGCCACGACACGGTGGCCCCGCAGCACGTCGCGCAGGCAGTGGTGCAGGCAGTTCAGCTGTGCGGCGGGGAAATCGTCGGCCGTGCGAGGTGCCGCGCCGCCGTCCGTCTCCGCCCCCGTTCCCGTCCCCGCCCCCGTCGCCGGTCCGGGCGGCGGGGCACCAGCCGGTGCCTCGGCGCCCGCGCCCAGCGCGGCCGTACGGCTCCAGCCCTGCGGGGTGCGCCAGGGGGAGGCGCAGTCGCCCGGGGCGGATGTCGGGAGAGTCATGACGGTTCCCCCTCCCCGCCGTCGAGGGCGGCGGCCATCCGCAGTCGCTGCAGCTTGCCGCTGGTGGTCTTGGGCAGCTGATCGCGGGCGACGAACCGCACGTCCGACACGGGGATGCCCCCGGCCCTGGCGGTCCGCAGCAGGGCCCGGCGTTCGCGTTCGCCCGCCTGCTCGTCCTCGATGACCACGACCATGCGGCCGGCAGCGGCGTCGGTCACGCCGACCGCGGCGACCCGGCCATGCTTCGCGTATCCCTCGCGGACGACGAAATCCTCCACGTCGGAGGGCAGGAAGTCCTCCCCGCCGACCCGGATCACCTCGCGTCCACGCCCGACGAAGACCAGTTCGCCGTCGGCCATGAAGCCCAGGTCTCCCGTGTCGACCACGGTGTCCGCGGACACGGGCCCCGGCTGCCCGTACGGACCCGCGCAACGCGTGGCGGAGCGGACCTTCACCTCGCCGATCACATGCTCGCCGACCCGTCGGCCGGCCCGCTCGATCCACACGTCGTGCCGCGGGATCGGGGTGCCCACCGACACCATGGCGCTGCCGCCCGGCAACGCCGCCGGCCCGGGTCCTCGCCCCCCGTCCGGCAGGGGCACCGTGCGCCAGCGGCGGCCCGCCGGGGCGCAGGTCACCATGAGTGTCGCGTCCGACATGCCGTAACAGGGCCGGACCACGTCGACCGGCGCGCCCGGCAGTGTCTCCTCGAAGGCCCGCAGGACCGGCGCCCGCAGGACGTCGGCACCGACCGGGACCGTCCGCAGCGGCGGGCGGGTGCCGCTCGTCGCGAGGGCCTTGGCGGTGACGTGCATGCCGGCGGGGATGACGGGGAAGTACGTGACGCCGGCCTCCGCCATGCGGTTCACCCAGCCTCGCGGCGACCGCATGAACTCGGCCGGGCTCCACAGCAGGAGAGGGCGCCTGAGGTGGAGGGCGAGCAGTGCTCCGCCGATCAGGCCCATGTCGTGCGAGAGCGGCAGCCAGGAACCGAGGATGTCCGCGTCGCCGACCTGGAAGGTCGAGGCGAGCAGCCGGAGCTGGAGCCCCAGCGAGCGGTGCGGGATGCGCAGGGGGCGCGGCGGGCCGCAACTGCCGGAGCTGAACTGGAGGTAGGCGGTCTGCGCCGGGTCGGCGGTGTCGCTCACGGGGGCGGAGGGGCGGGGCAGGTTCTGCCACTGCCCGCCGGTGTGGATGCGGTGGGCGCCGACCGCCTCTCCCGCGGCGAGGACACGCCCTCGCACGGAGTCCTGCGACTCTCCTGGGCGGCTGGGGCTGATCACAAGGGGCAGGGCTCCGGCCAGTGCCGCGGCGAGGAAGCCGGTGAGCACGTTCTCCGGCAGGTCGTCGAGAACCAGGACCGGTAGGCCCGTCAGGTCACCCGCGAGGGCCGCCTGCCTGCGTGCCTCGGCCACCAGGGCGCGGGCGTCGAGGGGGGCTCCGGTGGTGCGGTGAACGGGCAGGGGAGCGGTCACTTCCTCGATGCGTTCGCACAGGCCGACCAGGACTGAGGCCTGGTCCGGCTCCTGTGGCGGGGCGGTGGGGACGGCGCGGTGCGTCGCGTGGCGCACCTGCTGTTGTCCGGTCGTCATGGCGTTGTCCACGTCGGCTCCTTGAAGCGTGTACGACGGGGCGGTGCGGGACGGAGGGTGGGCCTACCAGGTGACCGTCAGCCGGGTCAGGCCGCGGGTGGCCAGGCCACTGGTCCAGCGGACGGACGCGTCCCCCGGGGCCAGGCGCAGTCCGGGGAACCGCACGAGACTGCGTCCGATCGCCGTGGCCACCTGGAGCCGGGCGAGATGCGCCCCGAGGCATCGGTGCGCCCCGTGGCCGAACGTCAGGTGCGGTGGTCGCGTCTCCTGCACGGCGTCCGGGTCGGGAAAGACGGCCGGGTCGGTGTTGGCGCCGGCGAGGGAGACCACGGCCGCCTCCCCGGTCCGCACCGTGACCGGCCCGAGCGGGACGTCCTGGAGCGCGACGCGGGGGAAGCTCAGAGGCGTGGCCGGCACCAGGCGCAGGTACTCCTCCACCGCGGCGGGCGTCCACGCGCCCCTTGCGCGGAGGGCGAGCCGGTGGTCGTGGTCGGTGAGCAGAGCCAGGGCGGTCAGGCCGATCTGGCCGACGGTCGTCTCGTATCCCGCCATGAGCAGGGCCAGCCCGAGGTTGACCAGCTCGTGTTCGGACAGGGCGCCCTGACCGTCCCTGGTCCGGATCAGCGTCGACATCAGGCCGTCGTCGGGGCATCGCCGTTTGCGCTCGATGAGCGTGGTCATGTAGTGGACGAGCATGAGCCGCTGTCGCGTCTTTTCGGCGGGTGACCGGGCGTTGATGTCGAACAGGACGTCCACCGACGACCTGAACCGGTCGCGGTCCTCGTCGGGGATGCCCAGCAGGCCGCACAGGACGGAGAGCGGCAGCGGAGCCGCCACATGGGTGACGAAGTCTCCGGGCGGGCCCTGTGCGGCGAGGCCGTCGAGCAGTCCGTCGGTCAGCCGCTCGACGAGAGGCCCGAGGGCTTCCGCGCGGCGTGTGCTGAAGGCTCCGGCGACGATCCGGCGGATTCTCGCGTGTTCGGGTCCGTCCATGCTGGTCATCGCGCTGGACGCCGGGGTGATGTCGGACAGCCGAGGCGCGCCGTGTGCCACCGCCGCCGCTCGGCTGAACCGCGGATCGCCGAGCACCGTTCTGCCCAGCGCGTAGGAGGTGACGAGCCACAGCCGGTCACCGGTGGGGGCGGTGACCAGGCGGACCGGGGCGCTCGCGTCGTCCCCGGGTGCGTGGGTCAGTTCGGGAAAGGTACGTAACTCCGCTGTGATCGTGGCCCTGTGCGTGCCGAGGTCAGGCATGGGCACTCTCCAAGGGGCGCCGGCCCGGTGAGAGGAGGCCGACAGGTGGGGGGCTGGAAGGTGCACCGGGCGGTACCGCCGGTGTCTCCGGTCGTAGGGGGATCAGGTCGGATCTGTCGCGGTTCGGCCGTGTCGGTGCACGAGCAGCCGATCGGCGGCGACGGGCTCAGGAGCCTAGGACAGCGGATGACGAGGCGTCAATACGTCCGCTACAGCTGATGATTTGGCATCCGCCGTGGGGTGTCCGACATTCGCCTTGTCAACCCGGGCGGATACCGGTACCCATGAGGAAGCCGTTCCGTCCGCCCGAGTGGACGGCCCGGCCCGGGTACCGCAGTTCGTCTCCAGCGAGGGACCAATGATGGGTGAGGACGCTTCAGCCACCGACGGCGACGGCGGTCGCCCTCTGCTGCGCACCCTGAGCGAACGCCTCAACGAGCTGATCGCAGCCGTCTACCCCGACGAGCGGACCCGGCCGGGGTACGCCCGACTGGCCAAGGAGATCCGCGAGAAGACCGGCGGGGGGATCTCCGGTACATACCTGTGGGAACTGGCCACCGGCCGCAAAGACAATGTGACGGTACGTCAGCTCGAAGTACTGGCACGACACTTCGGTGTCCCGCCGGAGTACTTCTTCAACGACGAGGTGGCCCGTCGCGTGAGCGCGGAACTTGCTCTGGCCTCTGCCCTGCGGGACGCCCGCATCCGCAATATCGCGCTGCGTGCGGAGGGACTGTCGCCCAACAGTCTGAACGCCATCCTCGCCATGGTGAACGAGGCCCGGCGGGTGCAGAACCTGCCCGACCTCACGGAGCGGCACGACCACCGGCCCGAATCCGAGGGCCCCGAGGATTGACGGAAGTGTGCATGCCGAACGGGGAGCGCCGACTGCACCAACGCTGCATGGCCCGGCTGGAGGGGATCGACATCCCGCATCCCTTCTCCATCGAGTCGTTCTGCCGTCACCTCTCCGCACAACGGCAGCGCCCCCTGTACCTGCACCCCCTGCGGGCGCAGGAGGCACCCGAGGGGGCCTGTGGCATGTGGCTGGCCACGGCCACCGATGACCACGTCTTCTACGAGCGGCGGACGGCGCCCCTGCACCAGGACCACATCGTGCTGCACGAGATCGCGCACATGCTGCTCGAACACGGCGCCCAACCGTCCGGGACGGACCTCGCCGACCATCCCCATGTGCGGGCCCTGCTCCCGGACCTCGACCCGCACCTGGTGCGACGCCTCATCGGCCGCACCAACTACACGCGGGTCGAGGAACTGGAGGCAGAGATGCTGGCCACGCTGATGCGCACCCGGCACAGCGAGCCCTTACGGTCGCGTCCGGGCGACGTGCTCGGCAACCTGGCCATCGCGCTGGGCGTGCCCCGGACCCCCGAGGCCTGACACGGCGCCATGCGGCAGGACGCGGCGAATGCGGGGACGTGGCTGGGATACACCAGCGTGTGCCTGCTGTGGGTCGCGGTGGCCCTCAGTGCCCCGTCTGCTCGCCGGGTTCCGCTGAGCCGGGCCCTGTGGCTGGCCATCATGTCGGCAGCCTGCGCCACGACTTTGCAGTTGCCGGGCGTTCCCCGGCTCGCCGCCGGGATCACCGGGTCGGCTCAGGCGATGGCGCTGACGAAGCACCTCCTCGGTGTCCTGTCGTCCGGGGCCATCCTCTGCTTCGTCTCGGCCGCCATGGGCACATCGCGTCTGAAACGCGTCTCGTGCGTGGCGACGGCCGCGGTGCTCGCCGCTCTGCTTGTCCTGGTGGAGGCGGGTGCCCTGCGCGACCGGACGCAACTGAGTGCCGACAGCGGCGGCGCGGGCGTGGCGTTCGCCCTCATTCTCATCATGACGCACCTGACGGCGGACTCGGTGTGCGTGGTGGTGTGTCTGCGCTGTGCCCGGCAGGCGTGGACTCAGACCTTCAGGGCTTCACTGAGACTGTTCGGCTACGGCACCGCCTTCTCCGGAGCCTTCTGGCTGGGATATCTGATGATGTTCGTCTCCGGCGACGGCCGGCTGTACGGGTGGCTGTCGGCGTTGATGTCGGTGCATGCCGTCCTCAGGGCCGCGGCCATCCTCATGCCCGTCGCCCGCAAGGTCCGGCGCACGCTGTCCCACGTCGCCACCACCTGGGCGCTGTGGCCCCTGTGGCACGACCTGGTCGACGTGGTGCCGCATGTCGCGCTGGTCAAACCCCGGGCGAGGATCCGGGAGGTACTGTGGCCTCCGGTGCCGCCCGACGTACTCGCCTACCGGAAAGTGATCGAGACGCGGGACGCCCTGCTGGTCCTGAGCGACTACACCGGGCCGGACGTGCCGCAACTGGCTCGCCGGCATGTGACCGACGCGGGCGTGCCGGAAGGAGACCGGCACACAGCGGTGCTGGCCTGTGTCATGCGGGAGGCGCGCGAGGCCAAGCTGTCGGGCGGTCCCAGACAGCACGTGCCCAGCGACCTGTTCGCCTCCGGTACCCGCGACCTGGCCGCGGAGAAGGCCCTCCTGATCGAGCTGGCCCGCGCCTATGGCTCCGCGACGGCCCGGGCTTTCACCGCGAGAACGCAGGGCGGCGGACAGCGGGAGCGATAACACGGCACCGAGCGGGCCCCGCTGCCGCTGAGGGCCTGGCCGGGAGGGCGGAGGGCTGCGGGACACGGGCTGCGGGCACGCACGTTCTGGGAGTTGCATGCCATGAGGGCGTCGCGGTGGCTGAGCCGCTGGTGAGACGCTTCCCGACGCGTAGATCCGCTGGAGAGCCTCACCCCCCAGCCCGGTGGGCCCGAGCCTGCATCAGCCGAGCCCGACCAATTCGGCGATCGTCCCGCCGAGCACCCGGTCGCGTACCTCTCCCGGGCTGGTGACCCGCTCCACCATCGTCCGGCTGAGGACCGGGTCGCCGTACGGCGCGTCCGATCCGAACAGAGTCCGGTCCGGAATCTCCTCGATGGCCAGCCGGACCGCGAAGACGATGTTGGCCGTGGACAGTTCCAGGTACATGCTCGGGGTCTCCCTCACCAACTCGACGGCCTGCATCCAGTTCAGCCCGCCGAGCTGGCTGACCACCAGCGGGACTGTCGGATAGCGGCCGGCGAGCGCCGACATCGTCACCAGATCGTCCGCCGTGGTCGGAGCGAATCCGTGCACCACCACGGGCAGCCCACCGTGATCTGCCGCCGCCCGGAGCACGGGTTCGATCACCTCAGCCCGTCCCGGGGGCGGTGTCAGCTCGCCGATCCCGCGCAGACCGCGCCCGACGACCTCGCGTTCCACGATCGCGGCGGTCTGCTCCGGGTCCAAGTCCAGCGGCACGGACAAGAAGCCGATGAACCGCTGCGGGTGTGCGGCGAGCGCGGCGTCCAGCTCGCTCCACGCCCCGCGATACCGCTCAACATCGCCGGCGCGACCTCCGATGGCCTCGTCAAGAATCGCCATCTCCCGGCGCAGCGAGGCGAGGTCACCGGCCCGCTCCGGGTGGGGGCGGGTGGCGAACAGCACGGCGCGGTCCACCCCGGCCTCGTCCAGCAGACCGACATGTGCCTCGACGGGGTCGTGGACGTGGCTGTGCGCATCGATGATCAATGGGTTACTCCCTCCTTGGTGATCGGCCCGGAATGCGGCCGACCAGTGCACTGTTGCTCCCTGACATCGTGTGAAGGTCAAGCCGAAAGGAGCCGGTGGGTGCTGATCGGGGAGCTGTCGCGTCGTACCGGAGTCAGTGAGCGCCTGCTGCGTTACTACGAGCGAATGGAGCTGATCAGCGCAGAGCGACGCGCCAACGGCTATCGGGAGTACGACGACCGGACGGTGGAGACAGTGCGGCGCATTCGCGCCCTCCTGGCCGCCGGCTTGCCCACCCGCATCATCCGCCAGGTCCTGCGCTGCACCCTGGACGAGGTGACGCTGCGTCCTTGTCCCGGCGTCCTCGCCCACCTCCGCGGCCAGTTGAACGTCCTCGACCGGCGTGCCGCCGACCTGGACACCGCGCGCCGCCTTCTGCGCCGGACGATCGCCGCCACCGAGAATGCGGCAAGCTGAGCCTGGTGTCGGGCGCCGGGGCGGCGCGCGTCACAGTGGCGGCAGATGACGCGTGCGAAGACGAGGAATCGGGCTCGCTTCGTCACCTGATCGGATAGCGTGCTCGTCCATGGGGGAGCTGATATTGATCAGGCACGGCCAGACGGAGTGGAGCCTGTCGGGCCGGCACGCGGGACGCACCGACGTTCCGCTGACCGAAGCGGGTGAGGCCGCGGCCGCGGCGCTCGCTCCGAGGTTGGCCCGACGCCCGCTGGCCGGCGTGTTCAGCAGTCCGCTGAGCCGCGCCATGCGGACGGCCGAGCTGGCGGGTCTGACCGCAGTCAGGCCCGATCCCGACCTGGTGGAGTGGGATTACGGCGGCTATGAGGGCCTGACCGCGGCGCAGATCCGGGAGGGGCGACCGGGCTGGGACCTGTGGCGGGACGGCGTCGTGCGCGGCGACGCCGACCGTCCCGGCGAGCGGCTCGACCAGGTGGCCGCGCGCACGGACGCGGTGCTGGGCCGGATCAGGCCGCTACTGAACGACGGTGACGTCGCCGTGGTCGCTCATGGGCATCTGGCGCGCGTACTCACCGTGCGCTGGCTGGGCCTGGACGCGTCGGCCGGCCGACTACTGGGCCACCCACATCCCGGAACTCTGAGTTTCCTGGCCACTGAGGACGGGCAACCGTTCATCTCCGCCTGGAACGTCCCGTAGCGGCAGCCCGCCGCGCGACCGCAGCGAGGGAGCGGCCGGGGGCACATGGGTACCGGCCGGGGTATGGTGCGGTTGCCGGCCGATCGGCCCCAGGACACCCAACGCCGGTACGCCCGGCGGCCCTTGCCGCGCCCTGTGGTTGACTACCGTCGTGTTGCCTGAAACCGTCTTCACCACCCAGGAACTGCCGGCGAGCGACCGTTTCGAGGCGTGGACGGAACAACTGGGGCGTACTCACGCGCCGATGCACCTGAGCAGCGATCGTGCCGCGGACTACCGGGGGCACCAGCGCGTGATCGGGCTGGGCGAGGTGACGGTGTGGCCCGCGACCTTCGACCATCTGGTGTTCCGCCGGACGCCCAGGCTCGTACGCCAATCCGACCCGGAGGTGTTCCACCTCTCCCTGCTGCGGCGCGGGGACGGCGCGGCAAGCTGGGGCAGGCAGCAGGTGGGGTACCGGGTCGACGACTTCCACGTGAACTACTCGTCCCGGTCCTACGAGATATCCACCGGCCCCGACCCGGTCACCATCGTCGGGGTGGAGATCCCGCGTGCCGCGGTGGATCTCCCGGCCGGCCGGGCGGACGGGGTGGTCGGACGGCGGATCTCCGGCCGCGAGGGCATGGGCGCGCTGCTCGCGGGGCTGCTCGTGCAACTGGCCTCGGACACCTCCTCCTACCGGGCGAGCGACGCCGAGCGGCTGGGCAGGGTCGTCACCGATCTCGTCACCGCCGTCTTCGCCCACGCCCTGGAAGCGGAGCCGCACCTTGCGCCCCAGACGCATGCCCGCGCCCTGGTCCTGCGCATCAAGTCGTTCATCCGACAGCATCTGAGCGACGCTGAACTGACCCCCGCTCGGATCGCCGCGGCCCACCACATCTCACGCAGCTACCTCTACCGCCTCTTCCAGGAAGAGGGGCTGACCGTGGCCTCGTACATACGCGACCAGCGGCTGGCCGCCGCCCGCAAGGATCTCACCGATCCCCGTCTGCGTACGCTCCCCATCCACTCCATAGCCCTGCGCTGGGGCTACCTGCGCCCCGGCGACTTCACCCGGGCCTTCCGCACCGTGCACGGCATCACCCCCAGCGAGCTACGGGACCAGCAGCTGAGCCGGACAGCCGTGGACGGACCGCACACCGACGTGGACGCTGTGCGAATGACACCCACCGCTGCACACGCACATCATTGATCCCGGTCGCTCAACAGGCTCCGTGCCCCAAGGCGAGCCAGGGACACGGGGGTGCCCTGACTCGCCCACGGCACGACAGCCCTCAACGCCGACGGCGTCGATCCCCCAACAGAGGGACGCCGTCGGCGTAGCCATATCGGGTGTGAGCAGTTGAGGTACAGAAAGTACCGCTGAGCTTGATCTTGACCTGGACTGCCTACTGTGTGGGGGGCTTCGACCCGGCGGGGCACTGCGCCGGCCTGCGGCTCGCACAGGTCCGGGACGTGGTGGGAGAGCCTGCCCGGCGAGACGCCGAGCAGCTTGGCGATCGAGGTCATCGAGCGGCCCGGGTCGGGCAGCAGGTCACGGGCGACCCGGTTGATCCCCTCGATGGCGGCTCCGGGGCGTCCGCCGCCCCGTCCGCGGGCGCGGGCGGCGGCGAGGCCTCCTTGGCGCCGATGACGATGAGTTCGCGAATGAGCGCCGCGAGCGCGGCGAAGACGTGAATCCCCTTGCGCAATGGTCAAGAATCGTTGACCATTGTTCGCATGCCTACCGATGATCTTCCCGAGACGTTTCACGTCACCACCGACGAGCAGCTACGCGCCGTCTCCAATCTCACGCGTCACCGGATCATGGCCGTGCTCCGCTTCGAACCCGCGACGATTACGCAGATCGCCGAGCGGGTGGGCCTTGCGAAGGGGAGTTCCAGCTACCACGTACGGCTGCTCGAACGGGCCGGCCTGGTGAAGGTGGTACGAACGCGCAAGGTCCGGGGGGTCACCGAGCGGTACTACGCGATGGCCGCGCGGGCGATCGTGCTGCCGGATCCGGGTGAGGGAGGCCCGGATGTGCTGATGCGGCATGCGGTGGCGGACCTGGAGGCAGCGCCGGCGGGCAGCGAGCGGCACGTGCGGATGGCGCATCTGCGGCTCACCGAGGAGCAGTTCGCTGAGCTGGGAGCGCGGCTCGAAGCACTGGCGGACGAGTACCGGGAGCTGTCCGATCCGTCGCTGCCGGACGCCTCACTCGTCTTCGCACTGTTCCACCCGGCATCGCGCCAGCAGACCGAAGGGGACGCCAAGTGACTTCAGACATTCGGAAGCTGCCGACCGGGTTCGGACGGCTGTGGACCGCGCAGACGGTGTCCTCGCTCGGTGACGGCGTAACGCATGCCGCGCTGCCGCTGCTCGCGCTGACGTTGACGCGGGATCCGATGGCTCTCGCCGTCGTCACCGCCGCCGGAACTCTGCCATGGCTGCTCTTCGGGGTGCTCGGCGGTGCGCTGGTGGACCGCTGGGACCGCCGGCGCACGATGTGGGTCACGGACGCGGCGCGTGCGGTGCTGCTCGCGATACCGGCGGCGGCGGCCGCGCTCGACGTGCTGAGCATTCCACTGCTCGCGACCGTCGCCTTCCTCCTCGGCCTCGGCGGACTCTTCTTCGACACGGCCGCCACGGCTTATCTGCCGGATCTGCTCGGCCGCGACCCCGCGCTCCTGGAGCGCGCCAACTCCCGCCTGCGCGGCACCCAGACCGCCGCGTCCGGCTTCGCCGGGCCGCCCGCTGGCAGTGCCCTGCTCGCGCTCGGGCGGGCGGTTCCGCTGCTCGCCGACGCGGTGTCGTTCGCGCTCTCCGCACTGCTCGTACGGTCGCTGCCTGCCGCACCCCGGCCCGTACCGCAGGCCCGTGAGTCGCTGCTGCGGCAGGCGCGGGCCGGCGCCGCGTACGTATTCCGGGATCAGTTGCTGCTCGGACTCGCGCTGCGTCCGGCGGTCGGGAACATCGCCTTCCTCGCCGTGGAGACCGTACTCGCCCTCTTCGCGCACGACCGTCTCGGCATCGACACGTTCGGCTTCGGCCTGCTCCTCACGGCGGAGGCCACCGGCGGTCTGCTCGGCGCGGGCATCGCCTCCTTCCTCGGCCGACGACTCGGCACCGGCGCCGCGCTGACCTGCACGGCCGCAGTCGAGGGACTCGCCATCCTGGGCCTTGCCGCCGCCCCGAACCCGTACGTCGCCGGCCTCGCGCTCGCCGTCTGCGGCGCGGGCATGGGCGCCACGATGGTGCTCGGCCCCTCTCTCCGGCAGGCGATCGTCCCCGCCCATCTGATGGGCCGGGTCGCCTCCACCTCCCGCATGCTCGCCATGTGCGCCGCCCCGTTCGGCGCCTTCCTCGGCGGCTGGCTGGCCACCACCTACGACGTACGCACCCCGCTCTACGCCGCCGCCGGCCTCCTCCTGGCCATGACCGCCGTCACCGCGACCATGACCAGCAACCGCAGGGTAGAGGCGGCGCTGAGTGCCGCCGCCCCGGCCGATGATCCGGCTCACCCGGAATCCCGGGATGCCGTTCCGGAGCGTGCCATTTAGGGCTCCGCGAGGTCATTGAGCCGGCGCACGGCAGGCCACCCAGCTCGGCGTCCCTCGCCTCGGCCCAGGAGGGTCGGATGCCTGGCCTCCACGGGAGGCACCGAGTGGCCCGGCGGGCCGGGTTCGCCGCCGTCAATGCTCGTCGTCCTCGACAGCCTCCGGATCCCGCAAGGGGCGCAGGCCCTGACCTTCCTCCGGGGCCTCCCGATACGCCTGGCGGACCTGGCCGCAGCTGCCGTGGCAGATCGCGCTCCGTCACCCGCGCCGTCACCCTCTGCGCGACGGCAGCGTCGACGTGCAGAGGGATCATCCCGGGCCCGCTCGCCCGCGAAGTGCGCACCGAACTGCTCATCACCGACCGCCCGTCATGACGCCCTGTGGCGAGCGCCAGACTCAGCCGGGCCCCTCAAGGCCTCGTCGGGACCTCCCGTCAGGGTCTCGCTGCCCCAGAGCAGACGGGCGTCATCGGTGGCCCCGGACGCAGCGTGAGGGCGAATCGGGCCCACATTATGATCTCCATTCCGGCCGAGGAGGACGGCGTATGGCATTTCAGGAACACATTGAACGGGCCGCCGACGAGGTCGTCGCAGCGTTCCCCGCGGACTCCGGGATCTACGCGGTGACGTTCCGCATAGACAGCGTCGATCAGGATCCGCGGTTTCCGTACCTGGCGATCGGCTACACGACCGAGGCCGACGCCGCCACGGCGCAACAGACGGCCTCGGACGCCTGGGAGGCACGCTGGAGCTACGCGTACTTCCCGAAAACGGGGCTCGACGGGGTGAAGACCGTAGGACGCGACCAGGACGGTGCCGAGTTGCACCGCCGGGAGGCGGAGTCCCGGGGGCTGTGGTACGAGGACGACGATGAGCCGGACGATCGCGACGGGATGCTGGTCGAGTGGTTCTACGAAGTGTGCGTCGCAGCCGCCCGGCACCTCCACGACAGCGGCCGGATCGTCCAGACACTGGGACGACCGGTCCCGGTGATCCTTTACGACATGTTCGACCCGGACGCGATGTTCCGGCTGACCTCGCAGGCCAACCCGGCAGAGCTGATCACCGAGTTCCTGACCGAGGACCCGGATCAGGCACCTCAGCGGCCCTGACCCCCAGCACGCCGAACCCGCTGATCCGGCTCCCGCCCCGACTGCCCTGCGCCTGTCTCGGGCCTGGAACCGGGCCCATGGGCACCCTGCAGCAGCGGGCCCAGCCAGGAGCCGATCGGTCACAAGGGCAGCGTTCGCTACGAACACCGCGCTGACCTGCATCAGGATCCTGAGCAACTCGCTTGCTGCATCATGTGCCTGCGCCGCCTGTCCAAGGGACACCACAGCACCTCGCCCACCGAAGGAGAAGTCCCTCAGTGACCTCAGCCGAGCCGTTCACCCGCATCAAGATCCGCGTTGCCGCGGCCCTGTTCAACGGCGAGAAGATCGCCCTCATCCACCGCACCAAAAACGGCCGAGAGCAGTACACCCTGCCAGGTGGCAACGTCGAACCCGGCGAACCCATCCATCGGGCCCTCTCACGCGAACTCGACGAAGAACTGGGCCTGGACCTCGCAGATGCGAGCGGCGTTCCGCAACTGACCTGGATCCAGGACGCCATGGTCACCCGCCCCGGCAGCACCCCACCCCGCAAACTCCACCTGGTCTTCCGCGTCCACATCGACAACCTCACCCGCGCTCACCTGCGCACCGTCGAGCACGACGACACTGCCGGCGCCGGTCACCTCACCTGGATCCCCTACAAGGACACGGCCGACAAGGCGCTGTTCCCGCCGGTCCCACTGGCCGAACTGGCTACTCCCGCCGCCCCGCTCGACGCTGCCCGGGTTCTCCTGCCGTCCCTGGACGACACCAACTATCACTGGATCTGATGCAGCGTGGAGCACGACCGGGTTCGTCCGGCGATCCCTTTCTGAATCCAACTCTTGTGCAGGTACTCCCACTGAATCCCGGTGAGCAGGAGGGACAAGGCAAAAAGGTGGGCCACCCGGGGGTGGCCCACCTTGATGGCGCTGGTGTCACGGGCCTGGGTTACCGGCCGTCGGCGCCTGGTCGGTGGCGGTGCCCGCCGAGGCGCCGGTGCCGGGTGTACTCACACGCCGCGTCACTGGGGCGCAGATCCGCTCACAGAACGGCGACCGTCGACTCGTGGGCGTAGCTGAACCCGTCGTTGTCGAAGTAGAAGACAGTGACCTTGAGCTTGTCTCCCTTGGCGAAGTGCGAGCCCTGGGCCGGGCGCATGGTCACCTGAGCGACGTGGCTGTCGGCGTCACAGACCAGCTTGTCCTTCTTGATGGTGCCGGCGGCGTTGTTTTCGACATGGGTGCCCGTGCCGAGCTTCCTGCCGTTGGCCACGAGCTCGTGGTCCAGGCCCGGGTCGCAGGAGTAGGTGACCTTCACCTGTATGTTCGACTTCTGCAACGACACCTTGTCAATGGTCAGCACGTTGGCCTTCGCCGCTGCCGACGGCGCGGCTGCGAGAACGCCTGCTGTGACCATCAGGGCAGTGGCCGCGGTCCCGGCGAGGCGTCGCCGGATACGGGTTGACTTCATGGGTTTTCTTCCTTCCCCCCTGCGCTGTCACCCTTGGTCCGAGGTGTGGAGATGTCTCCAACTGGGCGGGTGACTGCAACAGTTGATCGTTTCTGTCCATGAATCCTACGTGATCTCCGGGTGGAAGGCGGTGCCGCTCCCCGGCGAAGGGTGCCTGGGTCTGCCCGCCGGCCCGCATCCACGTGCCACACCGGCTCCGCAGCCTGCAGCACTAGCCGGCGGACGGCACAGTGAGCCGCTGCCCCGGGCAGATCACATCCGGGTCGGGGCCGATGACGTTACGGTTGGCGTCGTACAGCCGCTGCCAGCCGCCGGCAACGTCAGCCTGCCGCGCGATGCCGGACAAGGTATCGCCGTCGTGCACGGTGTACGACGTGCCGGTGCGTCCGTCGGCGCCGCCACGCAAGCGGGGCAGGGCGCGCCACGGACGGGCCGGACGCACGATCGGCCCACGCTGCCCGCCGCCCCGCGCGAGGTGCACGCGCACCGCGCAGACCGGCCACGCTCCCGGCCCCTGCCGGGCGAGCACCGCTTCCGCCACGGCGATCTGCTCGGCGCGGGTCGCCAGATCGGCCCGCGGGGCGTACGCGGTTCCGCCGTACGCCAACCACGTCGGCAGGGTGAACTGCAGCCCGCCGTAATGACCGTTACCGGTGTTGCTGCTCCAGTCGCCGCCACTTTCGCAGTCCGCGACCCGGTCCCAGACGGTGCCGGACGCCGCCTCGCCGGAGCTTGGGGCAACAAGCGGCAGGACGATGCAGCAGCCACCGATGGTCACAGCCCTGCGCAGCGACGGCAAAAGCCGCGGGGGCACGGTACGGCGGTGCCGCGGTCGTGTGGTCATGGGCCTTCCTCTCTGCGGGATCCCGCTCACCGGTGGCCCCGGCGAGCTGTAGGCAGTACGGCAGCGCCGCCCGATCGTCCACAAGGCGCGAGGAGTTCACGGATGGTCATGCGCCGCTCGGCGCCACCGCGCACTCCCATGACGCTTCGTCAGCTTCGCGGGAGTGCGGGCATACAAGTGGGCACGGGCGCGTGCAAGCTGAGCCGCGCCAGTTCCGTACGGCCCTCCCCTTCGAAGGAACGCTGCGGGAGCAGCGCACATCCACGGCCGGAGTGGGAGCGCACCGGCCTCGTGCGGCGGCCGCAACAGCGCCGACAGGGCGACGCCAGGCACTGCACGAACGGGCCGGAAGGCGCACACGACCACCCACCACGCGATGATCCGCGTCTTGGCAGGACAACGCTCGTAGCGTCGTGGCCCGCAGCGGGAGCGGATCGGCGCAATGCCGCGCATTGGCGCGATCAATGCCTTGGCCCGCAAGGCACCGTTTTACCCGGATGCCCACCACCCGGCCGGTCTTCTACCCTGTACGGGGGCGGCTGAGCAGGGGGTTGGCGATGAGCATGTACTTCGACATGGGTGACGAGACGCTGTGGAACCCGTCGAGCGGTGCCGGCCGCCTCTTCCTACGGCAGGTCGAGGTCTTCGAGGCGGAGCTCAAGCTGCCCTCGGGAATCGGCCAGGGCAAGTATGGGGGCGACCCGGACACGCTGGAAGTCGATCCGGTCGTGTACGCGGAGTTCGCACGCGGCCTGGTCGCCTGGCACTGCCGGACGGGGCACTCCGTGATCCTCGCGCTCTCCGAGGGGTTCGTGGCGACGGCGGTCGCGCTCGCGCGGCGCGCGGGAATCGAGGTGGAGATGCCCGAACCGGGCCCCGGCCATCTCTGTGGAGGCGTCGAGCGCGATGTGGAGGTTCCCGGCAGTCCTCTGACCGCGTCAGCCACCGTCGTCACGGCGCTGGACGCACGAGCGCGGGAGATGGAACGCTGGTTGGCCCGCTGAGCCGGTGCGTTGTAAGCGCGAGGCTGATTGACCGATCGGCCGTCAGTTCTTCTTCAGCTCCTCGGCGAGCATCACAATGATGCCGCTGGGACCGCGGACATACGTGAGCTTGTAGACGTCCTCATAAGTCGCCACACCGCGAAGCGGCTGACATCCGTGCTTTGCGGCTGCCTCAAGGGCTTTGTCGATGTCGTCGACCGAGAAGGCGACGCGATGCATGCCGATCTCGTTGGGACGAGTGGGATTCGAATCGATCGCTTCGGGGTGGATGTACTCGAAGAGCTCAAGGCGACCGTGACCGTCCGGCGTCTGGAGCATCGCAATCTTGGCGTGATTGCCATCAAGGCCGACGGCGGTGTCGGTCCACTCACCACTGACCGTGTCACGGCCGACGACCGTGAGGCCCAGGTCGGTGAAAAACGAGATCGCTGCTTCGAGATCGCGAACGGTGATGCCAACGTTCTCAAATTTGATGGCCATGCGCTGCATGCTACCGAGCCGGGCTGATCAGGTGCTTCAGGCAAGGACACAGCCGAGTACCAAGACGCGGACACGCGGTAGGACCCGACCCAACTCCGGTGTCTGTTGCTGGGAGGGGCTGCCGTATCGTTACGGCACATGTGGCCAGGAGAGCAGTCGTCAACGGGCGGGCAGAACCCGCAACAGCCCCCGGTGGGAGGTCAGTCGAACCCGTACCAGCAGCCTGCGCCGCCGAACCCGTATCAGCAGAACTCCTACCAGCAGCCCCATCCCTGGCAGATGCCCACGCAGCCGGCCGCCGCACCCACGTCCCCGCCGACGGGTGGCGGCCGGAACCGGACCGGACTCGTCGCCATCATCGCCGCGGCAGCCGTCGTGCTTGCCGCAGGCGTCACCGGATTCCTTGTGCTCGGCGGTCACCAGCACGACGAGCCTGACCCCAAGCCGACCAACACCGTGTCACCGTCGCAGAGTTCCACAAACCCCCGGGGGTCCGACGCCTCTACGGCCACGATCAAGGGCTGGAAGGTCATCACCAATCCGACCCAGCACATCGCATTCGACGTCCCGCCCCAATGGGAGATCCAGTCCGCCGGCTGGGTCACCTACGTATCCAAGGACGGGGACCCGGACGACAAACCACTCATCGCGATACGCAATGTCGCAATGCTGCAGAAGAAGTGGTGTTCGTCGGACGAGAACCGGGACGGCACGCTGGAGAACATCCCACTGGCCCAAGTGGGCACAAGGGGCAACAACGGATACCGAAGCGCTCAGGAGATCGCCGGCTCCGACGCGCGGACCTGGGTGTACGGGGCGTACGCCCAGCCGGACAAGAAGAAGGTGAAGACCGGAACCGTCGAGGCGTTCACCACGACCTCCGGCCTCAAGGGCACATTGGGTACCGCCTGGTCCGTGGGCGCGAAGAAGTCCAAGTGCGCCACGGACGGGAAAGCATGGGTCTTCGGCTTCAAGAACGCTGCAGGGGACCTGGTTTCCTGGTCGTTCTTCGGTGCCAAGCACGTGGCCGCCGAGGTGCCGGACGCGACCATTCGGAAGATCGCCTCCACGGTACGGCTTTACAAGGCCCCGACGGGTTCCTGATCCCCGTCCTGGGGCAGTTTCGCGGGGGACCTCTTCCTGTAACGGCCTCCTCGGCGCCGGCGGCCGCCACCCTGACGAGCCGCGGCCACAGCGACGTCGGCAGACATCTCTTCACATGAGATGTGATACCAGTCGATTGCAATGCAAGATCGCGAAGTCCGGCGCGCCGAGGGATTATTTCGGGCATTTCTCACTAATCTCCGTTTGCTGTAAGGGGTCGACCCTTCATTGACCGATCCACCTCGCTTCACCGGAGATGACATGTACAAGCTTCGCAAGGCCGCCGTCCTGGTCGCCGCCCTCAGCAGCGTCGGAGTGCTGACCGCCGGCACCGCCCATGCCGCGGGATGGAGCCGAGGCGACGGCCACGGGGGCAACCGATACAGCGTCCAGCAAAGCACCCAGTGCAAGTCCCACGACCTGAACGTCGACGTCCTCGGCGCGGTCGGGCTGGTCAACGGCCTGCTGGGCAACGGGCTCAACGGCGAGGGCGACGCGGGCGGCCAGGTCAGCCACCTGGGTTCGACGATGGGCTGCAACAGCAGCGCCTTCTAGGCGAGCCCTTGTCGCAACCGGGGGTCACAGGCGGTCAGCGAACGGCTGACCGCCTGGCTGTGTACGGAAGCGATCGCCGGCGGATCTTCTCCAGCCGCCTGAGGCGGGGCGCCGCCGCGTCCGGCGCCTCCTCGGCATCACCTCGTCGGCCGTGCCGAGGATGGCAAGGCTCCGCACCCATAGCATTTTGGTGCCGTGTGACATTGCATATGGGGCTGGGGCGGCCCGGACCCCTGCCGGAAGGCTCCGGCGGCTCCCTACCATCCGCGCCATGGATCTAGAGGTACGGCACTTGCGCGTGATCTGCGCGATCGCTGAGGCCGGAAGTCTGACCCGCGCCGCCGCGTCGCTGTGTATGACACAACCGGGGCTCAGCGCCCAACTGCGGCGTATCGAGGCCATGCTGGGCGGGCCGATCTTCGACCGGGGGCAGACCGGCGCCGTGCCCACCGCGCTGGGTGAGCTGGTGCTGCCCCGGGCGCGGGCGATCCTGCCGGGCATCGACGGCCTGCTCTCCGACACCGCCCGTGCCGCTCGCTGCGGGACGGCTCCCGGCCGGGTCCGCCTCGGATCGGTGGGTGCTCCGTTGCTCGCCGATCTGGTCCTGGCGACAAGGGAGTTGATTCCCGGATCCGATGTGACGACCCGGTGTCAGTACGCGCCGTCGCCGCTGGTGGACGACCTCTCGGCGGGGCGTCTGGAGGCGGCGGTCCTCGGAGACTGCCCTGGGCACGAACTCGCGCCGTGTGAGGGAGTCCTGCTGCGGCCGGTGGTCACCGAGCCCGTCTTCGCACTGCTGCCGTCCGCCCATCCCCTGGCCCGCCACGAAGAGGTGAGTCTGGAGGAACTTGTCGGAGAGGACTGGGCCATGCCGCACCCGGACAGTGACCGCACCCGGGAGTACTGGTCGTCCGTCTTTTCCCGTACGGGCCGTCAGCCGCACGCCCCCTACGAGGCGGAGGGCCGCCAACTGATCGAGATCGTACGGGCGGGCCTGGCGGTCAGTCTGTGTCAGGCGACCTTCATCGAGGTGCCGGGCGTCGCCGTACGACCGCTCGCCGGCGATCCTTTCTGGTACCGCCACGTGCTCGGTCTGCGCCGCGACGGACCGCTGGCCGCGCACGGGGACGAGATCGTGCGCAGGGTGGCCGCGGGGTATCTCGCCACGGGTGCCGCCGCGCCGGCCTACGCACGATGGCGCCGGCGCCGTCCGGAGTCGCTGTGCCTGCCCGGGTGAGCCACGGCGCGGCGAGGAGCGGCGCTCACTGCCGGGTGATCGAGATCCGGTCTTGCAGGGGAGTGCTGCTGTCGACATCGATCCTGACTCCTGTGGCGGGATCGGTGAAGGTCTGGCCGGAGTGGAACGCCGCCATGTCCAGTGCCCGGCAGCCCGAGGGCGGTGTTGCGCCGGGGTTGCCGTTGACGACCTGGACCGGGCCGTCGCCGGTCTGGGTCGAGGTGTCCACCTTGTAGACGAGCACGCCGGCGGAACAGGCGCGGCTGTCCTCGCCGAGGGCCCTGCGGGACTCGGCGACGTAGGCGGTGGTCTCGCCGGTACGGATCACCGCGATCTTCGTTCCGCCGGGGCTTTCGACCGCCTTCAGGCGGACCGTGCGGCTCCCGGCCGAGGGCAGGCAGCTCACCTGGCGGTCGTCGATCCAGCCCAGCTTCCACCGCTCCCAGCCGAGGTGCTGCGGCGCGGCCCCTGCGATGTCGCCCATGAGGTCCCAGCCGCCGACGAAACGGTGGTAGTCCGTGCCGGTGAACGCGTAGAGGTCGGGCAGGCCGAAGGTGTGGCCGGTCTCGTGGTCGGCGACCTTGAAGCCCCAGTGCCACATGTCCTGCCCGAACGTCACCGCCCACTTGAGGCGCTTGCCGTCGGCGGTGATGCCCGCGGTGGTGGGGTCGTACAGGTACGTCGGTGAGAAGCTGATCGCGGCGGCGGACTTCGCCGGGACGATGTAGACCATGTCGTACCGGGAGAAGTCGGCGTAGGGGTCCGCGGCTGCCACTGCCTGACGGACGTATGCCTCGTGCTGTTCGAAGGTGATTCCGCGCTGGAAGCCGTAGCTGGTGGAGTCCTGCGGCATCCGTATCCACCGGTCGAGCGGGGTGATGTCGAGCGAGGTCCGGCCGTAGGAGTCGCGTTTCATCCAGTCGGAAGCCGGGGCGAGTTGCCGGTAGTAGTCGGACGTGGCACCGGAGGACTGGGCGTCGGGGAAGTCGACGAACAGCATGAGCACGTGCTTGGTGCCGAGGGGGCGCTGGAACTGGGTGGGGTCGGTGGTGTGGCCCTCGTCGGTCCAGCCGGTCCTGCCGGGGAGGGCGCAGTCCGTGGCAGGGGCCGCATGGTGGGCCGCGGCGGCGGCCGCGGCCGGGGCGGACGCACCGAGCGACAGGAATGCCGTCGCGGTGGCACCGGCGGCAAAGGCCCTGAGTCTCTGGGGGGTTCCGGACATCTCTCCTCTTCGTCTGCGTCGTTCGGGGTGGTGTCTGGGTCGTTCGGGATGACGTTCGGGGCGGTTCGGGATGGCGCGGGTACGTCAGGCCCGCCCGGCGGCCATGTCCATCAGGCGGGACAGCACGCCTTCGCCGGAGGCGGTCACCCCGTCGTGCTCCCACTCGTTGGTGACCCAGGCGCGCAGCGCGCCGACCGAGCGCGCGGTCGGCAGGGACAGTTCCGTGGGGACGTACATGTCGTCGTGGTAGACCGCTGCGGCCACCGGCACCCGGTTGGCCGCCAGTCGCGACGGCGAGTACAGCGCGGGCCAGTCGGCTCGTTCGGCCAGCAGCCGGGCGGCGTCCCGGAACGGTCGCAGCCCGGCAATCTCCTCGTACATCCAGGGATAGAACATCTCGCCGGTGAACAGCAGCGGGTCGGCGTCCTCGGCGAAATCGGGACGGCCGGCGATCGCGCGGGCGGCGGCCCAGTCGGTGGGTTTGCCGCCCTGCGCGAAGCAGGCTTCCTGGAGCACGGCGAAGAGCGGGTTGTCGACGAGTCCGGTCAGCTGCATCACCTGCTGCAGGAAGGTGGCCGAGAGGTCGCCGTCGGCGCCGAGGGCCTCGTCCAGCAGCCAGTGCAGGCGCTGGGCCCCGTCGCCCATGCCCAGCATCAGGCCGAGTGTGCGCAGTCGCCGCACGGTGAGCCGGTCGCCGTCCGGCAGGCGGACCGTCCGGCGGTCGAGCAGGTCGGCGATCCGCCGGACCAGGTCGCGGTCGCCGGGGTAACGGGCGTAGAACGCGGTCACCTTCTCCCTGACCCGGGGATACGTCGCCGCGTAGACGTCGTCGGCGGTGGCGTCCAGGCCGGGCAGGCCGCCGGTGATGCAGCAGGCACGCAGGCCTTCGGGGGCCTGGGAGAGGTAGGTGAGGGTGACGAAGCCGCCGTAGCTCTGGCCGAGCGTCTCCCAGGGCTCGTCGCCGCACAGCTGATGCCGCATCAGCTCGGCGTCGGCGACGATCGAGTCCGCGCGGAAGAGGGCGAGATGGTCGGCCAGCTGCCGCGGATCGGTGAACCGTGCCGCCGACCGGGCCGTGACCGGGGTGCTGCGGCCGGTGCCGCGTTGGTCCAGCAGCAGCACCCGGTGGGTTCTCAGGGCGCGGGCGAGCCACCCGGAGGTGGCGTTCAGCGGCCGGGGCGACTTGCCTCCGGGGCCGCCCTGCAGGAACAGCAGCCAGGGCAGTCGCTCGCCGGCCCGGGCCGGGTCGGACACTTCCCGGGCGAACACCTGGATCGAGGCTCCCGCGGGGTCGGCGTGATCGAGCGGTACCGTGAACTCGTGGTCCGTCACCGCGAGTCCGGGCAGGCGGAAGCTGCGGCTCATGCGGTCCTCTCCTCGGCAGACGGCTCGGAGACCGGCCGGGTCAGCGGTTCGGGATAGTGGCAGGCGACCTCGTGCCCCGAGGCGAATGCGCCCAGCACGGGCCGTTCGGCGGTGCAGCGGCCGGCCGCCCTGGGGCAACGGGTGCGGAACGGGCAGCCGCTGGGCGGATCGAGCGGACTGGGCAGGTCGCCGCTCAGCACGATCCGCTCCCGGGACCGTTCGGCGTCCGGGTCGGGCAGCGGTACGGCGGAGAGCAGGGCGTGGGTGTAGGGGTGCGCGGCACTGGCGTAGAGCGTGTCCCGGTCGGCCGTTTCCACGACGGTGCCGAGGTACATCACGGCGACGCGGGTGCTGATCTGGCGGACCGCGCCGAGGTCGTGCGCGATGAACACATAGGCGAGCCCGTAGTCCTGCTGCAGGTCCTTGAGCAGGTTGAGGATCTGCGCCTGGACCGACACGTCGAGCGCCGAGACCGGCTCGTCGCACACCACCAGTTTCGGCCGCAGCGCCAGTGCCCGGGCGATCCCGATGCGCTGCGCCTGGCCACCGGAGAACTCGTGGGGATAGCGCGTGGCGTGCTCCGGTCTGAGGCCCACCCGCTCCAGCAGCTGTTCCACCGGTTCGTCGGGGGTCAGCCCCTGGTAGCGGTACGGGGCCGTCAGGATCTGCCGGACGGTCTGGCGGGGGTTGAGCGAGGAGAACGGATCCTGGAAGATCATCTGGAGGTCGCGTCGTACCGGCCGCAACTCCTGCTCGTCCAGCGTGGTCAGGTCTCGTCCGGCCACGGAGATCGTGCCCGAGGTGGGTTCGACGAGCCGGGTCAGCAAGCGGGCGACCGTGGACTTGCCGCAGCCGGACTCGCCGACCAGGCCCAGCGTCTCCCCCGCGTCCACCCGCAGGGACACGCCGTCGACCGCCGTGATGTGTCCGGCGAGCCGCCTGGTCAGGCCGTGCCGTACGGGGAACCGCTTGACCAGGTCGTGTGCTTCGAGCAGGGGCGCGTGCCCGTGGTCGCCTGCGGTGCTCATGGGCAAGGGCACGTTCACGCGGTCACCTCCGGTGCGGCGAGGGTGGGCAGGCGGTCGGGCAGCGGTCCGTCGACGCGGGGTACGCAGGCGAGCAGGCCCTTGGTGTAGGTGTCACGCGGGCGGTAGAACACCTCGCGGACCGTGCCCCGTTCGACCGCGCGACCGCCGTACATGACGACGACCTGGTCGGCCAGCCCCGCGACCACGCCCATGTCGTGGGTGATGAGCATGATGGCGGTACCGGACCGTTCCCGCAGCTCCCGCAGCAGGTCCAGGATCTGGGCCTGCACGGTCATGTCGAGCGCGGTGGTCGGTTCGTCGGCGATGAGCAGGTCGGGTTCCAGGCACAGGGCCATCGCGATCATCACGCGCTGGCGCATGCCGCCGGAGAACTCGTGGGGGTACGCGCGGGCACGCCGCTCGGGTTCGGGGATGCCGACGCGGTCCAGCATCCGCACGGCGACCCGGTGGCCCTCCCGGCGTCCGGCCCGGCGGTGTGCCCGGTAGGCCTCGGCGATCTGGAAGCCCACCGGGTAGTAGGGGTTCAGGCAGGACAGCGGATCCTGGAAGATCATTGCGATCCGGTCGCCGCGCAGCCGGCGCAGCGCCCGCCGGTCCAGGCCGGTCAACTGCATGCCGTCGAACCGGACTTCACCCGTGACCCGGGCATCGGGCAGCAGGCCCATGACGGCCAGGCTCGTCACGGACTTGCCGCTGCCCGACTCACCCACCACGCCGAGCACCGCCCCGGCGGCCAGGTCCAGATCGAGGCCGTCGACGGCGCGTACGCCACCCTCGAAGTCGACGGTCAGATCACGTACGGTCAACAGGGTCATGCCACGGCCCTCACTCTCGGGTCCAGGAGCGCGTAGACGAGGTCCACCGCGACATTGGCGACCACGACGAATCCCGCGGCGAAGAGCGTCACTCCGAGGATCACCGGCTGGTCGGCGCTGTTGATCGCGTCGGCCGCGAGCTTGCCCACGCCGGGCAGACCGAAGACCGACTCGGTGATGAGGGCGCCGCCGAGCAGCGCGCCGAGGTCCATGCCGAAGATGGTCACGATGGGCATCAGTGCCGGCCGCAGCGCATGCCGGCGCAGCACGGCCGGTTCGGGCAGACCCTTGGCGCGGGCGGTGCGGACGTAGTTCTGGCCGAGGCTGTCGAGCATCTCGCCGCGGGTGATCCGGGCGTAGATGCCGGCGTAGAGCATCGCCAGCGTGATCCACGGCATGACCATGGACCGGGCCCAGCCGACCGGGTCGGCGGTGAGCGGGATCGCCTGCGGATAGGGCAGCAGACCGAGCTTGACGACGAGCAGGTACTGCAGCATCAGGGCGGTGAAGTACACCGGCAGCGAGACGCCGCCGAGCGCGGCCGTCATCGCCGCCCGGTCCCACACGGTGCCGCGGCGCAGCGCGGAGACCACCCCGGCCGTGACGCCGACGATCAGCCACAGTACGGCCGCGCCCGCGGCGATGGAGATGCTGACCGGCAGCCGGTCGGTGAGCATCCGCCACACCGGCTGATCGGTCTGGAAGCTGAATCCCAGGCAGGGAGCGGGGCAGTCCACGGCCTGGGCGCCCGTGCCGTAGCTGCGGCCGGCCCCGATGCCGACGAGATAGTCGCGGAACTGTACGAACACCGAGTGGTTCAGGCCGAGCGTGGTGCGGATCTCGGCGATCCGCTCCGGGCTGCATGCCTTGCCGCATGCGCCCTGGGCCGGGTCGGCGGGCATCAGATAGAAGATCGCGAAGGTGGCGGCGCAGATCACCAGCAGGATCGCCGCCGTCGCGGCCAGTCTGCGCAGGGCGTAGAGGATCATCGTCGGCGGCTCCGGGGATCGAGCGCGTCCCGTACCGCGTCGCCGAGCACGTTGAAGGCGAGCACCGTGACGAACAGGAAGGCGCCCGGGACGAGGAAGTAGACGGGGTCGGCGGCGTACCAGGGCACTGCGGAGGCGATCATCTGGCCCCATGAGGGGGTCGGCGGGCGCACTCCGATACCGAGGAAGGACAGTCCCGCCTCGGTGGCGATGTAGCCGGGGATCGACATGGTCGCCACCACGAGGACCGGCCCGCTCAGGTTGGGCAGCACCTCTCGCACCAGCAGGGCGCGCCGCGAGGCGCCCAGCACCCGGGCCGCGGCCACGAACTCGCCGCGGGCCAGCACCATCGCCTGCCCGCGCACGATCCGCCCGACGTAGGGCCACCCGAAGAAGCCGAGCACGACGACCAACAGCAGCTGCCGGTTCACCCCCGGTGCCGCGGAGATCAGCGCGATCATGAAGATGAGGGCGGGAAAGGACATCAACAGGTCCATCAGCCTGCCGACGACCGTGTCGGTCCAGCCGCCGAAGAACCCGGCGGCCAGCCCGAGCACCGTACCGAGCACCACCGACAAGGCCGTGGCGAGCAGGGCGATCAGCAGCGAGACCCGGGCGCCGTAGACGACACGGGCGAGGATGTCCCGGCCGCTGCCGGGCTCGACGCCCAGCCAGTGCGCGGCGCTGATGCCGCCGCCGGTGCCGCGCGGCAGTCCGCCGAGCTCCGGGTTCACCGCTGCGGAGTGGAACTCGGTCGGGGACGTGCCGGCGGCCCAGGTGATCAGCGGGGCCGCGAGGGCGATCAGCACCAGGAGGACGACCACCGTCAGCGCGACCGTCGCCGCGCGCTGTGCCAGCAGGCGGCGCAGCAGGGACGTCTCGGACGGTACGACGCGGGGCGGTGCGTCGGCCGGTACCGGGGCCGGGAGCGTGGCGGTCACTTGCGCAGCCCCAGGGAGACCAGGTCCAGTCGTCCGACGTAGGCGATGTGCCCGTAGGCGCCGGTGACATGAGAGCCGATCAGAACGGCCGCCTTGTCCCACAGGAACGGCACGACCGGCGCGTCCTGCATGATCTGCCCCGCGAGTCGGCCGTAGGCGGTCGCGGCGGCGGCCGGGTCCTTCATCCTGGCGATCTGGTCGATACGGGCGTCGACCTCGGCCGAGTCGTACTGGGCGTGGTTGTTGTTGCCCTCGGGGGTGATCAGCCGGCCGTCGAACACGAGCGGCAGGTAGGTGGAGGCGCCGGGCCAGTCGGGTGTCCAGCCGTCGATCACCAGGTCGTGTTCCTGGGAGGTGTTGCCCACCGTGCTGTAGAAGGCGGACGAGCTGATCGCGTTGATGGTCACCTTGATTCCGGCTTTGGCCAGGGACGCCTGTACGGCCTCACCCTGCGTCTGGCCGCCCGCGGTGGCCGGGGTGTCGAGGGTGAGGGCCAGGCCCGAGGCATGGCCCGCCTGGGCCAGCAGCGCCTTGGCCTTGGCCGGATCGCCCTTGCCGCCCGGGCTCGGGAAGGGGTCGTCGGGAACGGCGCCGGGCAGCGACGGCGGCAGCAGGGTGGTGGCGAGCTGACCGGCGATCGGGCCGCCCCGAGCGGTACGCAGCGCGTCCTTGTCCAGCGCATAGGCGATCGCCTGCCGCACCCGGACGTCGTCGAGCGGCTTGCGCCGGGTGTTGATGCTCAGATAGCGCGTGTTGATCGACTCGCCGGTGACCAGTCGTTTGTGCACCGCGGGGTTGGCCATCACCGGCCCGACCGAGGCCGGGCCGACCGGCTCGAAGGCGACCGCGTCCGCGTCCTGCCCCTGGGCGGCGATGAGCCGCTGGTCCACGACGGCCGGGTCGAGGTTGAGATCGATCACGATCTTGTCCGGCAGCCCTTTGCGCACCGTGTCGGTGGCCGGACTCCAGTGGGTGTTGCGGACCAGGGTGAGCCGCTTCTTGGGTTCGAAGGTCCCGATCCTGTACGGACCGGAGGAGAAGGGCCTGCTGTCGTAGCGGACACCGGTGTCCTTGTCCTGCGGAACCGGAGCGAAGATCGGCAGCGACACCGCCGAACCGAAGTCGGCCACCGGGCGGTTGAGGGTGAAGACGATCGTCCTGTCGTCCGGTGTCGCGATCGAGGCCAGCCCGTGCTTGTCCTTGTAGGGGCCGTGGTAACTCCGGCCTCCCGCCATCCACATCCGTGCGTACGGCGGCCCTTCGGGGAGTTCCGCGGCGAACGTCCGCTCGACGCCGTACTTGACGTCCCGGCTGGTGATGGGCCGGCCGTCCTCGAACTTCACCCCTGACTTGAGCGTGAAGGTCCAGGTCCGGGCGCCGTTGCTCGGACGACCGGTGTCCGTCGCCAGATCCGGCACGATCTTTCCGCCGGCCGGCCCGGCTGCCGCCGCGTACGTCGTCAGCGTCCGGTAGATGAGGCGGCCCACGTCCTCGGAGGAGGTGACGTAGTTGCGGGCCGGGTCGAGGTGCTCCAGGTCGAGGCTGGAGAGCACATGAAGTGTGCCCCCCTTGCTCGCGGCCCCGCCCTGCCCGTCGACGCCGCCGGCTCCCCCGCAGCCGGCGATGCTGACGAGTCCGAGGGCGGCTGCCATGACCATCCCGGAACGTCGTGCTCTCACGATGGCTCCCTATGCGATGTGACATTCCACTGGCTGGGTCAAGGTTGTGGGCGCCGGGCCCGCACAGCCAGCTCTCAGTTACCCAGAACATCGGGTTATGGACGCTGGTCTTGGCGGTGCGAGGCGGCTGCGGAGCATGCCGAAGGGCGCAGGCGCGCAGGGCATCGCATGTGACAGCGACGTACGGAACATGTCACAGGCTGCGTACCGCCAACTGCCGCCGCTTCCGCCAGAGTCCCATCGGTGGGATGTTTACCGGCCGGAGCTGCCCGCAGCGGGCAGCGCGAGGGATCGGGGTGGACACCTTGACGCGCCAACAGCACCGCACAGGCAATGGCAGAGCCGCCGGAAGGGCTCGGAGAACCGGCTGGACCGGGGGAATCGGCGCAACGCGGCGCCGCCGGGCGGCGGTGACCGCCATGGCGCTGGCCATGGCCGTACCACTGACCCTCGGCGCCGCAGGGGACGCGGGGGCTGCGGGGGACCGTGCGATCGTCTTCGCCCGCTACACCGCGACAGCGCCGGTGGAAGACCTCTACGCGATGTCACCCAGTGGCGGCACGCCCGTCAAACTCACCCACACCTCCACCGTCAGCGATGTGATGCCCAGCTGGTCGCCGGACGGCAAGCGGGTGGCCTTCGTCCGCTTTGGGTCCGGCGGTGCCATCGACGGCATCTGGACGATGCAGACGACGGGCGGCGACCTGAAGGCCGTCCCCGGTACCAAGGGCGCCTCCGACCCGGCGTGGTCCCCGGACGGCAAGCGGATCGCCTACGCCAAGCCGGTCGGCACCCAGCGCGAGATCTATGTGTCCGGGATCGACGGCACACCCGCCACCCGGCTCACCCACACCGCGGCGGACGACCTCCATCCGACGTGGTCCCCGGACGGCAAGTACCTGGCGTTCAACCGCGCGGACGCGGGCGGAAACAGCAGGGTGATGCGGATCCGGCTGTCCACCCTGGCCCAGACGGCGGTCACCGGGGCCGGCTCCCACGACTGGACGCCCGACTGGTCGCGCAGCGGCCGGATCGCCTTCAGCCGGGTGGACTCCTCGGGCTTCGCCCACCTCTACGTCGTCCGCCCCGACGGCACCGGACTGCACCGCATCACCACGGCCCGCCGCAACGACAAGTACCCTTCGTGGTCCCCGGACGGCAGCCGGCTGGTCTTCACGAGAGGCGGTTCCGACGACGCGGACCCCGAACACCTCTACCTGGTACGGGCCGACGGCACCGGACTGACCCAGCTCACCAAGACCGACTCCCATGACCTGCAGGCGGACTGGCGCCCGTAAGGGGCCCGTCAGCCGCCGGCAGTCGGCGGAACGCCCGTGCTGTCGCGCTGCCCCCAGGGAGCACCGTACTCGGTGAGCAGGTCGAGGAAGGGGCGTGGGGGCAGGGCTTCCGGGCCGAGAACGCCCGTGCCGGACCAGGCACCGGTGGACAGCAGTTCCAGCGCGACGACCGGGTTGACGGCCGTCTGCCAGACGACGGCCTGGGCGCCGTACTCGCGCATCGACCACTGGTTGTCGACCACGTGATACAGGTACACCTCGCGCGGCACCCCGTCCTTGGTGCCCTTCACCCACGTGCCCGCGCACGTCTTGCCCGTCATGCGCTTCCCCAGGCCGGCCGGGTCGGGCAGACATGCGGCGACGACGTCCCGCGGGGAGACCCTGACCGGTCCGTCGGCCCCGGGCACCGTCACCCTGGCCGTCGCGTCCAGGCCCAGCTCGTGGAGGGTCTTCAGTTTGGCGATGAAGTCGTCGCCGAGCCCGTACTTGAAGGTGACACGGCGTGCATCGACCCAGCGGGGTATGAGCAGCACCTCTTCGTGTTCGACGTTGACGCACTCCACCGGACCGATGCCCTCGGGGAAGTCGAAGACCTCGGGCTCGCTGAAGGGGGTGGTGGTGAACCAGCCGCGGTCCTTTTCGTAGACCACCGGGGGGTTGAGGCACTCCTCGATGGTTGTCCAGATGCTGAAGGAGGGCGCGAAGTCGTAGCCCTCGACCGTGAGATTGGCGCCGTCCCGCACACCGATCTCCTCGATGTCGTCGAAGAGCTCGTCGGCCGCGTACCGGGCGAAGACATCGGACAGGCCCGGCTCGACGCCCATGCCGACCAGGGCCAGCCGTCCGGCTTCCTCCCACCGCCGGGCCAGTGCGAACTGTTCGTCGCCGAGCTTGACGCCGCACTCCTCGTAGGGGCGCGAGCCATGCGGAGCGGACAGCGACATCGCCATGTCCAGGTAGTGCACTCCGGCCTCCAGGGCCGCGGTGAAGAGCGGCATCACGAACCTGGGGTCGGTGGCGTTGAGCAGCACGTCGCATCGCTCGTCGATCAGGACCCGGCGGACAGCGTCCTGGTCCGAGGCGTCCAGCCGCTGGGCGCTGAAGCGGGTCGCCCGGTCCCCGAGGGCGGCGACCGCGGCCTCGGCACGGGTGAGGTCGTAGTCGGCGACGACCATGTGGGTGAGGAACGCACGGCGAGCGGCGATCCGGGTGACGGCCGTTCCCACACCACCCGCACCCACGAGAAGTACGCGCATGTCACAGGCCTTTCTTTCCGGCAAGGCGAGGCGCGCGGCAGAGCGCCTCCGGACAGGCTCGATGCAACGCGACGGCCGGATGTAAGGTCAACCCTGTTGGCGTAAGGCCGCGGACCTCGTGGCTCACGTGCGGCGACGGAGGGGACGACCGGCATGGCGAAGCAAGTGGTATCGGAGGCGGCACGTCGTCGGCGGCGGCCCACGCGCAGCGGCTCCGTGCTGTCCGAGGAGATCATCGTGCGGACCGCCCTGCGGGTGCTGCGCGAGCACGGCAGCACCGGGCTGACGGCACGCCGTCTGGGCGCGGCGCTCGGCGCCGATCCGAGCACCCTTTACCGGTATTTCGCGGGGATGGACGATCTGACCCGGGCCATCGGGGACGAGCTGATGGGGCGGGCTCTCGACAGCTGGACCGCCACGGGGGACTGGCGTACGGACCTGCGTGCTCTGGGCCGGGCCATCCACGCCGCCTACCTGGCCCACCCCCAGGCTGCCGTCCTCACCGCCAGCCGGGTCACGGGCAGGCCTCGCGAGATCGCGGTGGACGAGACCATCCTCGGCATCCTGCGCGGCGCCGGGCTGCCGGATCCGGTGGCGGTCCGCGTGTACCACGCGTTCATCGACCAGAGCCTCGCCTTCGCCGCGCTCGACGCAGGATCCCTCGCGCTCGCGGACGAGGCCCGTGCGGGGGACGAGGACATGTGGCAGTCCACCTATGCGCGCCTGCCCGCCGACTCGCACCCCAACATCGCCGCCACGGCCCAGCTGCTCGCCCGGCGTATGCCGCACAGCGCCTATCCGGCCGCCCTGGAGATGCTGCTGGAACACACCGCCGCTCAGCTGTCAGCACCACCGGGCGTGCCGTCGGAAGCCGTTGTGGTGCGGTGACCGGGCCATTCCCCGCCGGCGGACGTTGCGGCCTGCGCGGTGGGTGGTGGCTGACCGCGACGGCGACCGGCCGTCGGTGTCGCTAACGGTGCTCGGGGTTCTCGTAGTCGCGGCGGCAGCCGGCGTCCCAGGCGGTGCGCTGGTTGCCGTAGGCGGGGATGCCGCCGAGGTCCCTCAGTGCCCGGGCCAGATGCAGGAGGTTCCAGGTCATGAAGGTGGTGTTCCGATTGGTGAAGTCGTTCTCCGGGCCGCCCGAGCCGGGATCGAGGTACGAAGGGCCGGGGCCGGCCTCACCGATCCATCCGGCGTCCGCCTGGGGCGGGATGGTGTAGCCCAGGTGTTGCAGGCTGTAGAGGACGTTCATGGCGCAGTGCTTGACGCCGTCCTCGTTGCCGGTGATGAGGCAGCCGCCGACGCGACCGTAGTACGCGTACTGGCCGGCGTCGTTGAGGAGGCTGGAGCAGGCGTAGAGGCGTTCGATGATCTGCTTCATCACGGAGCTGTTGTCACCCAGCCAGATGGGTCCGGCCAGCACGAGGATGTCTGCCGACAGAACCTGCTGGTAGAGGTCAGGCCAGGCGTCCGCCTCCCAGCCGTGCTCTCTCATGTCGGGCCACACGCCGGTGGCGATGTCGTGGTCCACGGCACGTACGACGTCGACATGGACCCCCTGGGCGTCCATGATGGCGGTGCTCCGGTCGATCAGCCCCTGGGTGTTGCTCGTCTCCGGCGAGCGTTTGAGGGTGCAGTTGATCACCAGTGCGCGCAGGTCGTCGTACCGGGCCGGCGGTGCGTCGGTGACAGGCGGCGAAGCGGTCAAAGGAGCCTCCCGGAGTGCTGCCGCGGTACGGTGCAAAGCGGCGCACCCGCATCCGTGTTCGCATGCGTAATCACGTTCGTTCGAGATCCTCATCCAGCGTGCGGACCTGCTGTCGTATGCGCCACCGCAAAGCCTCCGAACGGACCGTGCCGGAGGACGTCCAGGCGGAGAGCCTCAGCCGCGCACCTCGAAGCCGCCGCGGCCGTCGAACCGCACCTCGCGCACCTCATCGAACCCATCCGCCTGGGACGGTTTGCGCAACCGCTTCAGCGTGGCCAGGACGCCGACGTCCGGGACGCGCTCGCGGCCCCCGCGGCCGGCGTTGCGTCGCAGCGAGCCGGCCACGTCCGGAGGGAACCAGTAGGCCGTCACCGTCGCCCCATGGGTGTGGGCCGCCTCCACCAGCGGCGCCCACTCCTGCGGCGAGGGGTTGGTGTTGTCCACCGCCACCGCCCGCTCGGCCGCCAGGTGCTCCGCCAGCAGACGCAACTGCCGCAGCTGCTTGTTCCTGGCACCTCGCGGAAACAGGTCCTTGCTGACCAGCGCGTACCGGTCGGACAGACACTGCGTGTAGAACGTGGACTTCCCCGATGCCTGCAGCCCGACCAGCACGGCAACATCCGTTCCCGTCGCCATGGACGCCACGATGACACGCGACCGGTGGCGGACGGAAGTCGGCTCTCCCGTTGAGCACCCCGGCCGGTACAAGGAAGCAGCCATCTGGTACGGAAGCACCGAAAAGGGGCACATGACATGCGGCCTGCTTTCCGGTACTCGCATCGTGGGAGCACATCTATGAACGTCGTGAGGGAGCGGTCGTGGACAACGCAGGCAGCGTGACCGTGGGCGTACTGGGCTCCTACGGGGGCCGGAACGTGGGTGACGAGGCGATCCTCACCGCCCTGCTGGACCGTGTGCGCGCCGGGCGGCCGGAGACGCGCTTCGTGGTCTTCTCCCGCAATCCCGTCCACACCCGCCGCGTCCATCCGGATGTCGAGGTCGTCGGCTGGGAGGGCGTGTGCAGGGAGGGCATCTCCGCGCATCTGCGCCGGCTGAGTGTGCTGGTGCTCGGCGGCGGGGGGATCCTTTACAACACCGAGGCGCGTCGCTATCTGCGGATGGCCCGCACTGCCCAGGATCTCGGCGTGCCCGTGTTCACCTATGCCGTGGGGGCCGGTCCGCTCACCGACGAGGCGGACTGCGCATGGGTCCGTCAGGTGCTGTCCGAGGCGGTCGAGGTCACCGTGCGTGACGAGGAGTCGAAACTCGTCCTCGAAGAGGCCGGACTGGCCCGGCCCATCTCCGTCACGGCCGATCCGGCGCTGCTGCTCGTCCCCGGCAATCACGGCGCAGAGCTGCTGCGGGCGGAGGCGGTGCCGGACGGGGTGCGGCTGGTGGGGATGAGCGTACGAGAGCCCGGGCGCGCGGCCGAGCATCTCGATGAGGACGGGTACCACCAGCTTCTCGCCAGCGTGGGTGATTTCCTCGTCCACCGGCTCGATGGTCACGTCGTCTTCGTCTCCATGGAACGCGGCGACATCCGCCACGCCCATGCGGTGGTGTCCCGCATGGCCTCAGCCGACCGCTGCACGGTGCTGCACGGCGACTACGCACCGCACCAGGTCCTCGACATCGTCACACAGCTGGACCTGGCCGTCGGCATGAGGCTGCATTTTCTGATCTTCGCCGCTCTCTCCGGCATTCCCTTGCTGCCCCTGCCGTACGCGGGGAAGGTCTTCGACTTCGCCCAGCAGATCGGCGCGCCCGCACTGCGCGGGGTGATCAGGGAGACCACAGGGCTGCTGCTGGCGGAAGTGGATCGCCTGTGGGACGAGCGGCCCGCCCGGGCGGCGGACACGGCCGCGCGTACGGCATCGCTGCGGCTGCGGGCGGCGCAGACCGCCGACCGGCTCCTTGCCTATCTGGCCGCGACCGCTTCACACCAAGTCATCTGCGACAGCACGCCGGTGCCCGCCTCCACAGCGGGCTGATCCGACGGCCACCGGTTTCCGAGGGAGTGACCGTGTCCTACCTGATGCCGCCCCGCGTACCCAGGAAGGTGGAACTTCCGCCCCGTCAGGCCCTGCATGCGGGGTCCACCCAGGTGCTGGTGATCGGCGGCGGGCCGGCCGGCATCGGCGCGGCCCTCGGTGCCGCGAACGCGGGCGCCGAGGTGGTCCTCGTCGAGCGCTACGGGTTCCTCGGCGGCAACGCGACCGCGGCACTGGTGATGCCGCTGATGAGTTTCCACAACGAGGTCAAGCAGGCCGTGGCCGGCGACACCACGCGTCTGCTGCCGCCCGACCACGGCGAGGGCGAGCCGGTCGTCGGCGGTGTGCTGTGGGTGCTGCTCGACCAACTGGTGCGGACGGGCGCGGCGATCCGGCCTTCCCTGGAGACCGGTTACACCGTGCCCTTCGACCCGGAGCTGTTCAAGCTGGCGGCCTACGAGCTGCTGGAGAACCATGAGGTCCGTACGCTCCTCCACGCCTTCGCCTCCGACGTCCTCAGCCTGCCCGAGCGCGTCCGTGCGGTGTTCGAGACCAAGTCGGGGCCCCTCGTGATGGACGCGGACGTGATCGTCGACTGCACCGGGGACGGGGACATCGCCGCGGCGGCCGGGGCGGCGTACGAGATCGGCCGGCCCGAGGACGGCTGGACACAGCCCATGACACTGATGTTCCGCATGGTTCGCTTCGACCACGAGGAGTTCGCCTCCTACACCCGCGCCCACCCTGACCAGTGGAGAGGCGTGCACGGGCTGTGGGACCTGGTCCGTACCGCCACCGACGCGGGGGAACTGGACCTGCATCGCGAGGACATCCTCTTCTTCGCCACCCCGAACACCGGTGAGGTCGCGGTCAACTCCACCCGCGTCACCGAAGTGCTCGGCACGAGTGTCTGGGACCTCACCCGCGCGGAGTTCACCGCGCACCGGCAGATGGCGCAGATCGCCCGTTTCCTGCGCGACCGTGTGCCGGGGTTCGCCGACTCCTACGTCGTCCAGAGCGGTGTGCAGGTCGGCGTCCGTGAAACGCGCCGGATCGTGGGGGAATACCAGCTGACGGGCGAAGACGTGCTGACGGCCCGCACGTTCGACGACGCCATCGCGCGCGGCGCCTACCCGGTGGACATCCACAACCCGAGCGGCCGCGGCACCACGCTCACGCGGCTGCCGCGCGGTGAGTCCTACGACATCCCGCTGCGCTGTCTCCTCCCCCGCGGCCTGGACCGGGTTCTCGTCGCGGGCCGCTGCATCTCCGGCGACCACGTGGCGCACTCCTCCTACCGCGTGATGCCGATCTCCATGGCCACCGGACAAGCGGCGGGCGTCTGCGCGGCCCTGGCGGCGACCCAGGGCCGACAGCCGCGGGACATCCCGGTGAGCGCCGTCCAGCGAGAACTCCGCTCACAGGGCGCAAGCCTGCGCTGACGCGCGGCCGCCGGGGGTGAACGTGACCGGAAGCCGCACCGGGCCGCGGAGTGCGCCGGGCCGCCAGCTCAGCTCGGCCGGCGGCACGGCCAGAGCCAGGTCCGGAAGGCGGCGCAGTACCGTCCCGATGGCGATCTGGCCCTCCAGGCGGGCCAGCGGCGCACCCAGGCAGTAGTGGATGCCGTGCCCGAAGGCCAGGTGGCCGTTGTCGTGCCGGGTGATGTCCAGCCTGTCGGGGTCGGGGAACCGCGCGGGATCACGGTCGGCTATAGCGGACGCGACCAGGACTGTGGCACCGCGCGGGACGGTCACGCCCGCGATCTCGGCGTCCTCGCGGGCGAACCGGGCGATGCCCGGGCTGACGGGGCCGTCGTAGCGGAGGAACTCCTCGATCGCGCCGGGCAGCAGTTCCGGACGATCCCGCAGCAGGGTCAGCTGGTCGGGGTGGGCGAGAAGCGCGGCGATGCCGCCGCCGATCAGGTTGACCGTCGTGACGTACCCGGCCACCAGCAGCAGGAAGGTCATGGCGATCAGCTCGTCGTGGTTCAGGCGTTGTTCCTCGTCGTGGGCGCTGATCAGTGCGCTGAGGAGGTCGTCCCCCGGCCGGGCCCGCTTGGTTTCGAGGTGCTCGGTCACATACGCGCGCATCCGTTGCCACGCCTCGTCGACGACGTCCCGGTCGGGCATCGTCTCCCCGCGCACGAGCAGGGCGTCGGTCCACCGCTGGAAGGCGTGCCGGTCGTCCACCGGCACGCCGAGCAGCTCACCGATGACGGTGACCGGCAGCGGCAGCGCGAAGTCCGCCACGAGTTCGGCCCGGCCTGCCGGGGCCACCGCGTCGAGCAGCCGGTCGGTGATCTCCTGGATGCGGGGCCGCAGATCGGCGACCCGGCGTGCGGTGAACGCCTTGGACACCAGGCGGCGCAGCCGGGTGTGATCGGGCGGATCCGAACGCAGCATGTTGCTCATCATCGATTCACGCTCGAACTCGGGCAGCTGCTCGACGAGGCGGGGGTCCGAGGCATCACGGACGTCGCTGCTCAGCCTCGGGTCGGACAGCGCGGCGAGCCCGTCCTCGTAGCGGGTGACCAGCCAGGCCTCCAGGCCGCCTGCGATGACCGCACGCCGGACCGGGCCGTCCTCGCGCAGCCGCCGGTAGAGCGGGAAGGGATCCGCCACGAAGGCCGGGTCGTCATAAGGGAGATGGACCGGCTGCTGGCTCATCACGCCTCCCCGGGCACGCACCGACCGTCTGCGCCCTGTACTCGCACTTGGGGGCATATAAACAGATTGTCCGGTATCGCAGCGGTCATCGCCTTCTCCGGCGTCTCGACGGAACGCTGCGCCGCAATACTGCGCATCATGTCGCTACGGGCTGCGGTGTCGGCCTTGCCTGGCTTGCCTCGGGCGCACCTGAAGGCACCCGCCTGCCGAACAGCTGAGACAGCCGCGTTCACCGCACAACAGCGTCCGGCCCAGCCCGCTTCCAGCGCACAGATATGTCGCATGACGGAAATACAATGCCGTCTAGCGGAAAAACTGTGTGGGGGTTCGGTATGTGGTGGTCTCCAAGGCGCGCTCTGGAGTTCGGGGTGTTCGTGCTGCGCGGCGTGGCCCAGGTCGTGTTCCTCGACAGCGCTTGGGCAGGCGCTGTCTTCTGTCTCGCGCTGTCCACGGCGGACTGGCGGTACGGCGCCTATGGTGCGGGCGGTGCCGCCCTCGGCACCGGCACCGCACAGCTGCTGGGCGTGGCCCGCGACCGGGTGCGGACGGGGCTGGAGGGCTTCAACTGCTGCCTGACCGCGCTGTGCTTCGCCGTGTTCTTCGATGCGGACAGGCTGTCCACGGTGCTGCTCGCCGCTGCGGCCTGCCTCGTGGTCACCGTCGTAGCAGCGGCTGTGATCCGCCTGCTGCACGTGTGGTCTCTGCCGACGCTGACCATCCCTTACTGCCTGCTGGCGGGCGCGGTCGCCGTTGCCGCGCCGGCCTTCCTGCGGATCTGGCCGCATGGCGGGAGCGTCGCAGCGCTGCCCCGCGCTGCCGCCGGACCCACCGTTCTGCGACTGAACGACGTGGGGGCGGCGTTCTTCCGCAACGTGGCCCAGGTGTTCTTCCTGGATCAGTGGTACGCGGGAGCCCTGCTGCTCGCCGGCCTCTTCCTGGTGAGCCGGGTGGCGGGGTGGGTGGCCTGTGCCGGCAGTGCGACAGGCATCCTGACGGCCTGGGCGCTCGGGGTGCCGGCCGCACGGATCGCCGACGGCACGATGGGCTACAACGCGGTGCTGGTCGCGCTGGCGCTGTGCGGGGTGTTCCTGCCCGCCACCCCGGCGACCCTGTGGTACGCGCTGCTCGGCGCCGCGACCGCGACCACCCTCACACCGGCCGTCGCCCATCTGCTCGCCCCGTCCGGCGGCCACCCGCTCACCTGGCCGTTCGTGCTGACGACCCTCGGCTTCCTGTTGGCCGCCCGCTCGTTTCCCCGCATGACCGGCGTGCAGACACCTGCCGCGCCCCGAACCAATACGCCGACCCCTTCCGCAGCGACCGGGCAACCCCGCGCCGGGCGGACGGGACCCGCCTGAACAGGATCCTGCTCGGCGACCCACCTGGTCGAGCCCGGATCGGAGACCGTCCGTCGTGCGCGATGCCAGGTCCGTCCCCGGTTGAAGTCGCCGACGGGCTGGCTGACAGTGGGAGACATGAGCCGTCACCGGCGCCCTTCGAGGAGGGCCCCGTGGATCGCGGCCGGTGCTGCTGTGCTCGTGCTCGGCGGCCTCGGCGTATGGCTGGCGGTGCCGCACGGCGGAACGCCCAGGCCACACCCGTCGGCCTCGGGGACCCTGTCCCTGCCGACGGCGAAACCGCCACCGTCCCAGCCCACTGCACCGGCACCATCCAGCACCCCAGGGCCGACACACACGGGCACGGCCGCACCCAGACCGACATCGACACCGACGGCGACGACCCAGCCCCCGGGAGCACCGACCAGCCGGCCGACGCACCGGCAGACGACGGCTCCCCCGTCAGCCGCACCGACGCCGACCGCACGGACACCGCAGGCAACCCGGCCACCCGCCCGCCCCACAGCGGTCCCGCCCCCGGCATCGCCCTCGCGGACCACGGCCTCCCCGGCGCCGACGCCGACGAGGCCGTCGACCGCCGCGCCCTCCCCCGCTCCCACGCCGACGGCCGGCGGCACCGGCGCACCGACCACGACGTGGTACACCTCCCCCGCAGCGGTCGGCGCCGCTCACCGCATGGCCGCCGCCGGGGCGGTCGGGGACCCCTCGTGCTCGTTGGCCGCCGTGGGCCGGCCCGACCCCGGCCTCGTCCCGCAAGGCATCCGCATCGGCATCGGGAACTACGGCAGCTATTGGTGCCTGATCTGGTAGGACGCCGCGGCGGGAAGAGGGCTGCTGGTCGGCGTGACCCTCGGCCGCGGCCACCACGTCCGCAGATTTCGGTCGGCTGTCCACCCGGCGGATCGGCATTGCCCCGCAGAAATGCACCCTGCCTCAGGCGAGTGCGGGTTGCGGTTCCGGTTGCTGGGCTGTTGCGGCATTCGTTTCCCACCGTTTGGTGGTCCACAGGTAGCCGTAGACCACCGAGGCCATCGCCAGGAGGAGAAGCGGCCCGAACACCCACGGATGATCGGCCATCTCCACCGGCAGACAGCGGTACGACACCAGGAGCGCGGCGAACACCGTCGCTCCGTGGAGGACCAGCTGGATTCCCGACCGGTCCCAGCCGCGGTCGAGCGAGCGCAGTGCCGCCTCGACCGTGAACGCGAACACCAGACCGGCGACGAGATCCACGCCGTAGTGGTAGCCGAATCCCAGGGTCGCGGTGAGCGTGGCGATCAGCCAGAACGTGCCCGCGAAACGCAGCATCCGGGGGCCCTTGCGGGAGTGGATGAAGATCGTGGTGGCCCACGCCGTGTGCAGGCTGGGCATGCAGTTGCGGGGGGTGATCCCGTCGTACGGCACCGGGTGCGGGGGGCTGATCGGCGGCGGCGTGTGGGGCCACAGGTCGGCCACCGCCCAGTGCACGCCGCCGGTACCGAAGGCGCCGGGGCCGTAGGCGAAGACCGGTCCCACCACCGGGAAGATCATGTAGATGGCCGGCCCGAGGAGGCCGATGACCAGGAAGGTGCGCACCAGATGATGCCTGGGGAAGCGGCGCTCGACGGCCACATTCCGCAGCTGGTACAGCGCGACCACGACCGCGGCCACCGCGAGCTGCGCGTAGACGTAGTCGAGAAGGTGAGCGCCGATCGGGCCGGTGGCGTCGACGATCCGGCCCACCAGCCATGACGGGTTGCCCAGCGCGTGATCGGCGGTTGCCACATACGGGTCGAGCACCGTCGGACGGGTCTTTGACGTGATGAGCAGCCAGGCATCGCCCGTCTTCCGGCCGGCCACCAGCAGCAGGCCCAGCCCGACGCCCTTGAGCAGCAGGGCACGTTCGGCGCCGGTGCGGCGTGTCACAGCGACGACCGCACAGCCCAGCATCACCCACAACGCGCCGTTGCCGAAGGGGTGGCCCTCGGTCGCCTTGACGCCGATCACCCACCGCACCAGCACGAAGACGACGTCGATGCCGATCGCGGCACCGACCGCGATGAACCGTTGCCGCCAGGTGAGCACCACCATCATCAACGCCATACCGGCGTACAGCAGCGGCCCCGATTTCGGGGCGAAGATCACCTCCCGCGCCTGATTGGTGATCGGCCCGGGCAGCCCGTAATGACGCGCGGCGATCTCCAGCGTGATGAGGAACCCGAGGGTTGCCACACCCGCCGCGGCCCACAGGATCGCCCGTGGTCGACGCCACGCGGCGAACCCAGTTCTGTAGTTTTTTCGCGAGAACTCCCGCGGCGCCTTGGATATCAATTCTTCAGCCGATTTGTCAGATTTCAGGGCGATCGTTCGTGCGTTCGATCATGTTATCGGAACGGGGCGGGCGGGTTTCGCCGGTCAGCGGTGGCGTGCAGGCCAGTGGATCCCACACTCAACACTCCTAGCATGTCGAGACGCGACTCATGGGGGATCGCGGACGGGTCGGCAGTTGGGCGGCGGGGGCAACGGTACGGTGTGCCGCAGACAATCACCGGACCAACGCTCTATGATCCACCAGGGGGAGTTCCATGCCACACCGCCGTCCGCGCCAGCGCCGCAGACTCATAGCCCGTGTGGTCGGTACCGCAGGCGCTCTGGCCGCCGCGGTAAGTGCCGGAATGACGCCGGCGACAGCCGCCGAGAAGGCACCCCACACGCCCACGGCCACCGCGCCGTCACCCGATCAGGCCGCGCCCTGGGCACCCGAGAACGACAGCATCCCACCGCAGGAGGCCGTCCACCCGGCCCTCAGGCCCAGTGTGGGGCGCGGTCCCGCTCTCCAGCTGACACTTCCCGCGCCGAGCGGGCGCTACCCGGTCGGCACGTTCAGTCAGCACCTCGTCGACAAGTCCCGTACCGACCCGTACGTCCGCGGCAGGGCGCGCGAGTTGATGGTGACGTACTGGTATCCGGCCGCCTCCACGTCCGGGCACGCTCAGACACCGTGGATGCCGTCGCTCTCGGGCAATCACTTCCTCCACTCACGCGGCCTGTCGCCGCAGCAGGTCACGCTGCCGCAGACCGCCGGACACGCCCTCGCCCCGGTCGACACCCGGCTCGGCAAGCTGCCCGTGCTGCTGTACTCGACCGGTCTGCACTCGGACCGCGCAATGGGCACCGCGCTCACTCAGGATCTCGCCAGCCGCGGCTACCTCGTCGTCACCGTCGATCACACCCACGACGCCGGTGAGGTCGAATTCCCGGGCGGACGGCTCGAGGTCAACAAAATGCCGGCCGGCTCGCACTCGTCCGACACGCTCAACGTGCGCGCCGCCGACATCCGTTTCGTCATCAACCAGCTCGGCACCATCGCCAAGGGCGGCAACCCGGACGTCGACCACGCCAAGCTCCCCTCCGGTCTGTCGCACGCCGTGGACACGTCCCGTATCGGGATGTTCGGCTGGTCGCTGGGCGGCGCGGCGGTCGACACCGCCATGCAGCTCGACCGTCGCATCGCCGCCGGCGCCAACCTGGACGGCCAGTTCTTCGGAACGGCGCCGAGCAAGGACCTGAGCCGCCCCTTCATGCTCTTCAGCTCCGGCACCCACAACCGGAACAACGACTCTTCGTGGCGCCAACTGTGGCCCCATCTCAAGGGATACCGGGTCGACATCCAGCTCCACGGTTCGAGGCACCGGTCCTTCAGCGACAACGAGGTGATGGTGCCGCAGGAGGCAGGCCTGCTCGGACTCTCCCCGGACCAGCTGAAGCAGGAGTTCGGCCCGATCGACCCCGACCGAGCGATCAAGATCCAGCGCGACTACGTCGCCGCCTTCTTCGACCAGGAGCTGCGCCACAAGCACAGCACCCTGCTGGACGGACCTGCCAAGAGCTACCCGGAGATCTCCTTCGTCCGCTGACCGGACGCCCCACGAACGGGCCCCCGCCGGGGGCCCGCCCTTCGTCGCCGCACGGTCCCCCTCGAAGGCATGGTGCAGGGACGAGAGGGTGACGGCTGCGCGACCTCATGCGGCTAAAGTGTGCGCTTGTCGAACATTCGAGCGCTCGTCGCCGGTTGAGAGAGGATCCACTGCCCTGCCCACCGCTTCCCGGGCGCCGCGCCGACACCGCACCCTCCGCCCCGCCGATATGCCACTGATCCGCGAGTGCAGGCGTGCCGATCACCCCGCTCGTCGTGCTGCTGCCGTTGACGGCCGCTCTCACCGTGGCAGGCCCGAGCAGCAGCAACTCCCGGTCCGTTCCCGATGCCTTGGCGGCCGGAACGCAGTGGATCCCCGCGGAAATCCAGCTGTCGGAGGGCACCGCAAGCGGCGCCCGGACGACTGCGCGGCGCCGTGCGGCCGACGCGTGTACGGCGCCCGGCGCATCGACTTCCCCGGCCGCACTCAATGCGCCGGTCTCCGCCAGGAAAGCGACCGTACTCGGCAACGCGCTGCTCGAACCGGGCACCGGCGCTCCGCTGCCGTACGGCCGTGCGTCGGTGTCGCTGATCGTGGCGCCCCGGACAGCGCGTCATGGCTGCTCGCCGTCCTGGAGAGACCGGCCCCCGTTGCAACCACGACGACGGGCGCACCGTCTACATGCTCGACGCCTACAGCGACGTCGGCGTCACCCACGCCGACGGGGCGGCGTCGCCGACCGCAGCCGACGAGCCCTGCGGCATGTACCTGGACCTCGACGACCGGAGCCGCCGCCGCCTCTTCTCCAGCCGCTCTGCCGCCAGCGGCCCGACCAGGCACGATCTGCCGGACGGCGTACTGCTGGACGCCACCGACCATGCCTGCGATCTCCGAGCCGCCCGCCGCGTGACCCGCCGCACCGTCTGACCACTGATCCGAGGACCCACCCCATGGCCACCACTCCCACCGCCCAGACCACCGGCCATCCCGGCCACCGGGCATCGAACCGCCACGACGGCCGGCCGGAAGCCCCCTTGCGCTGGGAGCGCCCGGCGCTCGCCACGGTCCTGGTCGTCGCCACGGTGCTGTACGCCTGGGGCATGGGGCACGCTGCGATTCACCCGTACTACAGCGCGGCGATACGGTCGATGGCCACCAGTTGGCGCGCATTCCTCTTCGGCGGGCTCGACCCCAGCGGTTCGATCACCCTCGACAAGCTGCCGGGCGCCTTTTGGCCCGAGGCCGCTTCCGTCTGGCTCTTCGGGCCGCACACGTGGGCCGCCGCGTTGCCGCAGGTCGTCGAGGGCGTGCTGACGGTCTGGCTGCTCCACCGGATCGTACGGGCCTGGGCCGGGCCGTTCGCCGCGCTGATCGCCGCGCTCACGCTCACCTTCACCCCGGTCACCGTGGTGCTCAACCGGGCCACCATTCCGGACACCGCACTGACCCTGCTGCTGGTGGCTGCCGCCGGAGCCCTGCAGAAGGCGGTGCGGACCGAGCGGCTGCTCCCGCTGATCACCTGTGGCATCTGGGTCGGGCTCGCCTTCCAGACGAAGATGCTGCAGGCGTGGCTAGTGCTGCCGGTGTTCGCCGTCGTCCACCAAATCGCCGCGCCCGGCACCGCGTTGAAGCGAGCCCTGCGCTCCCTGCTCGGCGGCGTGGTCGCGCTGCTCGTCTCCTGCTCGTGGGTGCTGCTCGCCTGGGTGACGCCCGCCGCGGACCGCCCCTATGTCGACGGCACCTCCAACAACAATCCGTTCAGCCTGGTCTTCGGCTACAACGGCATGAGCCGCTTCAGCGACGATCCGACCGCGTTCGGTGCCGTCGCGGGCACGGCCGCCAGCCGGACCGACGGAAACACCGGCTGGGGAATGCTCGTCAACCACACGATCGGCCCGCAGATCGCCTGGTTCCTGCCGCTCGCCGTGCTCGCCGCCGTACTGGGCATCGTCTGGCGCGCCCGAGAACCGCGAACCGACGTGCTGCGCACCGGATTTCTTCTCTGGGGCGGGTGGCTGGCCGTACACGCCGTGGTGTTCAGCGTCTCCAATGGCAATCACCCTTACTACACCGCCGTCATCGCCCCGGCGCTCGCCGCACTGGCCGGCGGAGGGCTCGCCCTCTTCCGGTCCGAGCACGAGGCCGGCGGTCGCCGGCGCGTGGCTCTGCCGTCGGCCATCGTGCTGACGGTTGTCTGGGCGTTGGTGCTCGACTGGCCGACCGGATTCGTCTCCTGGCTGCTGGCGCTCGCGGTGATCCTCGCGGTGGGCGGCGCGCTGGGCCTGTGGGTCCGTGGGCCGCGCGCCTCCCGAGGGCTGGTCCAGGGCTCTCTGGCCGCCGGAGTCGTGGCCACCCTGCTCGTACCGCTCGGCTGGGCCGCCTCCTGCCTCGATCCGCTCTACGCGGGTGCCTCCACCTCGCCGACGGCCGGTCCGGTCGGCAAGGTCTACCACAACGCCCTCGACCACCGATCCGCTCTGCGCCGGGTGGGGCTCGACCAGCCCAGCCGCCGCGACACCGCCTTGCTCGACTACCTCACCGCGCACCGCCACGGCGAGAAGTACCTGCTGGCCACCCAGGCCGCCTACCCCGCGGAGCGCCTTCTGCGCGCCGAGTCCCAGCCCACGCTGGTCATGGGCGGCTTCACCGGCAAGACCCCGTTCCCCAACGCCCAGCAGCTCGGCACCCTCGTCACCGCTCACCAGCTGCGCTACGTGCTGCTCACTCCCCGGCGGCCCGCGACTCCCGCCACAACCTGGGTGAAGTCCCACTGCAAGCGCCTCCGCCCCAAGACCTACGGGTGGCGCACCAGGGGCAGCTTCGCCCTCTACGACTGCGGCCGACGGGACTGAGCGGTGGCGCCGGGCTTCGGCAACCACGCCTGGAGCCCGGCCTCGTGGCAGGGCTGCGCGGGGTCGAGAAGATCCCCCGGCATCACCGAAACCACGGCCGGCGCGTTCTCCCGGGGAAACACTCCTACAACCATGCCGTCCCCAGGAGGATCCCCACCATGACCACCACCACTCCCGCCGTGCCGGACCGGCAGCGGCAGGTCGAGGACGAGCTGGTCCGCACGGTGCTCGCCTCGTTCGAGAACACCCCGGACCCCCGGCTCAAAGAAGTGATGCAGGCCCTGGTGCGGCACCTGCACGCGTTGATCCGCGAGGTCCGGCTGACCGACGCCGAATGGCAGCGGGCCATCGACTTCCTCACTGCGGTCGGCCACATCACCACCGACCGCCGCCAGGAGTTCGTACTGCTCTCCGACGTCCTCGGCGCCTCCATGCAGACCATCAACGTCCAACACGAGGCGGGCGCGGGCGCGACCGAGGCCACGGTCGTCGGTCCGTTCTTCGTGAAAGGCTCCCCGGAGATCCCCAGGGGCGGAGACATGGCCGCGGGTGCCCCGGGAGAACCCTGCTGGGTCGAGGGCACCGTCACGGACACCGAGGGCAACCCGGTCCCCGGGGCACGGCTCGAGGTGTGGGAGGCGGACGGGGACGGGCTGTACGACGTGCAGTACGACGACGGGCACCTGGCCGGCCGGGCCCATCTGTACACCGACGAGGAGGGCGGGTACGCCTTCTGGGGACTGACGCCGACGCCGTACCCGATCCCTCAGGACGGCCCGGTGGGGGCCCTGCTCAAGAGCACCGGGCGCTCGGCCGTGCGCGCCTCCCATCTGCACTTCATGGTCACCGCGTCCGGCCTGCGCACCCTCATCACCCATATCTTCGTCGAGGATGACGGTCTGCTGGATTCCGACGCCGTGTTCGGCGTGAGGGAATCCCTCGTCAAGCGATTCGAGCGGCAGCCGGCCGGTACTCCCACCCCCGACGGACGCGACCTCTCCGGGCGCAGTTGGACCCGCGTGCGCTTCGACATCGTGCTCCGACGGGAGTGAGGGCCCTCCGCGCCCTGCCCAGGTGCGGCTCAGTCGCCCGAGAATCCGAAGATGCCCAGGTGGGTGGGCTCGTCATCCGTATACAGAACGACGTACACGCCGGTCCACCGCATGCGGCACTCGTCAAGGAGCGTCTCCGCGCGGTTACGTGTCCCTGTGAGGGATGCGTGGGGCTGGGCGAGCAACTCCTCGAACTGGGCGGGCGTAGGGTGATCGGTGCCGAAGTGGTGTATGACGCGCTCGGGCGCCAGCGGACGCAGAGTGCCGTAGTCCGCGATGTTGTGGGTCGACGGGACGGCGGTTGTGCGGACGACGCGATCGATGTCCAGGATCGAGTGGGTCCCCTCCTCGCCCATGAACTCCGCGTCCTGCCACAGCTCCTCAAGGTCCCGGTACGTCTCGTCGTCGCCGTAGAGTTCCTGGAAGACCTGCGCGTGCAGAGCCTCCAGGGACTCCTCGACGGTCCCTTTGAACGGAGCGACGTACTCCCAGCCACTGGCACCCATCCGGCCCCTCCTGCGGTGTGACATCTACCAGGTCGCTGCCACCTTAGAGAGAGCCACCGACAACGGAAGCCGGGCGCCGGGCCCGGCCGGCACGGCGAGAGGACGCACCCGACAGACCGCGAAGCACCTGACAGACCGTCGCGGCTGCTGCGCCCGCGGCTCCGGAACAGGGAGCGCGCTGCGCACCTCGACGCGCTGGTCGACCGTGGAGCAGACATTGGAGCGGGCCGGCGGTCATGCCGGTCAACAGCTCGGTCATCGGACCCAGGCGTGGCTTGCGTTGAGCGACGAACCCCAGGCCCTGACCACGGGCGGGTACTGGTACCACGCGCTCTGACACATCCGCGGACCTGCTGTCAGCCTGTGGTCACGCGTGCGCGGACGGTGACTGGAAGGGCTCGGGCATGAGGCAGGAGGTGGCGGTCGGAGCTCCCTGGGTACTCGGCCCCAGGCAGCAGACCGACGCAACGGAGGCACACTGATGAGCACGGTCAGGGAAACGGTAGAAGTCGACGTGCCGGTCCACACCGCCTACAACCAGTGGACGCAGTTCGAGACATTCCCGGACTTCATGGAAGGCGTGGAGGAGGTCAGGCAACTGGACGACCGTCACAACCACTGGATCACCAAGATCGGTGGAGTCCGGCGGGAGTTCGACACGGAGATCGTCGACCAGCTGCCCGACGAACGCATCACATGGCGCACCACCACGGGCGACACGTCCCAGAAGGGCATGGTCCACTTCGAGCGCGTGGACGACATGCACACCAGGGTGGAACTCGTCATGGATGTCGAACCCAGCGGAGCCGTGGAGAAGGTCGCGGACATGGTCGGAACGCTCGACCGGCGCGTCAAGGGCGACATGAAGCGCTTCAAGCAGTACATCGAACAGCGCGGAGAAGAGTCCGGAGCGTGGCGCGGACGCATCCGGCCCGGGGGCTGAGGGGTAACTCCCTGAAGCCACTGCCCGCCCCGCCGCCAGTGCCTCGGGCACTGAGGCGGGCGGGCGGGTCTCATGGGGCCGGGTCGCCGGGTGATTCGGACGTCCGTGTGACGCGCCCGCCGATCGGACGGCTGACTTCTGGTCAAACACTGGCCGACGCGCCGAGGCACGCTTTCTTCCGCCGCTCACGTCGGGTGATGCTCTGCTCACCGGGGGATGTCAGTAGCCGCCAACCCACGGAGGAACAGACGATGCCTCTCGGAACAATCGCCGTGTACAACAGGGCGGACGGCGTGGGCGTCATCACCGACGAGGACGGCGAGAGGCGCCCGTTCTCCGGCATGGAGACGCAGACCACCCGCGAGGGTCAGCGAGTGGTCTTCGACGTCGTCGGCCACAAGGCCACGAACGTGATCGCCGTTCGGTGATCGACCCGCTCACCAGCGCCCCGCCTCGAAGGAATCGGGAGCGGGGCGTACTGCGGTTCGGGCGGTGACGCGCCCACGCCGTGGACGCCTGCTCGTACCCCTGCCGGCGCTGACCCCGGCTCCCGCGAGGTACCGCACCAACCTGGCCCACGGGGGCGGCCGTACGGTCTCTGGCACCCGATGACACCGGAAGGCTTCCGCAGCTGTTTCCTGTGCCTCAATCGGATCGGCCCCCGGCCACAGGTGGGTGAGCATGAGCCTGGCGGTACCAGCCTGGTCGGCGTACCGGCCGGCCAGGCGTGCGGTCAGCAGGTACGGCGCGGTTCAGCCGAGCATCTCCGCCAGGACCGCAGCGACGACCGTGAGCACGGCGACCGGCAGTATGACCATGCGCAGCTGAACCAGTCGACGGGTGAGGTCGTGGCCCGCGCGGGCCGACGCGTGCCGCTGATCGCCATACCCGAACAGCGCCCGGCACCAACGGCAATCCCCTCCCCTGTCGTCCAGACGAGAGGCATCGGTCGGACAAGAGGCATCGGTCAGCCGAGCGAAGGCCATACTGTCTCCGTCCTCCATCGCAGCGCTCATGCCCGATCAACGACGCATCCCGGCGCCGGGCCACCGTCAGGAGTCGGCTCGTGATCCCTCCGCCGCAGGATCGTGACCGAGGACGGAGTCTCCCACGGCCATGTCCGAGGGGATCCCGCACGGCACCCGGTCACCGCTACCACATCCGAGGCGTCTCATTGCTTGGCGCCGAAGTCCTGCGTCCACCAGGGGCCGCCCGTGCCCTTGTGGACGCCCACGCCGATGTTCTTGAAGGAGCAGTTGAGGATGTTCGCGCGGTGGCCCGGGCTGTTCATCCAGGAGTCCATGACTGCTGCGGCGGTCTGCTGGCCCCGAGCGATGTTCTCGCCGTAGGTGGACCAGCGATAGCCGGCGGCGGTGATGCGCTGCCCGGGATCGGCACCGTCCGGGTTGGTGTGGTCGAAGAAATGACGAGCGGCCATGTCGTCGGACTGGCCCTGGGCGGCCTTCTGCAGTTGCGGATCCTCAGCGAGCGGACCACAGCCGGCGGCCGCCCGCTCCTTGTTCACCAGCGCAACCACCTGGTCGACCGTGCCGGTGGGTTGGGAAGGAGCCTGCGTCGTCCTCGCCGGGGCCGGAGCCGGTCGGGTGGACTGCCGGGCCGTCGGTGCGCTCTTCCTGGCAGGGCTCGTTTTCTTGGCGGGGCTCGGCTTTGTCGTCTTGGCCGCTGACGGAGACGGAGACGGCGAGGCCGAGGGAGACTTGTCGCCCGCAGTGGGCGTCGAGAGGTCCGGGACGGGTACGGCTGCTCTTTGCTCGGCGTTCGTCCGGTCGGGGCCGGGACCGGAGTCCGTACCGAAGTACCACAGGCCGCCTCCCGCGACGCAGGCCGCAACGACGGCGCCGCTGACGGCGCGGCGCCGCATGCGCCGACGGCGACGGGACCGGCTGCGCGAGCCGGTGGCCGTGGCGTGTCCGCCATGCCGTCCGGTGTCCGGGCGCGACCGGGTGCCGCCGTCGGCGCCACCGATGCCGTCGACGCCGCCGAGCGGTGCGGCGGAACCAGCCGGGACAAGCGTCCCCGAAGCGAAGAACTCCCGGGCCAGCAGCGTGGACGACACCCCGACCAGCGCCAGGCCGGCCAGCAGTCCTTCCGCGGGCATCAGTCCGCTCCACAGTCCGCTGCAGCGGGGGCAGCCGCGCGCGTGCCGGGCTATTCGTTTGCGCCACAGAGCCGAGGGCCTGCCGTCCCAGGGGGCCAGCACGACCCGAAGTTCCTCGCACAGCGGCCGTGCGTCGAGCGCTCGTACCACCACCCGGGCCGCCTCGAGCTGCGCCTTCATCCGCTGCACCCGGACCGCTGTGTGCTGGGGCGACAGGTCCAGAGCCGCGGCGACCTCGGCCCGGGTGAGTTCCCCGGCGCACTCCAGCCACCACAGTGACAGCAGTCCCCGATCGTCGGGTTCCAGCCAGCGCGTCGCCTGCGCCGTCTCCTGGCGTTGCCCTGCGAGCTGGAGCTGCACCACGGTCAGGTCGACGAAGTCGGCACCGGGATCGGCCAGGTCCGCGGCCTCCTCCACGGCGCCCGGGGCGGAGCGCCGATGCTCCCAGTACACCCGGACCTGGTTCATCGCGATCGCCACCAGCCAGGACCGGAAGCGCTCGGGCGTCCGCAGGCCGCCCAGCCCGTCCAGGGCACGCAGCATGGTCTCCTGCACCACGTCGTCGACATCCACCGAGCCGTTCAGAGCCCGGCCGACGATGTTGTAGACCAGCGGGAGGTACGCGTTGACCAGGGCGTCCTGAGCCTGCGTATCGCCCTCCCGGGCGGCTGTGACCAGTACCGCCGTCTCCGCCGCGTCCTGCGTGCTCATAAAAGTGCTTCCCATCCTTCGAGGCGGAACGATTCTGTCCGATACCTGGGAGACCGCTCGATGCGCCCCCGATAACACTTCTTCGAGACAGAGTTCTGGCCCGTCCCGCCGTATCCCCCGCCTCTTGCGGTGTCCCAGCAGGTCAGAGGGGTCCCGACGGGCGGACCGTCCGCCCGCCGACGGAAAGGATGACCGGCTGTGCCGTCCCGACATGGCCGGGAGCACCTCTGCGGCTGGGGCGACGACACCCACCACAGGCCGGAGATCATCACCGGCCGGCACCCGGGTAACGACGTCGGCCTGGTGATCGAACTCAAGCAACGGCCCCCGGTGGCTGTCCGGCGCTGTCGCCGGGGAGTGTCCGCTCGTCAGCCGTGCCTCGATGGTGCACTGTGGAAGACGTGGATGTCCGGCGAGACGTTGCTGCCGGTGTGCGACAGCCATGGCAGTCGAGTCATGCGCTGCTGGCGATCCCCATCGTGCTCGTCATCGTCATCACCGTGGTGGACCAGCTGGTCCCGGCCGACATCCATCTCGGGCCGCTGCTGGTCATCGCCCCCGCGATCACGGCGTCGTTCGCCGGACCCTGGCTGACCGGGTTGATCGGATTCCTGGCCGTGGGGGCGCAGGCGTACATCGGCTGGCACTTCGGCGTGCTGTTCTCGCGCAACGTGCTGGTGCAGCTTCTCGCCCTTGCCGTGCTGTCGGCCCTGACCGTGTTCTACTGCGTGATGCGCGAACGGCGGACCCGCCAGCTGGCCCAGGTGCGCATGGTCGCCGAGGCCGCGCAGCACGTTCTGCTGTGGCCGCTGCCGGAGCAGATCGGCTCGATGAAGATCGCTTGTCTGTACTTGGCCGCCGAGGCCGAGGCCCAGATCGGCGGTGACCTGTACGCCGCGACGCCCACCGACAGCGGCGTACGGGTCATGATCGGCGACGTCCGCGGCAAGGGCCTCTCCGCCATCGGTGAGGCCGCGCTCCTCATCGGAGCCTTTCGCGAAGCCGCCCACCACCACACCTCGCTGCCCACGCTGGCCGCCGCCCTGGAGCGCAGTGTGGCCCGCAATCTGCCCGACCTGGAACCGGACGAGGAACTGGGCGAGCGGTTCGCCACCGTGATGCTGATGGAGATCTCCGACGAGGGCCATGTGACCCGGATCCTGAGCTGCGGCCATCCCCCGCCGCTGCTGCTCAGTCACGGGAGCGCGGTGACGGTCCCCGTACACCCGGCGCCTCCGCTCGGGATCCACGGGACGGCACCGGGGGACTACACGGTCGATGTGTTCTCCTTCGAGCCCGGCGACACCCTCCTGCTCTACACCGACGGCGTCATCGAGGCCCGGGATGCCGACGGCGCCTTCTATCCGCTCCCGGAACGGGCCGCCCAGTGGGCCGGGAGCAGCCCGGAGAAGCTTGTGCACCACATCCGCCGCGATCTGCTCGACCACGTCGGGGGACGCCTCGACGACGACGCCGCGCTCATCGCGCTGTGCCGGGCGCCCAGCACCCATCGGGCCCATCGGCATGGGCCGGGCCTCCATGTCGGTGGGTTCGGCCACGGCGCCAGATCGGTGCCTCACTGAGGCGCCCCGTGCCGTTGGCGGGCGGGACGACTGCACACGCGTCCGGTACCGAGGGGGAGACGCCGGAGCACATACGTGCAGGAGGGAACGCGATGCGAAAGACGTACCACGAGGAACTGGCGTCGCTCAGCGACGGGCTGGTGGAGATGGCCCGGCTGGTGGGCTCCGCGATCGGCCGGGCCACCACCGCTCTGCTCGACGCCGACCTCCAGGTCGCCGAGGGCGTCATCTCGGCCGACGTGCAGGTCGACGACCTCCAGAGGGATCTGGAGGACCGGGCGATCGCGCTGCTGGCCCGGCAGCAGCCCGTCGCCACCGACCTGCGCACCGTGGTGACCTCCCTGCGGATGAGTGCGGACCTGGAGCGGTGCGGGGACTTGGCCCGGCATGTGGCCCAGTTGGCCAGGCTGCGGTACCCGGGGCGCGCGGTACCGGGCGACCTGCACCGGACGATCCTGGAAATGGGCCAGCTCGCGCAGCGCCTGATGGCGCAGGCCGCCGAGGTACTCCTCACCAGGGACGTCGACGCGGCGTTGCAGCTGGAGCAGGACGACGACCGCATGGACGAGCTGCACCGCATGATCTTCCGGCATCTGATGGACGACCAGTGGCAGCACGGCGTCGAAACCGCCGTCGACGTCACGCTGGTCGGCCGCTACTACGAACGCTTCGCCGACCACGCCGTGTCGGTCGCCCGACGCGTGGTCTTCCTGGTCACCGGCGAACGCGCGGACGAGTACACCTCCGGGGCTGATGGCCGGCCGGCCGCGACGGACCGGCGTCCGTGACGGCTGTGGGGGGGTGGCTGGGGCATCGCGCGGGGCCGCCGTTTCCGACGTGCGGCAGACGGCGGCCGGGCGGACAATGGCGGTGGCCGGGGTACTGCATGCTGCCGACAGTGGGGTGCCGCACCCTGCCGGTCCTTTCACAGGCGCGTACGGATCCGCGTCTCACGCCCCCGCAGCCCGCTTGGACTTCTCGCTCGCCTCCGTCCGCGCGTCACGCACGTGAGCAGGGGTGTTCCACCATGGGCGGTATCAACGAACCAGTCGTCGACAGTCTGCGGGAGTCCCTGCGGGGACCCGTGGTCGCTCCAGGAGACCGCGGCTACGACGAGGCCCGCGGCATTTACAACGCCATGATCGACCGGCGGCCGGCCGCGATCGCCGGGTGCGTCGATGTGGCGGATGTACGGACCGTGCTCTCCTTCGCCCAGGACACCGGGGTGGAGCTGGCGGTGCGCGGCGGGGGACACAGCGGTCCGGGGCTGTGCCTGGTCGACGGGGCACTGACGCTCGACTTGTCGCCGATGCGCTGGGTGCACGTCGACCCGGAGACAGGGACCGCGCGGGTGGGCGGCGGAAGCCAGCTGGGCGACCTCGACCACGCGACACACGCCTTCGGTCTCGCCACACCGGCCGGGATCATGTCGACCACCGGGGTCGGCGGTCTCACCCTCGGCGGCGGGCACGGGTACCTGACCCGCCGGTACGGCCTGACCGTCGACAACCTGCTGGCCGCCGACGTCGTCCTCGCCGACGGTACGTTCGTCACCGCGTCGGAGAACGACCACCCGGACCTGTTCTGGGCCCTGCGGGGCGGCGGCGGCAACTTCGGCGTGGTCACCTCCTTCACCTTCCGGCTGCACCCCGTGGACGCCGTCGGCGTCGCGGTGACCGTCTGGCCCGTGGACCAAACCCGCGAAGTGCTGCAGTGGTACCGGGAGTTCATACCCGCCGCACCCGAGGACCTCAACGGCTTCTTCGCCCTGCTGACCATTCCGCCCGGGCCGCCCTTCCCCGAGCCGATCCACGGACAGAAGATGTGCGGGGTCGTATGGTGCTACACCGGCAATCTGGCAGGGGACCGCCTGGAGAAGGTGCTGACCGTGGTGAACGTACCGGGGCCACCCGCCTTCCACTTCACCACGCCCATGCCCTACCCCGCTCTGCAGACCATGTTCGACGGGCTGCTCCCGAAGGGGCTGCAGTGGTACTGGCGCGGCGACTTCTTCGACGCCATCCCCGACGACGCGATCACGGTGCATGAGAAGTACGGGCAGAATCTCCCCACCGGCCTGTCCACGATGCACCTGTACCCGGTCGACGGGGCGACCCGCCGTACCGGCGCCGACGACACGGCCTGGGCCTACCGGAACGCCGTATGGTCGGGTGTCGTAGCCGGCATCGACCCCGAGCCCGCCAACGCCGGCCTGATCCGCCAGTGGTGTGTCGACTACTGGACCGAACTGCACCCCCATTCCATGGGCGGCGGCTACATCAACTTCCTGGGCGAGCAGGAGAGCACCGACCGTGTCCGGGGCACGTACCGCGGCCACTACGACCGGCTGGCCGCGATCAAGCGCACCTACGACCCCGACAACTTCTTCCACGCCAACCAGAACATCCCGCCCACCACAGCATGACCACAGCATGAGTGGCGCACCACCGGCTTCACGTTCCGTCGTTCCGGCTGCCGGGCCCGCCCGGAGCAGGTTGCACGCGTTGCCGAGCGGCCGAAAGCCGACGGCGCGTGGCTGACACCGTCGGCGACGGTGCGTCAGCATGAGCGCCATGTCCGAGAAGCTGAACACCCCGCGCCGGATCGCCGACGACTACGTCACGCAGGTCGCCGTCCTGGACCCCATGACCTCGGCGCGACTCGGCCTTGACGTCGAGGACGACCGGCAGCCGGACCTGTCTCCGCAAGGCTTCGAGGCGCTCGCCGAACTGGCCCGGCGAACACTCCTGACGCTCGACGCCACCGAGCGGAACGCGGAAAAGGACGGCGTGGTGTTCGAGGACGTCGAGCGGAACTGTGCCCGGTTGCTGCGGGAGCGGCTGACCGCGGAGCTCGCCCTGCACGAGGCGGGCGACCACTTCCGCCGGCTGAGCAACGCCAACTCGCCCCTGCACAAGGTGCGGAGCATCTTCACCCTCATGTCCACGGACACCGATGAGGACTGGGCGATGGTGGCCGGGCGGCTGCGCAACCTGCCCGGCGCGCTGGACGGCTATCGGGCGACCCTCACCGAGGGAATCGCCCGTGGGCTGATCTGCGCGCCCCGCCAGGCCCGCGCCGTCATCGGGCAGCTCGCCGCCTGGACCGGACAGGACGCCGGCGGCGCGAGTTGGTTCGCCACGTGCGTGGCCGGTGGGCCGGACCGGCTCCGGCCCGAACTGGATGCCGCCGCCGACCGGGCGACGACCGCGGTGGCCGGCTTCCGCGACTGGCTGCGCGGCACCTATCTGCCCGCCGCGGACGGCACCCCGGACGCCGTCGGCCGTGAGCGCTACCTGCGCTCGGCCCGCTGGGCCAACGGCGCCGACGTGGACCCGGCCGGGGCGTACGCCTGGGCCTGGGAGGAGTTCCACCGGACGGTCGCCGAGATGCAGGCCGAAGCCGACCGGATCCTCCCCGGCGCAAGTGTCCGCGAGACCATGGACCACCTGAACCGGCACGGGCACGCCATCGTGGGCGAGGAGAACATCCGCGTCTGGCTCCAGCAGGTCATGGACGAGGCGATCGACGCCCTCGACGGTACCCACTTCGACATCTCCGGACCCCTGCGCCGGGTGGAGACGAGGATCGCGCCCGCCGGCAGCGCCGGCGCTCCGTACTACACCGGTCCGAGCCTGGACTTCAGCCGCCCCGGCCGCACGTATCTGCCCACTCTGGGCCAACAGACGTTCCCCACCTGGCAGATCGTCAGCACCTGGTACCACGAGGGCGTCCCCGGTCATCACTTGCAGACGGCCCGATGGACCGCCGCGGCGGACCGCCTCAGCTCCTACCAGATCACGCTGGGCGCGGTCAGCGCCAACAAGGAGGGGTGGGCCCTGTACGCCGAGCGTCTGATGGACGAACTGGGCTTCTTCACCGACCCCGCCCGCCGTCTGGGCTATCTGGACAAGCAGATGCTGCGTGTCATCCGCGTGATCATCGACATCGGCATGCACCTGGAACTGGTCATCCCCGACGACTCCGGCTTCCACCCCGGCGAACGCTGGACGCCCGACCTCGCCACCTCGTTCATGGCCGCGCACCACGGCAGCGACACCGCCCGCCGTACCAGCGAGATCGACCGATACCTCGGCCGGCCCGGCCAGGCCATCGGCTACAAGCTGGGCGAGCGCGCATGGCTGCAGGGCCGTGAGGCCTCCCGCCGCCGCCTCGGCACCGGTTTCGACCTGCGCACCTGGCACATGAACGCGCTCAGCCAGGGCTCACTCGGTCTCACCGACCTGGCCGACAGCCTCGCGGCACTGTAGGGGCCTGAGCTCCTGTGCGGGCGGGTGCCGACCCAGCGGAACTGGGCGCATGTCCAGGAGCCGGCCGGGTGCGGCGGATGTGTCCCTCCGCGGCCGGCTGCTCGCCACCGGAGCGGGCAGGGCCCTCCCCGCGCCGATGGCGGCTTGCCGGATCCGCGGTGCCGGCGCGGATCAGCGGACCGTCACGTTGAAGACCGGTGAGGCCGTGCTGCCGCTGACGACGCGCAGGTCGTTCTTGCCCTTCAGGCCGAGCTTGACGCCCAGGGAGTAGGAGCCGTTGCGCGCGACGGGCGCGGAGGCGGGCACGCTGACCCACGTGCCGTGCTGCTTCTGCTGCAGGGTCACCTTGCTGCCAGGCGCGGACGGAGGATGCCGACGGCGTGGCGGTGATGCCGGCCTTGGGGGCCTGGGCCTTGTGCGCAACGGCGACGACCTTGAACTCGGAAACGTCCCCCACCGCCGACCCGTGGCCCGGGTACCTCGCCGAGCGCGGGCACCCGAACGCCCGCCGCATCGGCTGCGGCGTCGAGGGCATCGTCTACCGGCTGGGCGACGGCCGGGTCGCCAAGGTGTGGACCGGCCGGCCGCCGACCGCACTCACCCGCCAGGTGTATGCGGACCTTGCACAGCGCCCACTGCCGTTCGCCACCCCGGAGATCCTCGAAGTGCAGGAGCACCAGGGCGTCGTCGTCACGTACGAGCGCGAACTGCCCGGCGCCCCGATGCGGGGCGACTCCGCGCACGAGGACTACGAGCGAGAGCTGCCCGTCCACCACAAGACCGCGCTCCTTGCCGTTCTGCGTGGCCTCGCCTCGGTGCCGGGTACAGACGCGATGCGCCGGCTGACCGTGCAGGGCGACCACCGTCCGCTGTGGCAGGGCCACCACCGCTTCCAGGACGTGCTCGCGGCCTTGGTCACCCGCGCCCTGGCCCGGCACGGCGCTGCCCTGGCCGTGCAGGTGCCGGACTTCGACTCGGGAGTCGCAAGCACGCTGGCCACGCTCAGGTCGCTTCCCGACGCTCCGGTGACAGCGATCCACGGGGACCTCGTCCCGCCCAACATCCACACCGACGGTGCCGGACGACCGTCGCCGTACTCGGCTTCGGCTTCTACACCACGGCAGGCGATCCGGCATTTGAAGCAGCGGTCACCGCGGCCATCTGGGACATGTACGGCAGCTACGCCAAGGAGCACACCGCCGAACTCACCCGGCTCTTCGCGCAGCAACTCGGCTACGCGCCCGCCACCCTTGCCGTCTACCAAGCCGTCTACGCCCTCACCACCTACGATGTCTACGGCATGGACGACCGTGACGGACATTTCCGGTGGTGCGCCGAACAGCTATCCCACAACGCGGTGTTCAGCGCCAAGGTGTCCTGACTGCAGCCGCCTCGATCGAGATGCACCGCGCCGACCGCAAGGCAAACCGTCAGCGTGGCAGCCCCAGCGAGGGACGCGCCGGTCGCCCAGCGCTGCAGTTGGCGGCCGTGCAGGAGGTGGACGTCGCCCTGGCGGGCGGCCCACAGCACGTCTGCGCGGCTGAAGCCGCCGGGGTGGACGATGACCTGGATCGGGCGGGCGGCGCCCGGGCGGCCCGTCTCGAGGAGGGCCGTGCGCCAGTTCCGGTCTTCCTCGGCCGTTGCCCCGGAGCGGAACGCGACGTCCAGTTGGCGTCCCTGGCGGTCCCGGGCATGCAGGCGCCGCCTTCCCTTCTGCAGGGTCAGATCGACCACCTGCCAGCCGTCGCGCTGCAGGATGCGCGCCGCCGCCTCCGCCAACCCGCGCTCATCGAGCAGGGCGAGCTCCGCAGCGGTGTAACGGCCGCCGCGCCGGCGGACGACCGCACGGCGCACGCGCACGGCCACCACGGTGCCCGGAGCCAGCAGGATGACGCCGAGCGTTACTCCGAGGACGCCAGATGTGCGCTGAAGCCAGATGAGCAGGCACACGGTGCCCAGCGCGGCCAGACCGAGGCCCGCGAACGCGGGGAGAACCTCGCGGAGTTCGGGGCCGTACCGGCCCTGGGCCCGGAGTTCGGAGACCCTCTGCGTACGGCGCGTCCGGCGCGGACCGGGAACCGGCCCGCGCTGCCCCCGTTCCGGCAGCTGCGGCTGCTGCCACCTCGTCACCAGAGTCCACTCCCCACGGTCTTGTCCGTCCCCCTCGCGGCAGAGGTATCCGGTCACCACCGATCGCGCCGGCAGGGGACAGCCGTGGGCAACGATGTCATGTCTGGCAGGTGACAGGGTAGCCGGGTGTCGCCGAGCGCTCGGCCGAACCGGCCGCCCGCCTCGCCCCGCGCTGCGGCTCACCCCGGCCTGACCCGACCCGCCCACGCGTCGTCACAGGCTGGTGAGCAGGCCGTCGAGCGGGGCGGGTATGCGGTCGGGTTCGAGGGCTTCGACGAGTACCCGGCCGTAGCGGATCTTGCGGCCCTTCTTCGTGCCGAGGAAGCGCCGCAACTGCTGCTGTGAGGTTCGGCCCTGCTGTGCGGGCTGGCGCAGGAAGGTCCGCAGGGCGCGCAGGTCGCCCTCCGCCCGGACCAACTCCGCCACCCGCGTCACGCCCAGCGCGCGGATGAGCTCGTCCTCCAGATCCGCCGCGCAAACGAAGAACTCCTGCTGTGCCGCACCGGCCCGCTCCAAGCCCCGGGCGTAGTAACCACGCTCCCGCTCGTCGCACAGTCCCGTGAGGCGGAGACCCAGGCCGGACGGCCCGAGGAGGCGGGCGAAGCGTCCGACGCTCATCGCACCGCCCATCGCCAGGACGCAGACCCCTTCGGCCGCCAGGTTCCGGCCGCGGCTCGCGGCCAGCGCGTCGACCGCTGCGACGTCGCTCGGTCCTTCGAGCAGGACGGCCGCCCGGACGCGCAGCCGAGCGGCCAGCTCACGCGCGGGGTCGCCGGGGCCGCCGGCCGCCCATGCGGTGACCGCTTCCCGGAACGCCCCCATGTCCGCCATGGGACGAGTGTCCGCCCTCGCCGGCCCGCACGCGAGCGGATTTCCGTCGGCCGGTCGGTCGTCGGCGAGCAGTCGGCCCGACGGTCCGGATGAACGGGGAAGGGGCAGCGGGGGAAGCGCCGCCAGGGGCGGGCAGCCGGGTCGGGTGTCAGTGCCCGGTCGCATACTGACGCCCATGCGGATGACCGAGCACACACTCAAGCAGGCCTGGCACCGGATAGCCGCAGGTTCTGACCTGCTCGACGACGCCATGTTCCCGCCCACCGGCACATCACCCGACCAGTACGCAGGGCGTGCAGGCGATCAGGACCGCCTGTTCCTCGTCCTGGACGAAGACGGCACCGTGCGCGGCTACCACGGCCCCTACCGGGAGAGCTTCGCCTCCCGGGATCCCGACCAGGTGCTGTACTTCGTCGCCGAGGACGCGGTCCGCCGTCTCGCCGAGCACATCGTGGCCCACTCCCCCGGCCACGGCCCGGTCGCCAACCTCGTGACCGGGCAGGCCGGGATGCTCGACCGGATCGATCCCGCATGGGGGACCAGATTCCGCAGCGGCGGCGTGGACGGCACGCCGCCGGCACCGCCCTGCGGCCGCGACCCACTGGAACGCCTCGCCTGGATCGCCGGCTCGTGGCGCGAGCAGGACCCCTACACCAACCTCCTCTTCTTCCGCGGCGAGGGCATCAGCGCGGAGGACATCGCCCTGCTCCATGGAGCCGACCCGGAGCAGACCGCGACCGGGACACGGCTGTCGGACCTGCGCAGCATGGACGGCACCGGCCGCGACTACTGGGACATCGCCTGGGAGAGCCTCTGCTTCGGGCAGGCAGGAGACTGGGTGTTCCTGATGCACCACGAGACACCACCCGGGGCCCGGGCCGACAGTGCGGCGCTCTCCCGGCTCGGGGTCACCGAGACCGTGCAGCTGAGCGCCTGCAGCGCAAAGGCCATTTACACCTTCGACCACACCCGCGACGGCCGCCGCGTCGACGACGACTGGGGTGTTCCGGAACTGATCTGGTACGAACGTGGGCGTGCGCCCTACTACCGGGGTGGTCAACTCGACTTCCTCAACCAGGCCGTACGCCGAGCCGAACTGGACCACCCCGAGGTGACCAACGAGTTCGAGCTGTACTTCCACGCTCTCGACACGGCCCTCGGGCTTCAACTCCCCCAGCAGGCCATCCAGGACGGGTCGGTCCGCGCCGCGCAGTGGGCTCGCGCCGACAAGAGTGGCATCGGCGGCTAGGGCGTGCGTACGCGGGAAGGGCGTGCGGCCGGCCCCTACTGCTGGAGCTCCAGGCGCGCAGGAGGTGGACGCGGGAGTCGCCGATGTGGACGAGGGCCAGCTGGGAGCCGGTCCAGAGCATCGCGGTGAGTGTCGTGCCGGCCCCTTCGGGGGACGAGCCGGTTCCTGCGACGCCGAGCACGGCCTGCTTGGCCTGCTCGACGGCGTCTTCGAGGAGGTTGAGGAGAGTGCCTGCCGGGATGCTGTCGGTTTCCAGGCGCTTGAGCGCGTCGACGGCGGCCGCGCTCGCGGGGGCTCCTGCGCTGCCGAAGCCGTCGGCGACGGCGAGCAGGCGGGACCCGGCGTAGGCGGTGTCCTGATTGCTCTCGCGGACCAGTCCCCTGTCGGACAGGGCCGCGTAACGGATTCCCAGGGGCTGGGCGGTCTCGGCCATGGAAGGTTCCTTCCGGGTCAGGTGGTCGATGAGGAAGGTGGCCGGTCCCGCCGTGCGGCGATGTCAGCCTCCACATGAGCCCAGAACGCACGGATCTCCTGGGCCGCCGGGCCGGGCTCCAGCGTGCAGACGTGCTGGATCCGGGCCAGGGGCATGCCCAGGCGCCGCAGCCAGGCGACCAGTCGGGCCCGGCCGAGTTGTCCGGGTGCGTAGAGGCGGCACCCGGTCACCGGGTCGACGCGGGCAGGAGTCAGAAGGCCGAGGTCGTCGTAGAGACGCAGCGCCTTCGGTGACAGCCGGGACGCCTTCGCGAACGCCCCGATGGTCAGCAGTCCCATGCCCGCTCCTCCCCACGCCGAGCGCATCGCCCGGCCCCACCGATGCTGCGGCCTGCCCCAAGGTGAAGGTCAACCGCCGGTGCGGCCATCCGGTCGAGACCGTTCCGTGCCCCGGCTCAGGACCGCGTGGCGCATCGCCGCGTGATGGCCAGGGCTGCGGCCATGATGCTCAGTTGCGGGTTCACCTCCGGACAGCTCGGCAGTACGGAGCCGTCGGCGATCAGTACGCCGTGTACGCCCCGCAGGCGTCCTTCCGGGTCGGCCGGTGACCGCTCGGGGTCGGCGCCGGCCGCCGCCGTGCCCGTGGGGTGGAACGCGGACAGGTGGAGGTGGCGCGCGTTCACCCTGTCGAGCAGGGCGTCCAGTTGGGCAGGGGTCCGGGCGCGCGGGGCGTGGGGGACGCCCGTGAGCACCTCCTCCGCGCCCGCGGCGAACAGCAGGTGTCCCATGGCCCGTTGGGCCCGCAGCAGCCGTCCCGCGTCGCGCTTCGCCAGGTCGTAGCGCAGCAGCGTACGGTCGCTGCCGAGGACGCGGCCCGAGGGCCGGTCGGCGATCATGGCACCGAGGGTGGCCAGCCGCTCGGTCTGCTCGAGTTCGCGTCGGAGTTCGCGGCCGACGCCCGGCAGGACGAAGGAACTCATGCCGGGTGGCGCCGCGGTGGCCTCGATGAGGATGCCCTCGGCATGCAGGTGCTCCACTCCCACACTCTGCAGAACGCCCTTCCCACCGGCGACGGGGCGGCCGAAGCGTCCCGCGACGCTGATGGCGGGGTGGACGCTGAGGTTGTGACCGAGCCGCGGGTGTCCGCCCAGGCCGGAGCGACGCAGCAGCGGCGGCGTGTGCAGGGCCCCCGCGGCGACCACGACCAGCGGGCTGAGGATCTCCAGTTCACTGCCGTCCGGGCGGCGGGCCAGCACCCCGGCGGCCCGTGGGCCGCGCGGCCCGTCGCGGTCGGTGAGGACACGGCGTACGCGGGCGCCGGTCAGGATGCGGGTGCCCGCCGCGCAAGCCTCGGGAAGCACGGACAGCTGGACGCTCTGTTTGGCGCCGGTGGGGCAGCCCACGACGCACTGGCACGAGCCCCGGCAGCCAGGGGCGTTGCGCCGCAGGGGTGCGGCGGTCCAGCCGAGCCGCTCGGCGCCGGCGAGTGCGAGCAGCCCGTTGTCACCCAGGACGTCCAGCGGTTGGCGTGCCACCCGCAGGGCGTGTTCGACCTCGTCGAGGTGGGAATCGAAGCCCTCGGCGGCAGTGAATCCGTGCCGGCTCAGCCAGCGGGCGACGACGTGGTCGGGTGTGCGGTAGCAGGTGCCGGAGTTGACGACGGTCGTACCGCCGACCGCGCGGCCCACCGGCAGGACCAGCGGGGGGCTGCCCACGGCGATCGTCGCGCCCCCGTCCCGGTACAGGTCGACGAAGCGGTCCAGCGGAGCCCGTCGGGCGAACGACGCGGTGGTGTGGTACTCCCCCTCCTCGATCACGACGACGCTCATGCCGGCCGCTGCGAGCGTCCGCGCGGCCATCGCCCCGCCGGCGCCCGAGCCGACGACGACCGCGTCGGCGGTGGACCGCGCGGGCCAGTGGCCGGAGGGTGTGCAGTCGAGCGGCGGATCACCGGGGGCGGACACCGGGGGCGTGAAGTCGTGGTGCAGGGTCCGCTCGGTACCGGCGGCCAGCAGCACCGGCACCTTGACCGCGTCCAGCAGCGGCAGCAGCGCCCGGCGGGAGGCGAGCGACGCCATGACGTGCTGCCGCCCTGCCGCATCGAGCCCGGACAGTCGCCTGCCGGTACGGGCAACGGCGTAGGCGTCGATGGCCGCGGCCACCCCGCGCACCGCGAGCCGTGCCGGGGCGGGCATGGCGTCGAGCAGTGCCACGACGCGCCCGGGTACGGCCCGGGTCCACGCGGTGGTGCCGTCGTCGGCGAGGAGGGCGGCCACAAGTCCGTCCAGGGCTGGGGAGCCCGGGGCGGGGGACGTCGGTGAGTCCGGGTCGGGGGACATCGGGGACCTCATCGCTCACCCACCTCAGCATGGGCGGTACCCGACAGCCGCCAGACGGCTTCCGGCCGCCACCCGCCCCGCCAGCGTTCCAGGTGCACCTCCGCGTCCGCCCTCTCGCTGTTGCGGCACACCGCGGGGGAACCGTCCGGATCCGTGTAGCCGAGTGCGAGTGTCCGCTCCGGCGGCTGGGTCACCGTCACCCGGATCCGCCGCAGCCCGGCGCGGCCCTCGATCCGCCACTGCGGCAGGCCGATGTCCGCGCGGAACCGGCCCAGGCCCGCCCAGCCCACGGCGGACCGCTCCGCCCGCCGCGGCCACGTGCGCCCGTTTCGGTACAGGCGCAGGAACACCAGCGGGGGCAGCCTGTCCAGTCCTCGCCGCATCGACACCGCGGCGACGATCTCCAGGACGTCACCGCCGCCCAGGTCGGCGTGGAGCCAGGCCCAGCGGCGGGCGTTGCCGTGGCCGTAGATACGGGCGCTCGCTCCGGGCGCGTCCGCGAGCCGTAGCTCGCCGGTGCGGTGCCGGACGGTTCCGCCGTAGCGGGCGCGCGCTGCGGGCAGCATGTGCGAGGCGGGCAGCCACGGATGTCTCCAGGACCAGCGCGGAAAGGTGTACAGCGGCGGCCCCTGCGGCTCCTCCGAGAGCGCCCAGCTGAACGGGCCGGCCCGGCCGGTGAGACGGCCGGGGACGGCGCGGATGTCGTCGGTGCCGAATCCGTCGGGTCGCCGCTCCCAGGGGGTGGGGCCGAAGCGGGCGTGCTCCACCTGTCCGTCCTTGGGGAAGACGGCGGCCCAGCCGTGCGCGTGGGCGGGTGAGCCGTCGCTGGGCGCGACGAGCTCGTGGTGCAGCCAGACGCCGGTGCCCGTGGCCGGGTCGGTCAGGGTGGTGTACCAGACCTCCGTCCGCCCCGGCGTGCCGTCCCAGCGCGGCGCCGGCTCGGGGCCGTCGGCGGGCTCGGCCGCCCGGGGGAACCGGAAGCCGGCGAGGAAGGGCAGCAGGCCTGTGGCAAGGGGGAAGCGCAGGGTGCCCGCGCCGGCTCGGGCACCGTCCTCGTACAGCGTGTACGGCAGTACGGTCATGGAGGTCAGGGGACGCTGCCACGACACCGACTTCCAGCCGTCCAGCAGCAGGCGACGGCCCTCCAGGTCGAAGCCGATCCGGTAGCGGACCCTGCGGCGCGCCAGCGGTGAGATCTCCAACTCGCCCGTGATGCCGGGGTCGTCGGCGCGTCCGGCTATCCGGATCCGTCCCGTCAGCCGTGCCTGCGTCGTCCGGTGGGGCAGCAGCACCCGGTCGGCGCGGGCCACGAGGTCGAGCCGCACGGGGCGGTCGGTCTTCTCGCCGACGAGGTGTACCCGGCCCAGCATGGTTTCCCGGAACACTGTTCCGCGGGAGCTCACCGGGCGGCCTCCCCGCGTCCCGCGGACCGTGCCAGGCCTTCGAGCATGATGCGTTCCGTCGCCGACAGGTAGTCGCCGGCGGCGGCGCGGGCCGCGTCCGGGTCGCCGGCCGCCACGGCTTCGACCACGGGCGCCAGGCGGTCGCGAGCGGTGCGAGCGTCCTCGAAGGGCCCGACCAGGGCGGCGCGCACCGGCATGTACGCGTTGAACAACGTGTTGGTCAGCAGGACGTACACGCGGTTGCCCGTGGCACGGGCCAGTGCCCGGTGCACCTCTGCGTCCGCCAGCTGTGCCGGGTCGCCGCCGTCCGCCGCCCCGACGGCCGCCAGCAGCCCGCGCAGTTCGACGACCTGGTCCGCCGTGGCGCGGGCCGCGGCTCGTTCCGCGATCAACGCGCCTATGCTGCGGCGCACTTCGAAGATCTCGCCGATCCAGTCGGGGCTGTGGCGCACGAGCATCGGCAGCAGGTCCGCACCGCCCAGGCGCAGGAAGTCCCGTACGCGCGTGCCCACACCATGACGTGTCTCCAGCAGGCCGGCGTGCGCCAGCCGGCCGAAGGCGTGCTTGAGAGTGGTGCGGGTGACCCCGAATCCGTCGGCGAGTTCGCGTTCGGGCGGCAGATAGCTCCCGGCCGGATGGCGCCCGGCGAGGATGTCCTCGCGCAGCTTCCTTTCCAGTACGTCGACGATCGTCTCGCGTGGCAGTGCTTCCAACCCGGGCCTCCAACGACGCAGTGGTTCAGTGGCTGAGCCACTCAACCAATGACGGTCCATGGAGTCAATGGCTTCGGCAGCCGACCGGTATCACTCTGTTACTGACAGCCCGTCCTTGGAAAGGAAACCGGGTGGCCTCTGGAAGGGAGTGGCCCGTTGTCCTCCTCCGGCTTCCGTACGATTCCGGACTCCGCCGATGTGGTGATCGTCGGGGGCGGTGTCATGGGGGTGAGCACCGCGTTCCACCTCGCCGAGGCCGGTGTGCGGAACATCGTCGTCGTCGAGCGCGGCGACCTCGGCTGCGGCAGTTCGGGCAAGCCGATCGGCGGCGTGCGCGCCCAGTTCTCCGATCCGCTCAATATCGAGCTGGGCAACCGCAGCCTGCGCGCCTACCGGGAGTTCCCCCGGCGGCCCGGCGCCGACATCAGGCTCGACACCGTCGGCTATCTCTTCCTGCTCGACAGCGAAGAGCAGGCGACCGACTTCGAGGCCGGCGTCGAGCTGCAGAACAGCCTCGCCGTGCCGAGCCGCATGATCAGCCCCGACGACGCCCGGCGCCTGTGTCCCTACCTCAGCACCGACGGCCTCGTGGCCGCCGCGTACTCCCCCGCCGACGGGCACGCCCGCCCCGGACTGGTCGTCCAGGGGTATGCGCGGGCCGCGGCCCGGGCCGGTGTCACCCTCGTCACCCACACCGCGGTCGTGGGCATCGACACGGCCGGGAGCCGCGTCGTCGCGGTGCGCACCGGTCACGGTCGTATCGCATGCTCCACCGTGATCTGTACGGCGGGGGCCTGGTCGGCGCGGATCGGTGCCATGGCCGGCGTGGACCTCCCGGTCCGGCCCGTGCGACGGCAGCTGGCGTTCACCGAGCCGCTCGCGCCGCCCGTCCCGCGCATCCCGTTCACCATCGACTTCTCCTCGACCGCGTACTTCCACAACAGCGACGACGGTCTGCTGTTCGGGCTGGCCGACCCCGGCGAGGAGGACGGCTTCGACACCACATGGACCCCGGACTGGCTGGAGCTGTTCCGCACGGTCGCCCGCCACCGTGCCCCGGCCCTGGCCGGCCTGCGGACCGCAGGCGGATGGGCGGGACTGTACGAGGTCACGCCGGACCACAACGCGCTCATCGGCCGCTCCGCCGAGCTGCCCGGCTTCCTGTACGCCACCGGATTCTCGGGCCACGGCTTCCTCCAGGCGCCCGCGGTGGGCGAGGTGGTACGCGACCTGTACCTGGAGCGCGAGCCGTTCACCGACGTCTCCCCGCTCAGCGCCGACCGGTTCCGGCACGGCGCCGGGACCCGCCCCGAAGCCCACGTGGTGTGAACCCCGATCGAGAGGCGAACCATGTCGACGATCAGTCAGTGGCAGCTGCGGGCCGCCTTCGCGGCGCGGCTCTCGCAGATGTACGGGCAGGAGGTTCCCGCCTACAGCACGCTCGTGGACGTCTCGCGCGAGGTCAACGAGGACGTCCTGCGCGCACGGGGAGCCGACGCGGAACGCCTCGGGTCCATCGGCCGGGTGACCGCCGAGCGGCACGGAGCAATCCGCGTCGGCACACCGCGGGAACTGCAGCAGGCCGCCCGGGTCTTCGCCGCCCTCGGCATGCACCCGGTCGGGTTCTACGACCTGCGGGAGGCCGCGGCCGGCGCCGTCCCCGTAGTCTCCACCGCGTTCCGTCCGGTCGACGGCGAGGAGCTGGCACGCAACCCCTTCCGGGTGTTCACCTCCATGCTCACCGCGGCCGATCCCCGTTTCTTCGACACCGATCTGCGCCAGCGCCTGGAAACCTTCCTCGCGGCGCGCGAACTGTTCCCCCCGGAGCTGCTCGCGCTGGCCGACCGTGCGGCCGTCGAGCGGGAACTGCCCCAGCAGGAGGCCGAGCGGTTCCTGCGGCTCGCCGTGCAGGCCTTCGAGCTGTCGCCCGAGCCCGTCGACAAGGCCTGGTACGAGACCCTGGAGCGGATCTCCGCGGTCGCCGCGGACATCGGCGGCGTCCGCAGCACACACATCAACCACCTCACCCCGCGTGTCCTGGACATCGACGAGCTGTACCGGCGCATGACCGAGCGCGGCGTCGAGATGATCGACACCATCCAGGGCCCGCCGGCCTGGAAGGGCCCCGACGTCCTGTTGCGGCAGACCTCCTTCCGGGCACTGGCCGAACCCCGCGCCATGCGCACTCCGGACGGCGACGTCGTCAGCGGTGCCCTGCGGGTCCGTTTCGGCGAGGTCGAAGCCCGCGGCATCGCCCTGACCCGCCAGGGACGCGCCCTGTACGACGACCTCCTCGGCCGCGTCGACGAGCAGGCGGCCCGTAACCCCTCGGCAGCCCGCGGCGACCTGGCACGCGCCGTGTGGGAGCGGCACATGCCCGGCAGCGAACAGGAACTCGCCGCCGGGAAACTGGGGTACTTCACCTACCGGCCCGGTCCCGGCCTGCCGGGCGACGGCAGCGGGCCGCCCGCCGGCCTCGACGCGCTGCTGCGGCAGGGCTGGGTCACCGCCGAACCCATCGTCTACGAGGACTTCCTGCCCCGCTCCGCCGCCGGCATCTTCCAGTCCAACCTCAGCAGCGAGGGCACCCGCCACGACGACCAGCAGGGCGCCGCCTACGACGCCGCCTGGCTGTCCGGCGCCCTCGGCCGCGACGTCCTGGACCCCTACGCCCTCTACGAGCAGCAGCAGACCCGCTCCCTCACCCGCGTCGCCCGCGAGCTCGGCCTCCCGCACGTCCTCGGCTGACCGACCCCTCACCCCAAGGACCGCCATGACCAGCACCGCACTGCCCACCACGGACGACCTGCGCGCCCGCGCCCGTGCCGCCCTGGAGAACGTCGGCGCCGGCGTGCCCCGGGGCAGCGACCTGCACGCCCGTACACCCCTCACCGGCGAACACCTCTTCGGGCTGGCGGCGGCCACGGCCGCCGACATCGAAGAGGCCGTCGCCGCCACCCGTACGGCCTTCCTCACCTGGCGCACCACGCCCGCACCACGCCGCGGTGAACTGGTCCGCCGGCTGGGCGAGTTGCTGCGCGACCACAAGGGCGACCTGGCCGACCTCGTCACCATCGAGGCGGGCAAGATCCGCTCCGAAGCGCTCGGCGAGATCCAGGAGATGATCGACATCTGCGACTTCGCCGTAGGCCTGTCCCGACAGCTGTACGGCCGCACGATCGCCTCCGAACGTCCCGGTCACCGGCTGGCCGAGACCTGGCATCCGCTCGGCGTGGTGGGCGTCATCTCCGCCTTCAACTTCCCCGCCGCCGTGTGGTCCTGGAACACCGCCATCGCCCTCGTCTGCGGCGACACCGTGATCTGGAAGCCCTCGGAACGCACGCCGCTGGTCTCCCTGGCCTGCGACCACCTGCTCGCCCGCGCCGCCGACGAGGCCGGCGCACCACGGGACGTGCACCGCCTGCTGCTCGGTGACCGCGCGGTCGGCGGAAAGCTCGTCGACGACCCCCGCGTCGCCCTGGTCAGCGCCACCGGCTCCACCCGCATGGGCCGCGAGGTCGGCCCCCGCGTGGCCGCCCGCTTCGGCCGCAGCCTGCTGGAACTCGGCGGCAACAACGCCGCGATCGTCGCTCCTTCCGCCGACCTGGACCTCGCCGTCCCGGCCATCGTCTTCGCCGCGGCCGGCACCGCGGGCCAGCGCTGTACGACACTGCGGCGCCTCATCGTCCACCGTGACATCGCCGACACGGTCGTCGAGCGGCTGACCGCCGCCTACACCAGGCTGCCCATCGGCAACCCGTTCGACGACACCACGCTGGTCGGCCCGCTCATCTCCACCGAGGCGCTGGACGCCATGCGCGACGCGCTGTCCCGCGTACAGGCCCAGGGCGGCAAGATCCTGGCCGGCGGAAACCGGCGCCTGACCGAGGCCGCGCCCGCGGCGGCCTACGCCGAACCGGTCCTCGTCCGCGTCGGCGAACAGAGCGACGTCGTGCGGGAGGAGACCTTCGCACCGATCCTCTACGTCCTCACCTACGACACCCTCGACGAGGCGATCGCCGTGCACAACGACGTTCCCCAGGGGCTGTCGTCCAGCATCTTCACCCGCGACCAGCAGGAAGCCGAGATGTTCCTGTCCGCCGCCGGCTCCGACTGCGGCATCGCCAACGTCAACATCGGTACCTCCGGCGCGGAAATCGGCGGTGCCTTCGGCGGCGAGAAGGACACCGGAGGCGGCCGGGAGTCCGGCTCCGACGCCTGGAAGTCCTATATGCGCGCGGCCACCAACACCATCAACTACTCCAGCGAGCTCACCCTGGCCCAGGGCGTGAGCTTCTTTGCCGACTGACGTCGTGGACCAGGACAACCCGTGATCGCCTGCCGCCTCCCGCACAACGGTGCTCCGCCGTCGGGTCTCGACCAGCCGGTGAGCAGTTCGATCTTCGTCTACGCCGCGCTCCCGGCCCGGACCGGACCCACTCCTGTCGCCTCACTGCCGTGAGCGGCAGGCTGCCGCGTTCCCGGGGGGTGGGACGACCATCCCTACGCCTACCTGCTGGTCGGCACTCAGATCGTCGATCCTGCCGGCACGGCCCGCCGTCTCGTCGAGCCGGCCCAGGTTCCTCAGCGCGGTGCGGCGAAGAGCGGAGGGTTCAGACGGGCGAAGCCTTCCTGACGCTCGTAGGGGAAGTAGGGGTAGGGCGCCGGCCGATGGCTCGCCGCGTCGAGTTTCGCCATCTGCTCGGCAGTGAGGCTCCAGCCGACGGCACCGAGGTTCTGGCGCAGTTGCCGCTCATTGCGGGCGCCGATGATGACCGAGGACACGGTCGGCCGCTGGAGCAGCCAGTTGAGGGCGATCTGCGGCACGGCCTTGCCCGTCTCCTCCGCGATCTCCTCCAGGACGTCCACCACGCCGTAGAGGTGTTCGTCGCCGACCGGCGGGCCGTAGTCGGCGGTGCGGTGCAGTCGGCTGTCGGCGGGCAGCGGTACGCCGCGGCGGATCTTGCCGGTGAGGCGGCCCCAGCCGAGCGGGCTCCAGACGATCGCACCGAGGCCCTGGTCCTGGGCGAGCGGCATGAGCTCCCACTCGTAGTCGCGGCCGATGAGGGAGTAGTACACCTGGTGGGCCACATAGCGCGGGTGGCCGTTCTTCTCCGCGGCCGCGAGGGACTTCATCACCTGCCAGCCGGAGAAGTTGGAGACGCCGACGTAGCGCACCTTTCCCGCCTGTACGAGGGTGTCGAGAGTGGCCAGCACCTCTTCGACCGGTGTTCCGGCGTCGAAGGCGTGGAGCTGGAAGAGGTCGAGATAGTCGGTGCCCAGCCGGCGCAGGGCGTCCTCGCAGGCGGTGATCAGCCGGGAGCGCGAGGAGCCCGCGTCGCCCGGTCCGTCCCCCATCGGCAGGCTGGTCTTGGTGGAGACGATCACCTGGTCCCGGCGGCCTTTGATCGCCTCCCCCAGCACCTCCTCGGAGGCGCCGGCGGAGTAGACGTCAGCGGTGTCGAACATCGTGATGCCGGCGTCCAGGCAGATGTCCACGAGGCGGCGGGCCTCCTGGGCATCCGTCGTGCCCCAGGCGCTGAAGAGCGGCCCCCGGCCGCCGAAGGTGCCGGCCCCGAAGCTCAGCGCGGGAACCATGAGTCCGGACGCACCCAGTCGCCTGTATTCCATGTCAGATCCTTTCCGAAGGCCACGGACGGCAACTAACGGAGCTATAGTTCCGTTAGCAGTCACCAAGGTAGCAGGCCGTGGCGATTAATGGAACTGGAGTGCCGTTATGACTGGCGAGGCTGAGCCGGGAACCGTACGACCCGGAGGGCGCACGGCCCGGGTACGGGAGGCGGTGTTGCGGGCAGCCGAAGACGCGCTGACCGAACAGGGCTTCACGGGGCTTGACCTGGCCGACATCGCCCGGCGCGCCGACGTGGGCAAGACGACCGTCTACCGCCGCTGGGGAACGGTGACGGGGCTGGTGGCCGACCTTCTTGCGGACATGGCCGAGCAGTCCGCACCGCGCACCGAGACCGGCTCACTGCTCGGAGACCTCAAGGCCAACGCCCGACTGGTGCAGCGAACCCTCACGGACCCCCGGCAGGGGCCGCTGTTCAAGGCGCTGATCGCCGCGGCCACTGGCGATGCGAGAACGGCCGCGGCCCTGCAGCGCTTCTACGACATCCGCGTCGGCGAATGGGCGCCCTGCGTCCGGCAGGCCGTCGAACGGGGCGAGGTGCCCGAAGGCACCGATGACCGGGAGGTGGTCCGCGCCGTCTCCGCCCCGCTCTACTACCACCTGCTCATCAGCGGCGGCCCGCTCGACGAGGCCGCCGCCGACCGGGCCGCCGAGGCCGCCGCGATCGCCGCACGCGCGGGCGCGTACGTACGCAACGTTTAGTCCCGCGTGACGGGCAGTCAGTCCGGACAGCCACTGCGGCTTCGGTCTTCAGCGTTCAGGCCCGCGCCCCCGGCCCTGCCGGCCCTGTCGTCCCGCCGAGCGTGGTCGTGTCCTGCCTCCTGTGGGTCCAGGGCGCGCGAGGGCCGCGGTGGCGGCTGCGGTGGGTGGCGCTCGTGGCCAGCATCGCCAGGCCCAGGCAGAAGATGAGCGCCAGCGCGAGGCCGGAGCTGAACAGGGCCAGGCCATTCATCGTGGCGATGTCGTGGTCGAGGACGGAAACGGTGTATTCGGGCCCGCCGGACATGTTGCCGACGATCGCCAGGGCGGTGAAGGCGCCCGTGCCCGCGAGCAGGAGCAGTCCGAGGAACAGCATCCGAGTCATCTCCTCAGCAAACGTCTGCGACCGAACGGGTACCCGCGGCTCTATGGCCATACCGCCACCCGGCGCGTGCGCTCCCCCGCCCGGCACGAAGGGTGCATCCGGCACCGCTCCGTGCGCCGAGCAGCGTCAGCCGCAGTCGTCGGCTCAGCGGCGGGGCTCCGGCCGGGAGGCGGCGGCGCCGGGTGCGAGGCTGAGCACGCCGTCGGCGTCCACATCGATCCGTACGCCGCGGCTGATCCGGTCGAGGGTCGCGCGCAGCCATGCGCGGTCCCGGTCCGCTGCGGGTTCCAGCCGCATCCGCCGCGCCTGCAGGGGAAACATCCGGGTGCCGGTCGTACACCCGGTGTCCGCGTCCACCGAGACGAGGTAGCCGAGCCGGAGGTCGTCGCGGTACTCCTCGTAGCCCGAGATGCCCTCGTAGTCGTCGATGAAGTCACCGCAGCCGTAGAGGATCAGCCGGCCTCGGTACATCTCGACGGGGCGGGGGTGGTGCGAGGAGTGTCCGTGGACGATGTCGACGCCGCCGTCTACCAGGGCGCGCGCGAAACGCGTCTGGTCGCGCGGGACGAGGTAGCCCCAGTTGGATCCCCAGTGCACCGACACGACCACGATGTCGCCCGGCCGCTTCGACCGCCGCACCCGCCGGACGGCCTCCTCGGCGGCCGACGGCGACAGCTCACGGACGTAGGCGACGCCGGGCCGGTCCGGCGTCGCCGCCCAGCCGGACGGGATGCCGCTGGACAGTGCGCCGAGGGCGAGGACCAGGATGCGGCGGCCGGGACCGAGGGGGACCGCCACAGGTGCGTAGGCCTCGTCGGCGGTGCGTCCCGCGCCCGCCGTCCGCAGGCCGGCCCCGGCGAGCGAGTCCAGTGTTTCCTCCAGCCCCCGCCGGCCGAAGTCCAGCACATGGTTGTTGGCCAGTACGCACACGTCGGGCCGGGCCACCGTCAGAGCGGACAGGTTGGCCGGGTGCATCCGGTAGTGGACCGCCTTGCCCTGCGCAAAGTCGTCACTTACCGTGACAGCCGTCTCCAGATTGACGATCCGGGCGTCCGGGGCGGATCGGTCGAGCAGCCGCAGCGCTTCACCCCACGGCCAGGCCGGGTCGACGGGCGCGGGAATCGGGCCGCTGACGGCCTCGACCAGCTCCACGTACGACCGGGCATCCGTCATGTACCCCTCGCGCAGCACCGGACTTCCGGGGTGCGGAAGGATCTGGTCGACGCCGCGCCCGAGCATCACGTCCCCGCACAGGAACAGCGTCATCACACCGCCGCCCACAACCCCACACTAGGCTCGTTCTTTCGGACGTACGTTGTGCCGCACTGGACCTCGCGTCTTTCACCATGATCGGATGGCGTGAGGAGCAGGCCGTCGCCACGCCCGACGGTGACTGCTTCCAACTCGCCATCGAGGCCGTCGACTCGGGGGAACTGGTCGGTGCTGTCGGCTCGTACCACGCCGACCCGCGCGCGGGCTGGTTCGAGTACGGCATCACGATCGGCGCGGAACACCGGCGCAAGGGCTATGCGGCACAGGCCGCGGTGCTGCTGCTGCGCTTCATGTTCGCCGAGCGGCGTTTTCACCGGTGCGAAGCACGGATCTTCGCGCACAACGAGGCGTCGCTCGCGCTGCACCAGCGGTTGGGTTTCGTCGAGGAGGGCCGACTGCGCGATCGCGTGTTCCTCTCCGGCAGGCACCGCGATCTCGTCGTCATGGGGATGCTGTCCGAAGAGTTCAGCCGACGGCATCCGATGCACGAGGCACGAGGCACGACCTTCATCGACGGGCTGAGAGGCAACTGAGAGGTTGCCGTGCCAGGCTGACGCGCTCTCGCCCTCTCTGGAGTCCACTGATGAATCTGGTCAACGGTCTGCCCACCCATGTCCTGCTGGTCCATGTGGTCGTCGTGCTGATACCCCTCACCGCGCTGGCCCTCGCGACGGCCGCGCTGTGGCCGCGCGCCGGCCGGCGGCTGGGTCCCCTGCTGCCGCTGCTGGCTCTTGTGGCCCTGGTCAGCGTTCCGCTGACCACGCACGCAGGTGAGTGGCTCGAACAGCATGTGGACGACGACGCCCTGGTACGCCGGCACACCGAGCTGGGTGACGGACTGCTGCCCTGGGCCCTGGGGCTGTTCGTGCTGGCGGCGCTCGTGTGGTGGGCGGGTCGGAGTGCTCGGGCCGAGCGTGGAAAGGGCGGCGCCACGCGCTGGTCCGCCCTCCCGGTGCGGATCCTCGTGGGCGTGCTCTCGCTGACGGTTGCTGTGGGGGCGGTCGTGGACGTCTACCGGATCGGCGACTCGGGGGCGAAGGCCGCCTGGCACGACGCGTACTCCAAGACGCCGACGCGGTCACGGGGCGGCTCCTGATCCACGGGCGGCCGCGCGGACCCATCACTGCGCCGTTCCGGAGCGAGGCTCCCGCGCCATCGGCCTCGCCCATGATGCGTGCGCGAGCGGGCACGGAACCGCCACCGGGACCAGCCGTGCTCCGCGCGGCGGTCGTCCGGTGTCTCCGGCGCCGCAGACGTGGGTCGAAGGACCCCCCGGTCGGGCCCGAGCGGCCCGTGGCGTGGCGGGCCGGGCGGGCCCAGGCTGGACGCACAAGCCCATGGAAGGGAGCCGGTGCGATGACCTCCGCCACCACCTTGACCACGGCTCTTGCGCCCGTGCACCGCGAACGGCTGATGCGCCTCGCCCGCGAGGTCTCCTTCGAGGCCGGGACCCGCCTGTTCGAGGAGGGCCGGCGCGCCGACCGGTTCTGGATCGTCCGCACCGGAACCGTCGCCCTCGACCTGCACGTGCCCGGCCGCCGTCCCGCCGTGATCGAGACCCTGGGCCAGGGCGAACTCATCGGCTGGTCCTGGCACTTCGCGCCGTACATCTGGCATCTCGGCGCCGAGGCGATGAGTCCGGTGCGGGCCTGGGAATTCGATGCCGAGGCGGTCCGGGCCATGTGCGCCGGTGACGCCGAGTTCGGGCGGGCGACGGCGGTCTGGGTGGGGCGGGTGGTCGCTCAGCGGCTGCACGCCTCCCGGATCCGCTTGCTCGATCTGTACGCCCCCTACGGCAGCGGTGGCCTGACGTGACCGCTCGTCCGTGCGAGGAGGGGCTCTGCGGGCCGGCGCCGGGTCAGTGACGCGTGCCGTCGTCGCGGTGGGCCGCAGGGCGCTGCAACCGCCTACCCCACGGGCAGCGGGGCGTGCCACTCCAGCGTGGTACCGGCGTTGTCGTGGGTGGCCAGCTCCAGACGCCCGCCGAGTTGCTCCGCCCGCTCGGCCATGTTCCGCAGCCCGCTGCGCCGGCCGTCGGCCGGGATGCCGACCCCGTTGTCCGAGACCTTCAGGCGGACCTCACGGCCGTCGGTGGTCAATGCCACGTCGGCTCGGTCGGCGTGCGCGTGCCGGGCGATGTTGGTCAGGGCCTCGGAGAGCACGGCCACGACATGGTCGGCGATGTCAGGCGGCACATCGGTGTCGAGCAGCCCTTCCATGCGCACGCTGGGCGCGAACCCCAGGACCGCCGCGCCCTGACCGGCCACGTGGACGACCCTGACCCTCAGCCCGGTGCCACCGCCGCCCTCGCGGGCGCGCAGGCCGAAGATCGCCGACCTGATGATCTTTATGGTCTCGTCCAGGTCGTCCACGGCCCGCAGCACCCGCTCGGACGCCACCGGGTGCTCGATGAAGCGGCCCGCGCTCTGCAGCGTCATCCCGGTGGCGAAGAGCCGCTGGATGGCGAGGTCGTGCAGGTCCCGGGCGATCCGGTCGCGGTCCTGGAGCACCGCGATCCGCTGGGCGTCCTGGCGGCGCTCGGCCAGTTCCATCGCGATCGCGGCCTGCGCGGCGAACCCCAGCAGTGTCTCGGTCTCCTTGGGGGTGTACACCGGCCGGCCGACCTCGCGGGCCAGCAGCACCACACCTCGCACACCGCCCTCGCCGGTGCCGATGGGAACGGCCACGGCGGGGCCGAGCCCCTCGAAGCGCGGGGGCTCGGGAGAGACCCGCTCGTCGTGGCCGACGTGGTCGCTGCCGACCGGGGCGGCGGCGGAGAACGCCAGCCCCATCAGGGTGTCGTGCAGGGGCAGCACCAGTCCTCGGTGCGCCTCCGCGTCCACTCCGACAGCGATCTCCACGCTGAGCGAACCACTGCCCTCCAGGGGCATCGCGACCGCGGCCAGGGCCGAGCCGGAGATCTCCCGGGCGCGTTCGGCGATCAGGCCGAGCGCCTCGGCGGGGTCGCCTCCGGACATCAGGCGGTGGGTGATCTCCACGTTCGCCCGCAGCCAGCGTTCACGCAGCCGGGACTCCTCGTACAGGCGCGCGTTGTCGATGGCGACGCCCGCCGCCACGGCCAACGTGGACAGGACCGACTCGTCCTCCTCGTCGAACTGCGCCCCGCCCCGCTTCTCGGTCAGGTACAGGTTGCCGAAGACCTGGTCGTGGACCCGGATCGGCACGCCCAGGAAGCTGTTCATCGGCGGGTGGTGGTCCGGGAAGCCGTACGAGGCGGGGTGCTGGGAGATCTTCTCCAGGCGCAGGGGTTCCGGATGGCGGATCAGCTCACCGAGGATGCCGTGCCCCTCCGGCAAGGAGCCGATTTCGGCGATCTGCTGGGTGGTCACGCCGACGGTGTGGAACGCCGACAGGGTCTTTCCGTCGGGTCCGATGACGCCGAGGGCCGCGTATGCGGCGTCCACCAGCGTCGCAGCCGCCTCCACGATGGAGTGCAGGGCCTGTTCCAGGTTCAGTTCGCGGCCGACGGCGAGGACCGCTCCCAGCAGGCTGTGCACACGGTCCCGGGTGCCGCGGGCGGCGTCGATCCTGGCCTGCAGTTCCTCCAGCAGTTCATCGAGCTTCAGCTGCGGCAGCAGTACGCGGAGCTCCTCCGGGGTTTCCACCGTGCTCCTCCCGGTCCCTCGGCGCACGCGTCCGACGCCGCCGGAACGCCACCACTGTATCCCTCTGCCATCGGCACGGTCAGCCGACCACCTCACCGGGACGCCCCGGGTGCGCCCGCCGCCCGCGGCCCGGCCGCGCCCCCTCCGGAGGACCGGGTGCACCTCCCGGGCCGTCCGGTCCGCGGCCGACGCCCGGCCGCCCCGCCCGGCGGCAAGGGCGCCCGTCCGGCCGAGACGACCCGGCCGACCGGGCGGTACCGCCGGGGTTCACCGTCACACGCGGGCCGGCAACCCGATGCGCGCGGTCCACGCCGATGGCACGGGCGGGCCGGACGGACCGTTGGCCGGGGCCGGATGGCCCTTCCGCCGCTCCCTGCGGCGCGGGTTCGCTTTTCCCATGTCCGAGAACGACGCCGCTCGCCCGCCGGACCACCCCGCACGGGAGGTGGTCGTGGCCCATGGCGTGGCAGACGGGACCACGTTCGTCTCCCTGCAGGGCGAGATAGACGTGCTGACCGCGTCCGCGCTGGGCGAACGACTCGATGCGCTCACGGCCGGCTCACGCCCCGATCTGGTGCTGGACCTGCGACTGGTCACCTTCATCGACTGCACCGGCATCGGTGTCCTGTGCCGCGCGCGCAACCGGACGCTCGCCCGGCGGGGCCGGCTGCGCCTGGTCACGGAGAGTGCGGTCTTCCGTCGGATGCTACGGGCCACGGGACTGTGGGGGGTCTTCGAAGTGCACACCCGGCTCCCGCTGCCTCTGCCCGAGGCCAGTGGCTCGTGACGATGGCGCACGGCCCGGCAGTCCGCGTCGAAGCCGGCCTGTTCGCCGTGCGGCGCGTGGACGTGACACCACCGCAGGGCCCTGCGCACACGACGGTCCCCGACGTCAGGTGGATTCGGGTACCACGGCCACCGGGCACGCGGCGTGGTGCAGCAGTCCGTGGGTGACGGAGCCGAGGTGGAGTACGTGGTGACCGTGCCGGCGCCGGGCGCCGACGACGAGCAGGTCGGCGTCGTAGGACGCGGCGATCAGGGCGTCGCGGGGGTTGCCCTCGACGGTGCGGCGCTCCACTTCGAGGCCGGACGGTGCGTCGCGCAGGGCTTCCTCCACCACCTCGGCGGCCTCCCGCTGGTCGAGATGCGCCGGCTCGCCGACGAGCAGAGGATGCCCCGTGGTCGTGTGCACGGGGCGACGCCAAGCCCGTACGGCTGCCAGGGCCACGCCACGCAGCCGGGCCTCCTCGGTCGCGAACCGTACGGCCGCCGAGCCCGCCGGTTTCCCGCAGACGCCGAGGACGATACGGCCGTGGATCCCGGCGCGCGCCTGGTTGTCGTGGCTGCCGCGCAGCACGATCACCGGGCAGTGCGCGTGCCCTGCGACCGTCAGGCTGACCGAGCCGAGGAGCGCCTCCGTGATCCCTCTGCGCCCTCGGGACCCCACGACCATGGCGAGGGCCGTGCGGCTCTCCCTGACGAGCCCGTGCTCCGCTTCCTCGGGCAGCACGTCGGTGGTGACCTTCAGGCCCGGTTGGCGGCGCTCTGCGCGGTGGCGGGCGACGCCGACGACATCCAGGGCCATGACCTCCTCCAACGGCTTGTCCAGTTCCTGGGCGAGCAGGGCGCCTTCGTACCGTTCCCACAGCGAGGCATGGACCAGCCTGAGTGGCTCCCCGCGCAGGGCGGCCTCGTCGGCCGCCCAGTCCACGGCCCGCAGGCTCGGCTCGGATCCGTCCACTCCGACGACGATCGGCAGGTTCATCGGGCTCACCTGTGTCTCAGTCGTGCGCGACCACGGCCACGGGCGCGACGACGTGGTGCAGAACGGCGTGGGTGACATGCCCGATGTGCGCACCGAGCGGGCTGATACGGATGCGCCGGCCGACGACGGTGAGCGAAGCGTCGCGGGAAGCGTTGACGAGGGCCTGTGCGGGGCTGCCGCAGCGGCTGGCCTCGATCACCGGGACGTTCGGGTACTTCTGCCGCCAGGGACGCAGTACCTCGGTCAGCGTGGTGGCCTGCCGGCGCGCGAGCGAGCCGCGGAGTTCCTCGTCGCCGTAGAAGCGATAGAAGGAGGTGGGCGGCTCGCTCCAGCCGTGGACGACCCTGAGGGGCGCATCCCGGAGCGCGGCGGCGTCGAAGGCGAAGTCGAGGAGCGCCTCGGCCGGGTCGCCGGTGTCGAGGCCGAGGACGACGGGCCGGAAGGGGGTCGCGGCCGACGGCACACCCGCCGGGTCCGTCCGGTGTTCGTCGGCGGCCTGCTCTCCGGCCCGGACCAGCACCACCGGGTGGGCGGTGTGCGCGATGACGGACAGGCTGACCGAGCCGACCAGGAATCCTCCGATGCCGCCGACGCCGCGTGAGCCGAGCACCAGAAGCTCTGCGGCGTCCGCCGCCTCGGCCAGAGCCTCGGCCGGGTCGCCGGTCACTCGGTCAGTGATCACCTCCAGGCCCGGGTGGCGCAGCCCGATGCCCTCCGCAGCCTCGGCCGGAATCCTCTCGGACCAGTCCTGGCCGGTTTCGGCGCCGAGCAGAGCTGCCTGGGCCACGGGCACGGGAACGGGGTCGAAGACGTGCAGCATCTTCAGCGGCAGGGCACGCAGCCGTGCTTCACGGGCCGCCCATTCGGCGGCGGCCCGGCTCTCGGGCGAGTCGTCGAGACCTACGGTGACGGTTCGGGTCATGGTGTCCACCTCCCGGGGCGTGTGATCCGATACCAGCGTGCTGACATGGCCGTCGCGGGATCAGGGGCCGCAGGTCCCTGTGCCGGGCCGACCGGCCCTGGTACCCGGGACCCGAGGGCCGGGCGGCCCTGGCCACGGCTTCTTCAAGGTGATCGTGCGCCTGATGCCAGAGTGGCGGGTCAGCGCTCCGCGCGCGACGACCATGGAGCAACTGGGGCCGGTCGGCCCTAGTCTGGCGGCGGCGGACACGTGATGATCGGCCGCATGGGCAGTCCGCAGTCCGTCCGCCCCCGGGGAACGAGAGGTCCTGATGACCGAAGCACGCTCCTTCAGCGAGCAGGACCCGATCCGCGTGTTCCTGCTGGACGACCATGAGGTCGTGCGACGGGGTCTGACCGACCTGCTCGACGCCGAACCGGACATCCGCGTGGTGGGCGATGCCGACACCGCCGAGCACGCGCTCGCCCGGGGCCCCGCGCTGCGCCCGCACGTCGCCGTGCTCGACGTCCGCCTGCCCGACGGTGACGGCATCACGGTCTGCCGGGAGCTGCGCGACAGCATGCCCGAGCTGGCGTGCCTGATGCTGACCTCGTTCGACGACGAGGAAGCGCTGCTGGACGCGATCATGGCCGGAGCCTCCGGCTACGTCCTGAAGCAGATCAGGGGCTCCGATCTGGTGTCGGCGGTCCGCACCGTCGCCTCGGGACAGTCGATGCTGGACCCCGCGACCACGGCCCGCCTCATGCGGTCCCTGCGGGCCGACCCGGCCGCGGCTCCCTCGGTGCCGCCCGAGCTGGCCGGCCTGTCTCCACGGGAACGCGACATCCTGGCGTTGATCGGCGACGGTCTGACCAACCGCGAGATCGGCAAGAAGCTGTACCTGTCGGAGAAGACCGTCAAGAACCACATCTCGCGCCTGCTGGCCAAACTGGGCGTGCAGCGCCGGGTCCAGGCGGCGGTCCTCGCTTCTCACCTGGAGCCACAGGAGTCGGCGGGGAACTCGGAGCGCTGAGCTCTCCTGAGTGCCGTTCGGCCGCACTCGGCCGGGTACCCGGCCGGTGATGCCGGAAGGTGACATTGCGGACGGGGAGGACCATGAAGAAGCGCACACACGCCGGCCGCCGTGCAGAGCACGCCCGCTGCGGTGCCCGTTTGCCGCCGACCACGAGGGCGCGTCGACCGGCCGCACGTCCGGCTGCCGGCTCCGTCCGCGTCGGGGTCCGCGGTGCGGACGGCGACTGGATACTGCTGCCCGACGGCACCTGGCGGCGTGTCGAGACGCTCCGGGTGAGGAGCCTGTTCGGCTGAGAGCGGGGCAGGCAGGGCATCGCGCCCTTCACTGCCGCTGGGGCACGACCGCGACCGGGCACTGGGCGTGGTGCAGCAGTGCATGGCTGACCCGGCCGATCTGGAGCCCGAAGTGACCCGTTCTGCGCTGTGCCCCGACGATCACGAGATCCGCGGCTGCCGACCGGTCCACGAGGATCTTCCCGGCCGGTCCCTCAAGCGTCGTCCGGCGCATCCGGACCTGCGGATGCTCGGCAATCGCGGCCTCGAGCCGAGCTTCGACAGCGGCGGGGGCGCCCTCCTCGGACGAGTCCGCGTCTTTGTCTGCCGGTGCGTCGGTCCGTGTCCGCTCACCGCTCCTGTCGTGGGCGGGCCTGCGCCAGGCGCGCACCACGTCCAGGACGCAGCCGCGCACCTCGGCCTCCCGGAAGGCGAAGCGCACGGCCTCCGCGCTCGTGTCGGCTTCGCCCAGGCCCAGCAGGATCCGCTCATGCGTACCCGCCAGGCCCGCCCGATCGCCCCGCACCACGATCACCGGGCAGTGCGCCCGGGCCGACACGGCCAGACCGACCGAGCCCAGCAGCAGTCCCTTGAGCCGGCCACGGCCACGCGAGCCCGTCACCAGCGCGAAGGCACCGTTGCCCGCGCGCACGAGGGCGTCCACGGCGTCGTCCGGAACGATGTCGGTGGTGACCTTCACATCCGGGTTGCGGCGCTCGGCGCGGTCGGCCGCGGACGCCACGATGTGCTCGGCCAGCGCCTGCTCGGAGGGACGCCCCGGGCCCACGGCCATGGCGGGGAGGCCGCCCTCGTAACGCTCCCACAGCGAGCCGTACACCAGCCTGAGCGGAACACCGTGGCGTACGGCTTCGTCCACACCCCAGTCGACCGCCGGCAGACATGAGTCGGAGCCGTCGACGCCCACCACCAGAGGAAGTGTCATGTTCCCCACCGCCTTTCATGGGGCCGCCGCGTCGTGCACCACACGGGCGTGGTCTTCACCGTCTCATTGTCGTGGCAGCAGTCGCCAGGGCGCTTCGGGAGCGGGCCTGGCTCAGGCTGTGCTGGTGCAGTCGGTGGCCAGGCGCAGGCTCTGGGTCACCGCGTGCGGGATGTCGACGACCGGGAAGAGTGTGTGCCGCACGGTGTGGTCGGCGTCGACGACGAGGATCAGTCGCTTGTGCCGCAGGCGACCCGCGGCACGGAACGTCGGCAGCCGCAAAGCGGCGGCCAGCTGGTGCCGGGCGTCGGAGAGGAGGTCGTACGGCAGCCCCTCGGCGCGCGCGAACTCGTCCTGTTCATGAGGGAGCTGGGTGCTGATGCCGCGCACCTCGACGCCCGACCGCCGGAACTGTGGCCAGGCGTCCCGGAAGAGCCGGTTCTCCAGTGTGCAGCCGGCGGCGCCGGGGATCGGCTCGGGCCACTCGACTCCTGTGCCGGGGTAGGTGAACAGTACGGTCGCGGCGGCGTCGGGGGCGACGAGCGGCAGGACGGCACCCCGCGTGCCCGGCAGCCGCAGGCCCTCGGGTATGCGGGTGCCGGGCAGGGCGTGGACTCGGGCGTGCTCGGCGCTGTCCTGCGTGGTCGTCCCCGTGAGGCTGCCGTCGCCCAGCACCCAGCGGTCGCCCCAGTCCTGCATGGCGACGAGCAGCGGCAACAGCGCGACTCCCGCGTCCGTGAGCAGGTACTCGTGACGTACCGGCCGACGCTGGTAGACGCTTCGGTGCAGGACGCCCTGGGCGACGAGCCGGCCGAGCCGCTCGGTGAGGACCTTGCGGGACAGGCCGATCTCCGTGGCGAGCGCGTCGAAACGGACGTGTCCGCGAGCGACTTCCCGCAGCACCAGCACGTTCCACCAGTCCCCCAGGACCAGGGCGGCCTGGGCGATGCCACAGGTCTCGTCAGCGTCGCGCATCCTCATGCCCCCATAGTAGGTTCCCTTTCGGGACTCACCGCAGACCCCTGGCGGGCGGTGGCCTGCCAGGGGTCTGCGACGGGGTGGCCGGTCTGCGTCAGCCGTCGGACTCCGACGACGGGATGTAGGCACCCGGCACGTCGTTCGGTGCGTGGATCCTCTTCTCGCCGGGGTACGGCTTGGTCCAGTTGTGCGTCTGGTACCACGTGAGGTGGTTCATCTGCGCCGGGTTGGCGAAGTCGGGTATGGCGTGCGGGCCGGTCAGGTGCTGCTTCGACTTCCAGGCGTCCCACTCGGCCGCGAGCTCCCGCTTGTCCGCCGGCACCTTGGCCGACGGCACGGCCGCCGCGCTCGGGTTCTGCGGCGCGGGGGTGTCCACGCCGCAGGAGGGCGGGGTCTTCAGGCCGTCGGTCAGCGAGGTCCGGTTGGGCAGCGCGGTGAACGGCGTGTAGTCCGGGTGCCGGGTGAAGGCGCGGGTCATCGGGGTGGCCGCGCTGTCCTTCTGGTTCATCGGGTGGATCCCGAGGATCTGCTCGATGGTACGGATCGCCGTGATCTGCGAGTAGTAGTGACTGTCGACCGTGCCGCGCCGGGCCCAGGGGCTGATGATCTGGATCGGGGCCCGGTGACCGTCGACGTGGTCGAGGCCGGCCTGGGAGTCGTCCTCGACGACGAAGATCGCCGAGTCCTTCCAGTACGGGCTGTGGGAGATCTCGTCGACCATCCTGCCGACCGCCAGGTCGTTGTCCGCCACCTGGGCCGCCGGGCTCGCCGGACCACCGGTGTGGTCGTTCGAGAGCCAGAACATGTTCAGGTTCGCCGGCCCGTTCTTCTCGAAGTCCTGCTTCCAGATCTCGTACTTGTAGATGTCCGGGACGTCGAGGTCGAACATCGGGAAACCGGGCACGGACACGTCGTTGAGTGACGGGATCGCCGAGCCCGTCTGTATGGGATAGGCGGTGGACTGGCCGGTCGCGTCCATGTTCTTGGCGTCGCAGTACAGGTTCTGCCAGGTCGCACCGGACGGCTTGCTCTCGATCGACTGGAACTCGCCGAAGTCCCGTACCGTCTTCCCGGCCGCCTGCGCACCCGTCCAGATGAAGCCCGACCTCTGGTGGCCCAGGGCGTCGTTCTCGGTGTCGTAGCTGCGCGCGTACTCACCCGCCGAGGACTCGGTGTACTCCGGGTCGTCGGCCTGCATCAGCCAGTTGTGGCCCTCGGCGGAGTTGGTGCCGATGTCGTACGTGTTGTCGTACAGGCCGAACTGCCGGGCCAGCTCGTGCTGGTTCGGCGTCACGTTCTCGCCGAACTGCGTCACCGACGGGTCGCCGTTGCCTTCGGGCATGTCGCCGTAGACCTGGTCGTAGGTCCGGTTCTCCTTGACGATCAGGAAGACGTGCTTGATCGTCGAGGGGTCGCCCAGCCGCGCCGGGACCGGTACCGGGCGGGTGTGGCCCTTGCCCTTGGCCAGCTGGACCGAGCCGGGGGTCCAGCCGTTCTGCCGGAACACCTTGACCGTCTCGGACCTGATGACGCTGTCGTCCGGCAGCGTGAAGCGCTGCACGCTCGACGTGGTGTCGTGGGTGCCGCGCCCGGCGGGGTTGTTGGGGCGGCGGGCGTCGATACCCCGGGTGTTGGAGACCAGCACCTGATCGCCGACGGCCGTGATCTCCGCGGGGAAGTAGTCCGTCGGGAGCAGGCCGACGAAACGCACCGGCTCCAGGGGGCTCTCGTACCGGTAGACGGCGACCGCGTTGGCGCGGCCGAGCGTCACCAGGAGGCGGCCGTCCTCGGTGAGCGTCACCGCATTGGGCTCGTAGCCCACCGACGCCTCCGGCCACGGCTGGGTGGAGATGGTCTGTACGACCTTGTCCCGGGCGGTGTCGATGACCGACACGTCGTTGCTGGCCGTGTTGGTGACGAACACGGACCTGCCCTTGGCGTACAGGGCGGTCGGGTGCAGACCGACGTCGATGCTCGCGGGGGTGGCGGCCGGGTTCGCCAGGTCGATGACGCTGACCGTGCCGGTGGTGGTGGCACCGGTCTTCGGGTCGGCCGGCACCTGGGTGCCGTACGAGTTCATGGTCGTGTCGCCGGACTGTGCCGGGCGGCCGCCCTCGTTGCTGACGTAGAGCTTGCCGTCGGCCAGGACCATGTCGCGCGGGGCGTTGCCCACGGGCCAGCTCTGTTCGATGGCGCCGGTCGCCGCGTCGATGGCGACCACCCGGTTCTGGCCGTTGACCGCGGCGTACACGGTGGAACCGTCGGACGAGAACACGGCCTGACCGACCAGGGCGTGCTTGGATCCGTCCGCCGGGATCCTGACCGGCACGGGGTTGGCGACCGTGCCGTCCGGGTTGACCGTGAACCTGGTGTAGCCGTCGGTCTGACTCAGCCACAGCTGCTTGCCGTCGGGCGAGTACGTCGGGCCTTCCTGGCCCACGGAGTTGCTGCTGAGCCGCGGGGTCGACGACGCGGCGGCGCCGACGACCTGCTGCACCTGCCAGTTCTGCACGTCCACGACGGCCAGTGCGCTGCCGCCGTCGGTGACCGCGGCGGCGAGGTGGGTGCCGTCCGGGCTGACCGAGGACGACATGATCTTGCCGTTGTTCAGGACGAGGCGGTCGCCGTACGGGGCGATGTACTGGTCGCTGGAGATGACCTGGCCCCGGTCGGTCATCTGGCCGACCTGATCGGTGCCGAACTGGCAGGTCTGGGCGTAACCGATGCCGGCGGTGACGGCGAGGACGACCGCGGTGGCGCCGGCCGTGAGGGTGCCCCGACGACCGATGCGTCTGCCGGGAACCGACCTCTCGGCGGGTCGGCGGTTGCGGGTTACCTGCATGAAGTCATCCCTTCGAGGTACGGAGAAGCCCGACGTTGCCGTCGAACTGCCAAAGCGGGTTCGGTGCGTCCCCGACGGGGGTCCGCACCAGGAAGTAGCCGTTCACTTCCTTCGGTCCGTCGCCGTCGGCCGTGAACCGACCGTCCGAGGTGACGTCGAGCTGGTAGACGGCCGTCCCGGTGGCCTCGACGCCGGGAAGGTGCCAGGAGACGACGCAGCGCCAGTCGTTGCCGGGCCCCTCGGCGGCGACCCTGACGCTGCCCTTGTCGCACGTCGCCGTGGCCTTCAGCTGCGCTTCGGTGACGGCAGGACGGTTGAGCTGCTCGGTCTGCATGCGGTAGAGGTGGGCGAACTCCGTGGCGAGCGAACGCTGCACCTTGTCCTGCGAGATCCCGGAGCCGGTGGCCCCGGTCGTCGCCGCGACCACGGCGACGGTCGCGGCGGTCAGCCCGGCGAGCGGCAGAAGTCCGGCGGTGACAGCGCGGCGTCCCGAGCCGTCGTCGGTCAGGTTGGTGAAGTCGCGCCGCAGGAAGAGGAGATACGCGAGCACGGTGGCGGTCCCGGCCCACACCAGGCTGACCATGATGCCGGTCATGAGCGGACCCAGCTGTGCGGGGCTGGTGAACAGACCGTTCCAGGCGATGAACGCCCAGCTGGGCAGGGCGAGTCGTACGGCGACGGGCAGCGGCAGCATCTGGGCGAGCTGCAGCACGAGCGCGACGACCGCCGGCAGCAGCAGTCCCATCGGGGATCGTCCCATTACCACGGACCCGAGAAGGCCGATCCCGGCGAGTGCCAGGGTGGGTGCGAGGACGCAGGCCCAGGCGAGCAGCACCTTGCCGGCGGCGTCCCCCGGGGCCAGCAGGTGGCCGTCGAGGCCGACGAGTGGCCGGTTGCCGACCGCCATGAGCCCACCGGCCGTACTGGAAACGGCCAGCCCGACCACGAGCAGCAGGATCACGGTGAGGCTCGCCAGGGTCTTCGCGGCGAAGATCCGTCGCGGCGACCGGACCGCCACCAGCAGGTGGCGCCAGGTGCCCAGCCGGTCCTCGGAGGCGAACACATCACCGGCGACCACGGAGGTCAGCAGCGGGAGCGCCCAGGTGCCCGAGAAGCCGAGGATCACCAGGGGGCCGGCCCACCCCGTGGCGAGCATCCAGCGGCCGAAGAGCGTGTCGGAGGGGAGGGTGCTCTGCTGACTCACCCCGGCGACAAAGAGCGCCGGTGCGATCCAGCAGGCCGGCACCAGGAGCCGGATTCGCCATTGCGAGACGAGCTTGACCAGTTCGAAGCGGTAGCCGCGGGCCACCGAGACTCGTCCGGCGCCGGCGGTGGGGTCGGTGGCCACGGCGGTTGTGGTCGCGGTCATCGGCCGGCCCTCCGCGGCTGGTCGGTCTCCTGTGGCCGGGCCCCGGGGTCCCGCTGCTCGGTCAGGGCCAGGAAGGCGGCCTCCAGCGGGGAGACCTCGGGGGCGAGTTCACGCACGGCGACGCCCGACTGCACGAGACGTACGACCAGTTCGTCGAGGGCGGGCACCAGTGCGTGTACGACGAGTGCGTCGCGTCCCTGGCGCCCTCCCGTGCCGTCCGCCACGTGGATCCCGGGCGTCTCGGCGGCCAGCCGACGGGCTGCCTGTGCGTCGGAGGTGACCAGGCGGTAGTCGAGTTCACGGTTCTCTGCGGCCAGCTTGCCCAGCGGGCCGGAGAAGACGACCCGTCCGGTGGCGAGGATGGTGACCTCGGAGCACAGCGCCTCCAGGTCGTCCATGCGGTGACTCGACAGCACGACACTGGTCCCTTCCGCCGCAAGCCTGCTCAGCACACCGTGGACGTGTTTCTTGCCGGCGGGGTCGAGGCCGTTGGACGGCTCGTCCAGCACGAGGACCCGAGGCCTGGTGAGCAACGCCGCGCCGAGGCCGAGGCGTTGACGCATGCCCAGGGAGAATCCGCGGACCCGGTCGTCGGCGACCTCGGTCAGCCCGACCTGGTCGAGCACCGCGTCGATGCCTGCCGCGCGCGTGTCCTGGCCGTGCAGAGCGGCCAGCGCGGCGAGATTCTGCCGGGCGGTGAGCGAGGGATACAGGCCCGGACCGTCCACGAACCCGGCGACACCGTCGGGAGCGGCGAACGTCCGGCCCACCGGCGTACCGAGGATCTCCAGTTGACCGCCGTCGGCCACGGCCAGGCCGAGCAGAAGCCCGAGGAGTGTCGTCTTGCCGGCGCCGTTCGGTCCGACCAGGCCGTGGATCTGTCCCTGCGCCACATCCAGATCGATGCCGTCGAGTGCGACGACATCACCGAAACACTTGGTGATCCCGCGCGCCCGGACCGCGAGGAATGAGTCGTCCATGAGCCCCTTCTTTCCGAAACCTCAAGGAGGCTAGGGAGAGCACACAACACTCACAGGGATTCCCGGTTGAACGCTCAGAGAACGGAAGACAACAGCCGTTTGGCATGCCAATAGACGGCAAATCCATTCATGGGCAGTCAAGTTGATGACACATCAGCTGCGCGGGGCGGGGCGAATGCCGCATAACGGCTGGGCTCGGGTCCCGCCGTCATCGACCTTGAGGGCCAGGGAGCGGGCGTCGGGCAGCGCGCATGGCGTCGGGGACCCGCCGTTCGGGCGTTCCGGGCGCGGCGAGGACGTACGAGCGGAAGGCACGGGCGAGCCCGGTCAGGCTGATCGCCATCAGCGGGGCCCCGCAGCCGTCCACACCGACAGCGGTCACCGGTTCGCCGGCCGCCTCCTCCACCACCACCGTGCGGATGAGCAGGTGCAGCGGATGGTCCGGGTCACGGTAGGACTCCAGCGGCCGGCCCCGCAGCGCGGCGGCGGCCGGCATCGCCGTGTGTTTGCCGGAGCAGTTCATGGCCACGGGGTCGCGCCGGCCGCCCGCTGTCAGCCGAGGCCGGCCCGCAGCACGCCGCGGCCTGCATCGGTTTGTTGGCGGACCGCGGGAAGACGGGGGACGTCATGTCACCGACGGCCCGCTCCACCGAACCGTCCGCGGCGAGCAGCACCGCACTTCCCCGGTGGCGCCCTTCGACGAACCCGGAGCGGACGACCTCGGCGAGGACCGGGTTGCAGGGTTCCCCCGAGGTGGTGGCTGTGGCGGGCTGAGGCATCGGCAGATCACCATCCGGGGGACATCGGCTCGCGTCACGGTACCCACGGGCCGGTCACGGTGCCGCGGGCGAACTCAGCCGTTCGTGCACAGCTTTGCGCGCCGCTGCGGAGGTGGTAGCGGTCGCGGGTCGCCGTCGACGCAGTGGAAGGTGGTGTCGGCGAGCGTGAACGATGGACGCCTCGGTGCGGCGAGGCGGGGCCGCCCGAGGCGGGCGACCCCGTCCGTGTGTGCGCCGCGGCCGTCGAGGCTCAGTTCAGTGTGAGCGCCGCGGAGTCGTTGCGGCTGTCCGGGTCGAACGCCGGCCGGTGCGAGTGGGACGGATCCGGACCCCAGACCACCTGGACGCCTCCCTTGGCATGGGTGACCACTTTGTCGACCCGGAGCGTCAGGGTGAATCCGGTGACCTTCCCCTTCGGCAGGACCAAGTCCGGCGGGCCGCAGACGTACGGGCCGTGAGCCTCGGCCGTCGGATTGTTCACCTGCCATGGAGAGCAGTTGGCCGAGTGGCCGACCGCGGTGGTACCGGCCGGGAGCGTCACCCGGACGGTGGGCACTCCTTCACCGCCGCTGCGGTCGTACAGGGTCGCCGGACCGTTCGCGGTCAGGCGGAAGGCGAAGGTCGCGTTCTTGCCCTGCCCGGCTTGTGCGCGGGCGCCGGTGACACCGAAGTCGGCGGTGTTGCGGGCCTTGAGGGAGGCGATCCGGTAGGCGGTGACCTCGCCCGTCTGCGGCAGGGAGACGGAACCCGCCGGAGCCGAGGACCGGCGGCCCGCCTTGATCACCTTGAGTCCGAGCGTGGTGCCCTTGCCCCACGTCCACTTGATGCCCTGATCGTCCGGCCAGCCCGGCCGGCCGAGGGGCGCGGTGAGGGTGTCGAGGTAGGTGTACAGCGCCGCGGAGTTCACGTGCAGCCGCACCGGTGCGGCCAGGGCCGCCGTCTCTCCGATGCCGATCGCGCCCTTGGGGTAGCACTCCGCGAAGTGGATGGTGCCGTTGGACCCGTACTTGCAGTTGGCGTAGTGGTCGGCGAAGTCGAGGCCGGGTGAGGCGGCCAGGACCGTCTGGACGCCCTTGGCGGGACGGTTGCCCACGTTGCTGAACCGGACCGGTTCGGACACGGTGCTGCCGACCTTCAGGTCGGTGTGGTCGGTCAGGTTGTCCAGGCCGAAGGAGGGGCCGCCCACCTCGACCTTGCCGGTGCCGCCCACGATCTGCGCGTGCGCGGACCGCCCGGTGACCTTGTACGTGCCCACCGCACCGAGCGCGGCGCCCTTGAGCGGGGTCAGGGTCAGCCCGGTCATGGCGCCCATGTGCGTGGTGGGAGAGGAGTCGGACTCGAACTCGTCCGAGCAGGTGGCAACCAGGCCCTCGGCCGTGCAGTTGTGCGAGAACGTCACCTTGGCAATCTTCGACAGGCCCCGGGCGTCCACGGTCAGGGTGGCGTCGTCCGCCCGGAGGTTCTTCGCCGTGGTCTGGAATTCGAAGTGCACGTCCGCGGTGGCAGGCGCGGCCGGAAGGGCAATCGGCGCGGGGGTGTCCAGGGTGATCACCGGCCGGCCGGTGACGGCACCGGCCGGGGCGGCGCCCAGCAGTGCCGCGGCCAGGCCCGCGGCGGACATGAACACCGCGGCCGTACCGGTGAGGGATCTTCGTCTCATCAACGTCCTTCGGTCGCACGGAGCTTCACACGCAGGGACTGCGCGATCAGCTGGACCCTAGCCCCTGGGCACCCCTCGCTCACCACCGGTGTCGCCGCTCACCGTGTTACGCCCCTGTGACACCGAACGGACGGTTCGAGGATCACGGCCTGTCAGGCTGGGCTTCATACAGAGCGGCAGGCGGTCGCGTGGCCTTCAGCGACCAGGACGACGCCGGAGCGGCTCTGGCGTGGCTTCACCCAACGACCTGACCTGTCGACGTTCCTGGGGGAACTCCGTCATGACCACCCGTACCCGCACCATGACCGCCGCCATCGCCGTGGCCGCGGCCGTCACCGGCTCGGCGCTGCTGGGCGCCTCGGGCGCCGCCTCGGCCGCCACCAGCGCCTCGCACGGCACCCTGACCATCAGCAACGGCACCAAGTACGTGCTGATCGGCGGCCACACGGTGAACTTCGGCGTCCCCGTCCGGGACCTCGCCTGGTCCCCGGACGGCAAGAAGGCCGCCTTCGTCGACGGCTCCGGCAACCTGGACATCGCCAACCCCGACGGCAGCGGGCGCGTCGTCGTGGCCAAGAACCCCGGAAACCAGAACTGGTCGCACCCGACCTGGCAGGTGACCGCGAAGGACACCCAGAACGGCATCCCCGCCAAGAACAACCTCATCTTCGCGGCGCGCGCGAACAATGTCTCCCGGCTGAAGGTCATCTCCGCCAAGGCCGTCCACGGCACGCCCAAGACGCTGTCCCTGTACGGCGAGCCGGGTCCGGGCGGTGCGCTTCCGCAGACCGGCAACGTCTGGCCGAACGCGGCCGGCCACTACGGCACCTCGGTGTACGCCAACGACCACACCGGCGCCGTCTACATCCGGGACGACTACCTCCGCCAGCAGGGCAGCAAGCTCACCAAGGGCTCCCAGCCGGCCCTGTCCCCGAACGAGGAGGAGGTCGTCTTCGTACGCTCCGTCGCCGGCCACGACCACGTACTCGTCGAGGACTTCACGCACGGCAACCACATCAAGGACCTCACGCCGCACGCCACGACCGACTACACCGAGCCGGCCTGGTCGCCCGACGGCAAGACCCTCGCGGTGCGCACCCCGTCCGGCACGGTGACGCTGCCGGCCGACGGCACGGGTCACCCGGCCAAGGTCACCTCGACGGTCGGGCTGGCGGCGTACCGCCCCTGACCCGGGCCGACGGAACGGGCCGGGCACTTCCGGGGCGAGGTACGGGTCACTTCGCGGTCCGGGCGAGTTCGGCCCGCAGTTCGTCCAGGTGTGCGTCGGCCGTGTCGTGCGGCAGGTACTCGACGACGTCGAGGAACCGGAAGAGCACCCGGCTTCCGGTGACGGCGTACTCGTACTCGCCGAAGCCCACCACCGCGCCCATGTCGCCCCGGACGGCGCCCCGCACCACATGAGAGGTCATGTCGTCCGGCTCCGCCGCGGACATGCCGCGCCGGGCGTTGGGCCGGGCCAGATAGGGGCACACCATCGAGGCGTACAGCATGCACGCACGGTGCCCCGGTCCTTCGAGGGTCGGTGCCAGATTGCGGTAGGGCCGACCGGCGGCCAGCGCCGTCCCGATCGCCGCGCTCTCCTCGGCGCCCACCACACGCCACACCGGCCCCTGTGGCATGCCCTGGTTGCACACCGAGCACAGACGCTTCCTCGCGCACACGGCGCTGCGCTCGTAGTCGGTCAGCGCGAACTGGGGCTCCTCCCCTTCCCAGGGAGTGATCGCCGGCACGGGATACCCACGAGCGTCACGGGGTCGCGCCTCGACCGCTGCCGGCATGGGAACACTCTCGAATCGCACAGGCCATGCCTACCAGGCCCGACGGCTCCCGGCCAAGGCCACGGGGAGACGACCGCCGGGGGACGGACGGACGGCCCGTACCCGGCGTGGTCGGCCCCTGCCCGGCAGGTGGTTGGCTACACCGTATGAACCTCGCGGATGACATGCCGTCACCGAAAGCCGGACGTGCCTCGACAGGGTGGCACGCGCCGCCGTTCGCTCCCGAACTGGCCGCCGGGCTCAGCGGTTTGGCGGAGGGGGCCCGGGAACCGCTCACCTGGCAGAACCTGGCGGAACGGCAGGAGCGGGATGCCGTGGCCCGGCCCAGACCGACGGTCCGGGAGCTGCGGGCCGAGGGCCGTTTCGAGGTGGAGGAGCTCTGTGTGCCGGGGCCGCCGGGCGGGCCGGAGGTCACGCTCGTGAGCGGACGGCCCGCCGGGATCGCGGGACCGCTGCCGCTGCTCTACTACATGCACGGCGGCGGAATGATCACGGGCAACGCCTGGTCCGTCCTTCCGCGACTGCTCCGTGAGTGGGCGCTGCCCCTGGAACTGGCCGTCGTCTCCGTCAAGTACCGGCTGGCCCCCGGGGCCCAGTACCCCGCGGCGCTGGACGACTGTCGCGCCGGACTCGCCTGGGTGGCTGCGCATGCGGCCGGACTCGGCATCGACGCCGAGCGTGTCGTCGTAGGGGGCAAGAGCGCCGGCGGCGGACTGGCCGCGGCACTCGCCCTGCTCGCCCGCGACCGGGGCGGGCCCCCGCTGATCGGGCAACTGCTGCTGTACCCCATGCTCGACGACCGCAACGACACGTTCTCCAGTCACCAGATGGCCGGTATCGACCTCTGGGACCGCACCTCCAACGCCACGGCGTGGCAGGCGGCGCTGGGCGGCCGATACGGCGCCGCGGACCTGCCGCCCTACGCCGCTCCCGCGCGTGCCACGGATCTGTCCGGGCTGCCCCCGGCCTACATCGAGGTGGGGTCGGCGGAGACCTTGAGGGACGAGGACGTCGGCTATGCGCAGGCGATCTGGCGGGCCGGAGGCCAAGCCGAGTTGCACGTGTGGCCCGGTGCCTTCCACGGCTTCGACACCTTCGCACCGGGGGCGGCCCTCAGCCAGGACGCCCGCGACGCCCGTACCCGCTGGCTTCGGCGGATCCTCACCCAGACGCGATGACTCCGTGAGTGACCGGGCCGCGTGCCGTCGGAGCGCCGGTCAGGGCCGTCGCCAGGGCTCCGGCCGACGTGCCGCCCAGCCACGCGGGTGGCCGTACGCCGGCACGGTGGCCGCTTCGGCGGTGGCCCTCTCCGCCCTTGTCCCCGGAGTGCTGCTCGCAGACCGGCCGCGCGGTGCCATGTCCGGGAACGGTGTTCGACGCCGCGCGGCCGGGCCCGCGCCGCGGGTCGAACGGTTCCGGTGCCGTCCCGGCCCGCCGGTGGGGCGGCGCTGTCACGGCGCCTCGGGGCTGCCTCGTGGGATCCGTCTCAGGTCGGTCATCAGCGAGTCCAGCCACGACACGGTCGCGTAGTAGAGGCGCGGCGCGCCGGGCGGCTCGCCGCCGGGTCCTTCGAGGACCGGATCGACCAGCGGGATCCGGCCGGTAGGGGTGTCCGCTCCGGGATCCAGGGCCGCCGACACCAGCAGCATCCGCCCGGCCACCCGCTCCCCCAGCCCGCTGACGCACCCGGCCGCCGCGGGGCCCAGTCCGGTGAGCGGAGGTGTCAGCAGCCGGTCGGCCCCCCACAGGGTGTGGTGACCGGCCATCAGCGTGGCCTGCCAGTCCACGGTGCGCAGCCCGGACCGGCGCGGCGCGCCGCCGAAGGGCGTCGGCTCGCTCAGGAACTGCGCGTACGCGGACTCGGCGAGGATGATCGCGCGCTGCAGCGACCGGTGACCGGGCACGCCCGAGGACGCGGCCACCGCCCCGCCGGCCGCCACCGCGGCGCCGGTCGCCACCACGATCTCGGCTGCGCGGCGCAGCAGTTCCGCCGCGGCGTGGCGCAGCTCGTCATGGGCGCCGCGCGGCCAGGCCAGCAGTCCGAAGACGGCTCCGATCACGCTGCCGACCAGCACGTCCAGCATCCTGACCTCCGCCAGTCGCCAGGTCGGCGGGGCCAACTGCGCGAAGACCAGCGCCACGAGCACGGTGAAGAGGCCCTGCGCCCAGCCGACACCCTTGACCGGACCGACCGTGAAGGCGAACAGCATCCACACGGGCAGTACGACGGCGTAGACGAGGGTGTCGGTCCCGGCCAGGCTCAGTACGCCGGCCGTGACGAGTGCTCCCGCGAGGGTGCCCGTGAGTGCCAGTCGGATGGTGTGCCAGGTCTCGTCCATGGTGGTGCGGGTGAGGGTGAGCGTGGCGAGCGTGGCCCAGAAACCGTGGGGCAGCGTGTCCACCCCCGCCACGAGGCGGGCGGCGGTCAGGGCCAGGGCGATACGGACCGCGTTCTGGAAGAACACCGACCGGCGCCCGGCATGACCCCGCACCCGGTGCCACCACAGCATCGGCGCCCAGGTTCTGGCGTACCAGAAGCGGCCGTGCGGGATCCCCATCGGGGTGTGTCTGCCGTGGACCGACAGATCGGCCGCCGTGGCCATGGCGAGCGCGGCGTCGGCGATCTCCAGGACGGCGGCGTGCCGACGCAGCACGGCAGCCGAGAATTCCGGTACGCGAGCGGTTCCGGGTGCGCACTTCCTGGCGAGGGGCGGGCCTGCGGACGCGGAACCCCCGGCGGGGGGCGGGCCTGCGGACGGGGAATCCCCGGCGGGAGCCGGGCAAACGGATGCCGACTCGCCGACAGGGGTCGGGCAGGCGGACCCGGGCTCCCCGGCAGGGGCTGCGCAAGTAGACGCGGACTCCCCAGTGGGAGCCGGCCCGGGGGACGCCGGACCCGCGGTGGCGGCCGGCCCGGTGGCCGGGGAACCCCCGATGGGCGGGGAACCCCCGATGGCCGGGGAATCCGCGGTGGGAATAGGGCCCGCGGACACCGCCGACAGCTGGGCCCGCGTCCTGACCAGGTCCTCGTACGCCGCGATCGGCGACGCCCCGGCGCGCAGGCAGGTCGCGGTCGCCGTGGCCAGTCGTGCCACGGCCCGCAGTACGGCGGTCACCTCGCGGCCCGGTTGCCCGCCCGGCGCGGCGGGCAGCTGGACCAGTCGGCTGAGGAGGGTGCGCGTGGCGAGGCCGGTGTGGGCGAGGGCACGGTCGCGTACTCCTGGTCCGGCCGGGCGTTCCGCCTCCGGCACGGTCAGGGACCGCAGTGACCTGCCGGTCTCCCAGGCTGCCCGGATGTCCGGACCGGTCAGGGCGTACGGCGGTGCCGCGAGGAGGGTCGCGCAGTGTGCGGCGGTGCGCGCGGCGTGGGTGGCCCGTGCCCGGTAGGACGGCGGGCTGGGCTCGGGAAGGATCAGTGCCTCGGCGGCGACCAGCAGGGCCAGTCCGGTGGTGGTACCGATCAGGCGCTCGGCGAGCGTGCCGGGGGCGTACGGAGGGAACGACGGCAGGATGTAGAGGAGTTGCAGGCCTGGCGCCGCTCCTGCCGGGCGCGGGCCGCCCACGGCGGCGAATGCCAGCGTGAAGCCGACCGCCAGCATGCCGACGACGGCGCTCCAGGTCCGCACCGACAGACAGGTGCCGACGACGACCAGCAGCCAGCACACCGGAAGCAGCCGCAGCACGGTCGCGGCTCGCTGCCGGCCGGTGCCCGGGATCTTGGCGAGTCCGCCCAGGGCCACGGCCGCGAACAGGGCGTACGTGGCCGCCACGGGACGATCGAGGCCGTAGCGGAAGAGGTTGAAACCGGCCGCGGCGACCAGCGTCACGCGTACCGCCCGGCGGCCCGGGGCGGCGTAGACCGCCGGAATCCGACGGGCTGGGACTCGACCCACTCCTCCAGAATCGCCCACCGCCGATCGCCCGGCACGCCGCCGGCGGGCTCGGTGTCGGAGGGCTCGGTGTCGGAGGGCGAACCCCGGCGAACCCGCCCTGCCGAGGCGTCACCCCAGGGTGAAGCGGATCGGGGTGCCCGCCGCGGCCTGGGCGGCCGCCGCCAGGGCTGTCTCGGCGACGACGCCGATCACCGGGTAGCCGCCGGTCGTCGGGTGGTCGTGCAGGAACACCACCGGGCGCCCGTCCGGGGGCACCTGCACGGCGCCGAGCACCATGCCCTCGCTCGGCAGCTCACCGGCCGACACCCGCTCCAGCGACGGTCCCTCGGTGCGCAGGCCGATGCGGTTGCTGTGCTGCGACACGCGGTACGTCGCCGAGGTGAGGGTGTGCAGCGCGGCGGGTGAGAACCAGTCGGTGCGGGGGCCGAAGCGCAGCGGCAGGGTCAGTTCGGTGGGCGGAGCCGGCCACGGAGCGCTGTCGGGCAGCGCCGGCTGTGGGGCGGGAGTGCCCAGCGGGAGGACGTCCCCGTCGCGCAGGGGCGCCGGGCCGAGCCCGGACAGCAGGTCCGTCGCGCGGCTGCCGAGGACGGGCTCGACGGCGATGCCGCCGGCGACGGCCACGTAGGAGCGCACGCCGGCCGTCACGCCGCGCACGTTCAGGACGGCGCCCGCGGGCACCCGTACGGGCAGTCCCCAGGCGACCGGCCGGCCGTCGACCGTCACCGGGCACGGCGCGCCGCCGACCACGACGGTCACGCCGCGGTCGGGGCGCAGGGCACAGCCGGTCAGGGTGGTCTCCAGGACGGCGGCGTCGGGGGCGTTGCCGAGGAGCCGGTTGGCCAGCCTCATGGCGGGGGCGTCCAGGGCGCCGGAGCGGGGCACGCCCAGGTGCGCATGGCCGCGCCGGCCGCGGTCCTGGACGGTGGTGAGGGCGCCGGAGCGTACGACGGCGAGCTTGACGGTCATGGTGTGCCGCCCTCGGCCACGAACCGCACCCGGGTCCCCGGCGTGAGAAGTGCCGGTTCCTCCCGGGTGAGGTCCCACAGCGGGGTCGGGTCCGGCATGGTCCCGATCAGCTGCCAGCCGCCGGGGGTGGCGCGCGGGTACACGGCGCTGTAGGGGCCGGCGAGCGCGACCGCGCCGGCCGGGACCCGGGTGCGGGGTGTGTCGCGGCGGGGCACGTGCAGCGCGGCGGGCAGGCCCGTGAGGTAACCGAAGCCGGGGGCGAATCCGCAGAAGGCGACGCGGTAGGTGTACGAGGTGTGCCGGGTGGCGACCTCGTCGGCGCCGACGCCCCACAGGGCGGCGACGCGGGCCAGGTCCGGGCCGTCGTAGCGCACGGGTATCTCCACCACCGCCCCGTCGTCGGCCGCGTGGGCGGGCAGGTCCCAGTCGGTGATCCGGCGGGCCAGTTCCTCCGGGTCGGTGACACCGTCCAGGAGCACGGTCCGCGCGCCCGGCACGATCTCCTCGACCGGTGGCAGGGTTCCCGCGGCACGCCGTCGCAGGAGTTCGGTGTGGAAGGCTCCGGTGCGCTCGGCGTCGGGCAGTTCGACGAGCAGGGCGTGCCGCCCGGCGGGGCGCACTTCGACGGACCGGCTCTCGGTCATGCGCCCCTCATCGGACCGGCTCTCGGTCATGCGAATGCCCTTACCTCGACTCCGGCCGCGTCGAGTGCGTCCCGGACCCGCGCGGCGATCCTGGCGGCGCCCGGGGTGTCGCCGTGGACGCACAGGGAGCGGGCGGCCACCGGGACGGTCGTACCGTCGACGGCTGCTACGGCCCGGTCCACCGCGAACGCCAGCGCGCGCCGGACCACCGCGTCCTCGTCGGTCACCACAGCGCCCGGCTCGCGGCGTGGCACGAGGGTGCCCGCGGGGGTGTAGGCGCGGTCCGCGAAGGCCTCCGGTACGGCGGTGAGGCCCGCCTCCTCGGCGGCGGCGAGCAGCCGTGACCCGGGCAGGCCGAGCACCGGCACCCCGCCCGCCAGGCGCACGCCGGCCACCACGGCCGCGGCCTGCTCGGCGTCGTGCACGGTGCGGTTGTAGAGCGCGCCGTGCGGCTTGACGTAGGCGACCTCGGTCCCGGCGGCCTCCGCGAAGACCCGCAGCGCCCCGATCTGGTAGGCGATCTCGGCCGCCAGCTCGTCGCCGGGCACGTCCATGGCGCGGCGGCCGAAGCCGGCCAGGTCACGGTAGGAGACCTGGGCCCCGATCCGGACGCCGCGTTCGGCGGCGAGGCCGCAGACGCGGCGCATCACCGAGGGGTCGCCGGCGTGGAAGCCGCAGGCGACGTTGGCGCTGGTCACGACGGAGAGCAGGGCGTCGTCGTCGGTGAGGGTCCAGCGGCCGAAGCCTTCACCGAGGTCTGCGTTGAGGTCGATCACACCTTCAACGTAGGCGATTGTTGAACGATCCGACAAGGGATTGATTTTCCGTGTCCGACCCCTTGTTCGATCGTTGAACGATCCCCTAGGGTCCCGGGCATCCTCACGGATTCGGACCCCCGGATCCGCGCCGCTCGGGCGTCCCGCCCGCTCACGCCAAAGGCAACCGCATGATCGTTCTCCTCGGCGTGGTCGTGGTGATCCTCGGATTCGTCACGCGCCGCAATCCCGTCCTCGTGGTCGGTGTCGCCGGTGTCTTCACCGGACTGATCGGCGGGATGAACCCGCTGGAGGTCCTCGCGGCCTTCGGCCGGTCCTTCGCCGACAGCCGCTCGGTCACCGTCTTCGCCGTCGTCCTCCCCGTGATCGGCCTCCTGGAGCGCTACGGCCTGCGCGAGCAGGCCCGCAATCTGATCGGACGGCTCGGCAGCCTCAGCGCCGGCCGGTTCCTCACCGTCTACCTCCTGATCCGTCAGATCACCGCGGCGCTCGGCCTCACCAGCATGTGCGGTCCCGCACAGACGGTACGGCCGCTGGTCGCGCCCATGGCCGAGGCCGCCGCCGAGCGCACGGCCGGCACGGCGCTGCCCGAGCGCGTGCGCGAGAAGGTGCGTTCCTACGCCGCGTCCTCGGACACCGTGGGCCTCTTCTTCGGCGAGGACTGCTTCATCGCGATCGGCTCGATCCTCCTGATCACCGGCTTCGTCAACTCGACGTACCACCAGAATCTCGAACCGACCCAGCTGGCCCTGTGGGCGATACCGCTCGCCGTCTGCGCCTTCCTCGTCCACGGTGCCCGGCTGCTGCTCCTGGACCGGCAGCTGCAGCGGGAGATGGCGCTCGCCGCCGCCGAACACGACGTGCCGCTTCCGAAGGAGAACAGCAAGTGATCAAGGTCGAGTGGCTCTACTGGCTGGTGGGTCTCGTCTTCGTCGTCATGGCCGTGCAGATGGCCGCAGACCGCAGCAACCCCAAGCGGTGGACGTCCGCCGCCTTCTGGGGCCTGCTCGGGCTCACCTTCCCCTACGGCACCGGCGTCGCCAACGCCACCGCGAAGAACGGCGGCTGGACGCTGCCCGCCGAACCGCTCGGCGTCGCGGTGCTCGCCCTCATCGTGCTCGCCGGTTTCAACTTCCTGGGCAGGGGCGCTCCAGCCACCAGCCCCACCGAGGAGCGCGAGGCCTCCGCCGCCCGGCTCGGCAGCAAGATCTTCATCCCCGCCCTGACGATCCCGCTCGTCGCCATCGTCTGCGCCTCCGTCCTCGACACGTCCGGTCTCTTCGAGACGGGCAAGGCCACCCTCCTCGGGCTCGGCGTCGGCTGTCTCGTCGCCCTCGTCGTCGGGATGCTGGTCACCGGTGAGCGGAAGCTGTCCGTGCCGCTGCACTCCGGGCGCTCCATGCTGGAGGCGATGGGGGCCGCCCTGCTGCTGCCCCAGCTCCTCGCCGTACTCGGCTCGATCTTCGCACTGGCCGGGGTCGGTACCCAGGTCGGCAAGATCGTGCACGACGTCCTGCCGGACAACGCGAAGTACCTCGCCGTGCTCGCGTACTGCGTCGGCATGTTCCTGTTCACCGTGATCATGGGCAACGCGTTCGCCGCGTTCCCCGTGATGACCGCGGCGATCGGCTGGCCCGTCCTCATCGGGCAGATGCACGGCAATCCGCCGGCCGTGCTGGCGGTCGGCATGCTGGCCGGATTCTCCGGAACGCTGTGTACGCCCATGGCCGCCAACTTCAACATCGTCCCGGCCACCCTGCTGGAACTGAAGGACCAGTACGGGCCCATCAAGGCACAGATCCCGACGGCTCTCCCGCTCCTGGCCTGCTCCACCGTGATCATGGCGCTGTTCGCTTTCTGAGCGGACGGATGCCCCTCGTGCAGACCGACGCCCTCGGTGCAGACCGACGCCCTCGTGAAAGAAGTGCCATGGCCCACGTGCTCATCACCGGCTTCGCCCCCTTCGACGGCCAGCAGGTCAACCCCTCCTGGCAGGCCGCCTCGCTGGTGGCCGCCGAGGCTCCGGCCGGGCTCACGGTCACCGCCACCGAACTCCCCTGCGTCTTCGGCGAGTCCATCGCCACCCTGCGCGACGCCATCCGTGTCTCCCGCCCCGACCTGATCCTGTGTCTGGGTCAGGCGGGCGGCCGCCCCGGCGTCACCGTCGAACGCGTCGCCATCAACCTCGACGACGCCCGCATCCCCGACAACGCCGGCAACCAGCCCATCGACGAGCCCGTCGTCCCGGGCGGCCCCGCCGCCTACTTCTCCACCCTTCCGGTGAAGGCCTGCGTCGCCGCGCTGCGTGCCGCCGGTGTGCCGGCCGCCGTCTCCCACACGGCCGGCACATTCGTCTGCAACCACGTCGCGTACGGCCTCGGTCACCTCATCGCCACCGAATTCCCGCACGCCCGGGGCGGTTTCGCGCATGTCCCCTGGGCGCCGGAACAGGTCGTCGACGGCACCGCCCCGGCCCTGGAGCCCACCACGGTCGCCCGCGGACTGTCCGCCCTGCTGCTGGCCGCCGCCCGCACCCCCGAGGGCCACGACCTGAAGGTCACCGAGGGAGCCACCCACTGATGCCGCTCACCGCATACGCGGCCGGCTTCACCCGGCTCGCCCTCGCCGGCATGCTGCAACCCGCCCTGCGCTCCGGCGCACCCTGCCCGGTGCTGGAGGTGCCCGAGGTGGGGGTGGTCTCCTGCACGGGCTCGACGGCGGCCGGACGCACGTTGCGCGGGGGGAACCCCGACCGGCGCCGCCCCGGCCGGCCGGCGGCCGTGATCGTGGAAGGCCCGCACGGGATCTTCATCCGTCCGGTGCGGCCGACCGGTGCGTCTCGTGTTCGGCTAGCGCGTGGACGTCGCCGCGTTGCGACTCGTGGCCGTGACGTCCGTCCGCAGGACCGCGCGTCGACCCCGCAGCTCGCCCCTCTCCATCCGGGCGTGTACGTCGGCTGCCGCGCTCAGCGGGAACACCTCGGTGCTCCTCGGGCGCAGAGCACCCTGGCCGAACAGGCCGTTGATGTATGAGGCGGCTGCGGCGAGTTCGTCGGGTGTCGCGTGCGAGATCACGAAACCCATGACGGTGCGGTCGTTCACGTACAGCGCCCTGGCGGGCAGTACGGGGCGGGTTCGGATGCCGGCCAGGAGCACCACGCGGCCCCTGAGGGCGAGGAGTTCGACCGTGGTCTCCAGGTCGTTGACACCCGCCGTGTCCAGGTACAGATCGAGCCCCGCCGGCGCCGCCCTGCGGATCCTCTCGGTCAGTTCCGGATCCCGGTAGTCGAACACCTCGGCCGCGCCCAGCTCCGCGCAGTACTCTGCGTCCCGGGCACCGGCCGTGGCCAGCACACGGGCGCCGGCCCGTACCGCCATGGTGACCAGTGCGCTGCCGACATTGCCCGCGGCGCCGGCCACCAGCACGGTCTCCCCCACGCTGAGCCGCCCGTGGACGAACAGCGCCAGATACGCGGTCGCCGCCGGATGGACCACCGCAACCGCATCGTACGGATCGGTTCCCTCGGGCAGGTGGTAGAGCCGATCGGCCGCCACCACCGCCTGCTCCGCCGCCGCGCCCTGCCGTCCTCCGTGCCCGAGGCTGTTGCACCACACCCGGTCCCCTGCACGGAAACCGGTGGCGCCGGGGCCCGCCTCGGCCACCGTGCCGACCAGGTCACGGCCCACGACGAAGGGGAAGACCACCTGTGTGGGGAACAGCCCCGACCGTACGAAGGTGTCCACCGGGTTGACCGTGGTGGCGAGGACGTCCACCAGTACGTCGGTGGGACCCGGCCGGGGCGCCGCGATCTCGCCGTACCGGATGACGTCCGCGGTCCCCAGCTCATCAATGTACGCAGCACGCATGGCATCGCATGCTTCCACCCGCGCCCCCGGAATCGGCTCAGGAAGCAAGGGACACAGCGCCGGGCAACCCGCACGGACCCGTCCGGCAGTCGCCCGTCACCAGCGCACTGCGGTGAAGTCGACGGGCCGGGGCCGCAGTTCCCGGGTACGTGCTGTCAGCCGGCGCAGTCGTCGGGCCATCTCGTCGGCAGGGAGGCGGCGGCGGTCGCCGTGGCCGGGCAACAGCCACTCGAAGCGCAGGCCGCCGGTGGTCCGGGCCAAGGAGGCGGCCAGCTCACCGATGGAGTACCAGGTGACGCTCTCCACCACCTCGATGTCCCCCGTGCTGCGCGACCAGTAGAAGCTGTCGCCGCTGAAGCAGTACCGCTCGTCTGCGACGAAGAGCACGCTGCCACGGGTGTGGCCGGGCAGGGGGTGGGCGATCACGCCCTCGGCGATCTCGGCCGGGTCGGTGCCCCGAAGCACCCGGTCGGCGTCCGGGGCGGCATCGAGGTCTCCCTCGTGGATCCAGAGCCGGGCACCGAAGCGGTCGGCGTAGCTGCGCCCGTGCGCGGCGTGGTCGCGATGGGTGAGCAGGACGTCGGTGACGGGGCCCAGCGCCTCGTAGCGCGCGGCCAGCGTGCTGCTCCAGCGCGGCGTGTCCACCATCATCGCGGTGCCGCCGGGGCGGCGTAACAGGTAGGAGTTGGCTCCCGCGGTCCGCCTGGAGTTGTGTCCGCACAGGTACACGGTGTCGTCCAGGGCCATCGGGAAGGGGTCCAGCGCTGCGTCCAGCCGCCCGCCCGGGGGATGCACCGACCGGGTCTGGCAGGCATGTGCGGCGGCATGCAGCTGCAGCACCTCGGTCCGGTCACGCGGCTGGCGCAGCACCGCCGCGCGACCGTCGACCTCACCGATCAGGCCGGGGGCGAGCTGCCGTGCGACATCGCAGTTCGTGCATCGTCCGTCCACATACCAGCCGTCCTCGAACCGTTCCTCGCCCATGGTGGATTCCTCCCGCGTCGTCGCCGTCCGGCCCGGCTTCTCACTCTCCAGGGGTATCCGGGCCGCACGGAGAAAGGAAGAGGGGCCAGATCTTGAACTTGCGGTATGGCGCTGCTCTGAGTGATGGTGCGTCGCCCGCACAAGACATCCCAAAAGGGCCGAAAAGCTGATGTGTCTCACCTCACCGTCCGGAACCGGAAACTGAAGAAGGCGATCGAGGGCTACTGGAAGGGCCGCGTCACCGCCGACGCCCTCCGGACCACCGCCGCCGAACTGCTCCGCACCGGCCTGCGGGCGGTCCCGGCCGAACGGCTGTGGGTCAACCCCGACTGCGGCTCGAAGACACGCAGCCGGCCGGAGACCCGCGCCTCCCTGGAGAACCTGGTGGCCGCCGTCCGCGCGGTCCGAGCGGAGCTGTAGCCGCAGCGGTCCGGGACGCTCCCTGTTGATCGTCACAGGTGATGCTGTCGGGGATGTCGGAGTGCGCGGCAGACTGGAAGGAAGCGGCTCGCCGTGATGGCGTGCGACGACATTGGGAGGCCGCCGTGCGATTGGAAGAGTTCCTGGCCCAAGTCCGTGATCGCGGGGAGTACCGCAGCCGGGAGGAGGCCGAGCAGGTCTGCGAGGCGGTGCTGTGGGTGCTCGCGACCCGGATCTCTCCGGAAGAAGCCGACGAACTGGCGGCACGATTGCCCGCGCCCCTGGACGAGGCCCTGCATCTGGACCGGGGGCGTCCGGAGTCGTTCGACTGTGACGAGTTCCTGCGGCGCGTGTCCGTGCAGACCGGCGCCCGGCCGCGCACCGCGGAGTGGGACGCGGACGCCGTGCTGTCCACGGTCGCCGACGCGGTCCCGGACCTGCAGCTCGACCACCTCCTGTCCCAGCTGCCGGCCCGCTACGCCGAGTACTTCGGCAGGCCGGAGCCGGGCTGACGGGCGAGCTGATGCGTGGGACCGGGGTGGTCACTCGTCCGTCTGCGGGGCCGCCCTGGACGCTCCGGGCTCCCCTGGCTCCCGCGGGGTGCGGCGCAGCTGGTCGTCGCACCACTGCCTGGCCGTCTCGGCGACCTGTTCCAGGGTGCCGGGTTCGCCGAACAGGTGCGTCGCCCCCGGAACGACTGTCAGGGAATGCGGTGCCCGCAATCGCCGGGCCGCTTCCTCGTTCAGCTCCTGCACCTGCTCGTCCAGGCCTCCGACGATCAGCAGCACCGGGGCCCGCACCTGTTCCAGGGCGCCGGCCGCCAGATCGGGACGGCCGCCCCGGGACACGACGGTCAGTACCCGGTCCGGCCGCTCGGCCGCGGCGACCAGTGCCGCGGCGGCACCGGTGCTGGCGCCGAACAGGACGACCGGAAGGCCGCGGGTGTCGGGCTGCGTGTCCAGCCAGTCGATCGCCGCCACGAGGCGCCGACCGAGGAGGGGAATGTCGAAGCGGTGCTCGCCGGTCAGCGCGTCGTGCCGCTCCTCCCGTTCGCTGAGCAGATCCATCAGCAGCGTGCCGAACCCGGCGGTGCGCAGCTCGGCGGCCACCATCCGGTTGCGCGGACTGTGCCGGGAGCTGCCACTGCCGTGTGCGAAGAGCACCACGGCCCGCGCCGCCGTCGGGACGACGAGGTCACCGGAGAGCGTGGCGTCGCTGGTGGGTACGAGAACCATGTCGGAGATCATCGGCATCACTTCTTCCACGCCTGCCGATCCGGCGGATCGCGACGACCCGCATGTCCCCCACCGCGTACCACCATATCGGCCGGCACCTCCTCGTGCCGGGTCGGAGGCGCATGAGGACTGCGGGGGGACCGCCGGGACGCGATCAGCCAGGAGTCAGCCGTGACACCCAGTGACCGTCAGGCCGGTGAGGTGACCGCCCGCCCGAGGTGCGCGCCGGCGGACCCGCCGGCCCGGAAAGGGACCGTACGAAGTCGGCTGCTCCGAATGAAGAGGCGTCAGCCGTTGATGTCCAGGGCCGTCCCGTAGAGCTGCTCCACCCGCAGGCGGATCACGATCCGGCGCTCGGCGACCTGCTGCTGGAGGAAGGCGTCCGTGTCCTCCGGTTTCGCGGCGGGCGGGATCATCGCGAGCAGTTCCCGACCGACCGCGTCGCCGGGCACCGTGGTGATCTCGGAGACCTCGGCAGTGCCCTCGGCGACAGCGAACGACCATACGTCGCCGCCCTGCACATGCAGGGCCGCCCGTGGGTTGCGGCGCAGATGTTTCGCCTTCACGCGGTCGGCCGTCGTGGACAGCCGCACGATGCGGGCCTCGGGGTCCCAGGTGTAGAGCATGGTGGTCAGGTGAGGATGACCACTCTGCTTCACCGTGGCGAGGGTGCCGAACTGCTGCTTGGCGAGCAGCTCCGAGAGGGCGTCGTCGGACAGGGGTCGGGGCGCGGGTCCTTGGGTCATGTCGTGATCAACTCCCGCCGACGACACGGATATTCCTGCGCCGTCGGCATTCCGCCCGAACTCCCCCGGCCACTCATGGGTGATGTTCATGTCCGGATCACAGGGTCACGATGGCGTCGGCCGCTTCCAGGCCCGCCCGTTCGTGGGTGACGAGGAGTGTGGTGCGGCCGCGGGTGGCGTCGAGGATGTCGGCGAGTACGGCGGCCGCTGTGTCCGGGTCCAGCCCCTCGGTGGGTTCGTCGAGGACCAGGACCGGAGGGTCGGCGAGCAGTGCCCGGGCCAGCAGGAGGCGCTGTCGCTGGCCGCCCGACATCGTCGCGCCGTCTGCGCCGAGCAGGGTGTCCCAGCCGTCGGGCAGGGACTCGATCCAGTCCATGAGCCGGGCCCTGGTCGCGGCCTCGCGCAGTTCCGCGTCCGTGGCTCCGGGGCGGGCCGGCAGCAGGTTGGCGCGGATCGTGGTCTGGAAGACATGCGCGTCCTGGGTCATCCCGGTGATGACCCGGCGCACGTCGGCGCCCGCGTACTCGCGCAGTTCGCGCCCGCCGAGGCGGATACTGCCGGTCTCATAGGGCACGAACCGCATGAGCGCCGCGATCAGCGTCGACTTGCCGGACCCGCTGGCGCCGACGAGCACGACCGGGCGGCAGGCTCAGGCTCACCCCCTGCAGGGCCGGGGGCCCGCCGGGGCGGTGCCGTACGCACAGGTCGGTGATCTCCACGCCGAGCGGCTCACCGGCCGGGAGCGGGGCCGGAGCGGACGGGTCGGTGACGGGGTGTGGTGTGTCGAGGAGGTCGGCCAACCGGCGCGCCGACACCCGTACTTCGGCGAGGCGCCGGGCAGCGGCCGGCAGCGGCGCCAGGGCCTCGAAGGAGACCAGTGCGAGGACCGCGAGCACGGTGAGGTGCACGGCGGGCAGCGCGCCGGCAGCGTGGGCGCGCAGCGCCGGCCAGGTGACGCCGACCGTCGCCGCACCCTGGAGCAGCAGCACCACGGCCGAGGCGAGGGAGGTGGTCAGGGCCTTGTGGCGCTCCAAGGCGGCGATCCGGGCGGAGGTGCCGTGGATCCGCTCGTGGAACCGGTCCAGGGCCCCGTAGGCGGCGAGGTCCGCGGCTCCTCGGGTCATGTCCACACAGGCTGCGGCGAGTTCGGCGCGGGCTGCTTTCCCGGCGTGGCCCGCGTGCCAGGGCAGCAGCAGTACGAGGGCGGGCACGAGGAGCCCCGCCATGAGCAGGAGCGAACCGAGCACGAGGCCGGCCTGCGGCAGCAGCGCCGCGGCCACTGCGGTCGCCGTCGCGGTGACCGCGCAGGCGGCCACGGTCGGCAGGAGAACGCGCAGCAGCAGATCCTGCGCGGCGTCGACATCGTCGACGAGGCGGGTCAGCAGGTCACCGCTGCGGAAGGCGGCGGCACCCGCCGGGGCGAGCGGCCCCAGAGCCTCGTACACCCGGGTGCGGAAGCCCGCGACCGCGCGCAGCGCGGCGTCGTGGCCGAGGAGCCGTTCGGTGTAGCGGAGCGCCCCCCGCCCGAGCGCCAGGGCGCGTACGGCGACGATGGCGACGGTGACCGAGGCGAGCGGCGGCTGCTGGGCGGCCCGGGTGATCAGCCAGGCGGCGGTCGCCGTCAGCGCGGCTGCGGCCAGTTCGCTGCCGGCCGAGGCCAGCGCGGCGGGCAGCAGGCGGCGCCCGTACGGGAGGAGGTGGTGCAGGAGGCGGAGAGTGGGCCGGGGTGTGGCGGTGGTGCGTTCGGCATGGTGGGTCATGAGGCGAGCAGCCCTTCGGCGGGCGCGGATGCGGGGTCGGGCAGGGCGAGGGTGCCTGCTCGTACGGCGATGATCCGGTCGGCGTGCGGCAGCAGGCTGGTGCGGTGGGCGACCACGATCGAGGTGCGGCCGCGCATGAGGGCGACCGTGGCCTGGGTGACGGCGGCCTCGCTCGCGGGATCGAGGTGCGCGGTCGGTTCGTCGAGGAGCAGGACCGGAGCGTCCTTGAGGAAGACGCGGGCCAGGGCGATGCGTTGGCGCTGGCCCGCGGAGAGCCCGGCGCCGTGTTCGCCGAGCACGGTGTCGTACGACTTGGGGAGCTCCTCGATGAAACGGTCGGCGAAGGCGGCGCGGGCGGCCTCCCGGACCTCGGCGTCGCTCGCGTCCGGGCGCCCGAGGCGGATGTTGTCCGCGACGGACGCCGCGAACAGATGCGGGCTCTGCGGCACCCAGGCCACCTGGGCGCGCCACTCGTCGGGGTCCAGGTCCGCTAGGTCGGTGCCGCCCACCACGACCCGTCCGGAGGCGGGGGTCACGAAGCCGAGGAGCAGCGTCAGCAGGGTGGACTTGCCCGCGCCGCTCGGTCCGATCAGGGCCACGTGCTCGCCGGGTCGGACACAGAGGGAGACGTCCTTGACGGCGGGCTCGGCCCGGCCGGGGTAGTGGACCGTGACCGCGTCGAGGCACAGGCGCGCTGTGCGCGGGTCCGCTGCCAGGACGGTGCCGGGACCCGCTGCCGGGGCAGTGCGCGGGTCCGCTGCCAGGGCGGTGCGGCTCGGGGCTGCCGTGGGCGTGTCCGCGCCGTCCAGGACGGTGAAGACCCGCTCGGCCACCGCCACGCCCTCGGCGCTGTGGTGGAAGGCCCCGCCCAGGGCTCGCAACGGCTGACAGGCTTCAGGGGCGAGGAACAGGACGGTCAGGGCCGTACGCAGGTCCGTCCCGCCGCCGAGCAGCCGCAGCCCGACCGGTACGGCCACGAGCGCCACGGAGAGCGTGGCGACGGTCTCCAGGACGAAGGACGACAGGAACGCCACGCGCAGCGTCCGCATGGTGGCCCGCCGGTGTGCGTCCGCCATCTCGGCCACGACGCGGGTCTGGTGCCGCTCGCGGCCGAACGCGCGCAGGGTCGGCAGTCCGGCCACCACGTCGAGGAAGTGACCGCCCAGCCGGGCGAGCAACCGCCACTGCCGTGCGGTGCGGCGTGCGGTGTGCATGCCGACCAGTGCGCCGAACACGGGGATCAGCGGCAGCGTCACGAGCAGGATCAGCGCCGAGGTCCAGTCCGTCCACAGCAGCCAGGCGACGATGGTGAGGGGTACCACCGCCGTGGCCGCCATGGTGGGCAGACAGCCGGTCACGTAGGGGTCCAGGGCGTCGAGGCCGCGGGTGAGCAGCGTGGCCGTCTCGCCGTGGCGGTGGTCGGCAGCCCGCAGGGGTCCGGCGTGCCGCAGCCGGTCGGTGATCCGGTCCCGCAGGGCGCGTTTGGCGTCGGCGGCGGCTCGCTGGGCGAGCACCCCCCGGACCCAGGTCAGCAAGGCGCGTCCCATCATGACGGCACCCAGCGCGGCCACCGGCCCCATCCGGAGCCGGTGCCCGGCGAAGCCGTCGGCGAGCACCGTCGCCAGCAGGGCGGCCTGCGCGACGACGAGTCCGGGGCCGAGCAGGGCGGACGCCGCCGAACACGTCAGGTGGCGGCGCAGCAGCGCAAGTTCCCGTATCAGACGGCGTTCGACCGGCTTCATCCTTCGAGTCCTCTCGTCCTTCGCGCGCCTCGGAAGCGATCGAGCTCAAGCAGAAGTGGGTGGCTTTGAGTAGCTGTGGGCTCGGAAGTGGCCGGGGCTCAGAAGTAGTTGGGAGGGCGGCGGCCGTCCGGCCCCGGAAGGCCCACCAGCTCCCTGCCTGGTACGCGAGGATCACCGGGACCAGTACGATCCCGAACGCGGTCAGGATCTTCAGCGTGGCGGCGTCCGTGACCGCCTCCTGCACCGACAGTCCCGAACCCGGCGCAGTGGTCAGGACGTACGGATAGTGCCCGGCACCCACGAGCGGCACGGGCAGCATCACCGCGCAGCAGGTGGCCGTGAAGGCACGGGCGCGGTGTCCTCGGGAGAGACACCAGTTCGTCAGCGCCAGCGCGAGGAAGACGGTGATGAACACCGAGCAGGACACGGCCAGTGAGGTCCTGCCGACCTGGGAAACGGCGTCCTCGACCTTCAACTGACCGTAGATCAACCAGGGTTGGCGTCCGACCTCACGGAAGATCCAGCCGCCCGCCGACGCGACGAAGGGGAGCGGAATCATGGCCGTCATCAGGTGGGCGAGGGAGCGCCGGCGCACCAGCCGGTCCTTCCACAGCAGGAAGACGGCGATGAACGTGACGGTGGAGACGGTGTTGCCGATGATCGTCATGGTGTCCATCGCGATCCGCAGCCAGTCGTGCGGCGGCACATAGTCGCCCGGCCCGTGTTCCTTGACGAGCTGGGCCTGCAGTGGTCCGACACCGCTGCCGTCCAGGGCGGCCAGCTTCATGGGCTGGGTCCGACGGAGCAGCGGGATCTGCAGGTTGCCGACGATGACGACGAAGAACGAGGCGAGCATGCTCACCCAGACCCCCAGCCGCAACGAGCCGCGGAAGTGAGCGCTGTCCTCGGTGCGCCGGGCGAGATGATGGGCGCTGAGACCGGCGACGAAGACACCGCCCGTCGTCAGCGCGGCCAGCGTGACGTGACCGAGCGCGAACAGGGCGCTGGGGTTGGTGAGCAGCTCGCCGAGGTCGGTCAAGTACGCGGCGCCACCACGCAGTTCGTAACCGACGGGGTGCTGCATGAAGCCGTTGGCGATGAGGATCCAGTAACCGGAGGCGTACGCGGTCAGGGCGACCAGCCAGATGAGGGTGACGTGCACGCCCCTGCGCAGGCGGCCCCAGCCGAAGATCCACATGCCGAGGAAGGTGGACTCGGCGAAGAAGGCGATGAGGGTTTCGAGGGCGAGCGGGGCGCCGAAGACATCGGTGCAGACCGCCGTCGGCCCTCCTGGCGAGCGCATGACGACTCGCCGGCTGACCGAGTCGGGGGCCGAAGGGCACCTCGCCGGACTCCGGGCAGGGTGCCCCCGGCTCTCTGCGGTGCGTGTGGCCGCCGGGCCGCTCATCTCGCGGCCCGGCGGCGGGGTCCTGCCGGACTGTGATGGCCTGGCAGGACCCCGTGTCGAGCTGTCGGCGGGCTAGGGTGTGTCGTTTGGATCATCCCGGCGTCGCGGGGTCTGCCGGCACCGCTCGTCACGGCCGGCCTGATCCAAACGACACCCCCTAGTTGCGGCGTCCCGCCGGATCGTGGGCCACGGCGTCCCGGTCGCTGCCGGGTGCCGGTACGGAACCATGTGCTCCGGCGCCGGTCACCGTCGCCTCGGCCCGGTCGCCGTGCCCCGGCCACCACGCGGCGTGGCCGATCAGCGCGGTGAGGCTCGGGGTGAAGAACATCGCCATCACGAAGGCGGCGACCGCGATGCCGAAGGACACCGCGAAACCCATCTCCGTGAGCAGCGAGTTGCCCGCCAGCATCATCGTGGCGAAGGTCGCCGCCAGGATGAAGCCGGCCGCGGCGACGGTCGGCCCGGCGTGCCGCAGCGCCATGCCGGCCGCCTCACGCGGCTCGCGGCCCTCTCGGGCCTCCTCGCGGAGCCGGGCGATCATGAGGATGTTGTAGTCGGTGCCGATGGCGACCACGAACAGATACATGATCACCGGGAGCATGAACATCAGCCCCGGGTGTCCCTGTCCCTTCTGGAAGATCCACACGGTGGCGCCGAGGGTGGCTCCGAAGCCGAGACCCACCGAGGCCATCAGATACCAGGGGGCGACCACGCTGCGCAGCAGCAGGCCCAGGATGACCATGATGAGCACGGCGGCCACCGGGAAGACGGTCCGGTAGTCGTGGTTGACCGCGGCGTTGATGTCCTTGTAGATCGAGGACATGCCACCGACGACCGCGTCGGTGCCGTCAGGCGCGTCGGAGTGGGCGACGTCGCGCACCCGGCCCACGGCGTCGATCGCCTTGTCCGTCGACGCCTCGTACTTGAGCGTGACGGTGAAGTCGGCGGTGGTGCCGTTCTTGTTGAGCTGGGTCATACGGGCGCTGGCGACACCGTCCACGGCCCCGAGCTTCTGTGCGTACGCGTCGAAGCCGGACTTGTCCAGCGGCTTTCCGTCGGTGCTGGACAGGTAGACGTCGGTGGGTGCCGCGGCGCCCGCCGAGTAGGCCTTCTGCATCTGGTCCTGGACGACCATGGACTCCTTGGTCTTGGGCATCGAGCCCGAGGCCAGGTCGAACGTGGCATGGAAGCTGAGGATGCCGAGCGACAGTGCGACGAGGGCGAGACCGGACACCGCGGCGGTGAGTGCCGGTCGGCGCTGCACACCCCGGCCGAGTGCGGCGAACCGGGCGTTCTCCGGCTCCTTCTGCCAGGACTTGGAGGGCCAGAAGACCTTCGGCCCGATGAGCGAGACCACGGCCGGGATCAGCGTCAGGCCCGCGACCAGTGTGGCGGCGACCGCGATGGCGAGCGCCGGGCCCATCTGCTTGAGGAAGCCCAGCGTGGAGAGCACCAGCGCGAGGAAGGCGATGATGACGGCGCCGGCGGCGGATGCGATGGCCTCGCCGACCCGGTCGACCGCGTTGATCATGGCCTGCTTGGGCTCGTCCCCCGCGCGCAGCCGTTCGCGGTAACGGAACATCAGGAACAGGAAGTAGTCCGTGCCCACGCCGAACAGCACGACGATCAGGATCGACGAGATCGAGCTGTTGGCCTGCAGGTCGAACAGCTTCGTGGCGTACGCGATCAGGCCGTTGGCGACGGCCGACACCAGGCCGATCAGCACCAGGGGCAGTACGGCGAGGATGGGCGCCCGGAAGATGATCAGCAGGGTCACCAGGATGATCACGAAGGTGCCGATGCCGATCAGCGCGTCTCCGCGTTTGGAGGAGTCCTGCTGGTCGAGGGCCTGCGCGGCGGAGCCGCCGAGCTTGACGTCGAGATGCGTGCCCTTGGCCAGCGCCTTCACGTCGTCGCGCAACACCTTGGCCGCGTCCGCCTGTTTGGGCTGGCCGGCGTTCTTGCTGTCCATCTGGACCAGGGTCATGGCATACCTGCCGTCCTTGGACGGCGGGCCGGGGACGACCTTCTGCACCTGGTCGATGTGTTTCTTGCCCAGTTCGGTGGTGATCCGGGTGATGTCCTGCTTGTCGGCGGCGGTCAGCCTGCCGCCGTCCGTGCGCTGGTACAGCGCTATCGCGGACGGGGTGAAGGCGCTGGGGAACGCCTTCTGCTGCAGGTCCGCCGCTTTGATGGATTCATAACTCTTGGGTAGGAAGCTGCTCTCGTCGCTGTTCGAGGGCAGACTTGGCGCGGTGGCGACGATCGCCACCGCGGCGATCAGCCATGCCACGATCGTCCACACGGGATGTCGGACGACGGTGTTGCCAATACGTCGGAACATGCGGAAGGTCCTCCTGGACAGGAAGATCACCGCAGCCCGGGGAGCGGTCCCTGGCATCGGCGACCCCGAACGGCACCTGGGTGGCGGGCCGTTCGAATGGTTGTCTTGAGGCCATATGGTAGTGGCCGGATAAGAAGATCATCTCATGAGGCCCTCGGTCGCTCGGACGGGCCGTTCAGCCGAGGACGAACGGGAGTCGGGCGGCGAGGTCACCCAACGCGGTCCGCTCCGCGTCGGTCGGCGTACGGCGTCCGGTGCCGAGGAGCAGCGCGTCCTGGTCGGAGAACGAGGCGGGGAACGAGGTCCCGGCGATCTTCTCCAGCGACGCGCGCGCCGCCGCGAGGGTTGCGGCCGGCGGCTCGGGGGCCGACGGCAGCTGGGCGATCAGGTCGAGATGGTGCAGGGTCCACTCGACGACGTACGCGGACAGGTAGTCACCGACGGTCAGCACCTCGTCGCGGGTGCTGACGCGGAGGGCCGGATCGGCGAGCCGGGCGGCGCGGGCCGCCGCGGAACCGACGTCGTCCAGGTGGAACTTCAGCAACCGTGGTTCGCCGTATGCGGCGGCCAGCCGGGGGATCAGCGCATCGAGCGGGTCCTCGCCGGTCGGGGGCTCCACCAGCTTCCAGTAGGTGACCGCGTCCACGGTCGGTTCGGTGTCGGCGGGCGTGGCGAGGGTGATCAGGACGTCCTGGGCGTCGATGACCAGGTGGCACACCAGGTCCCGTACCAGCCAGCCGGCACAGTCGGACGGCTGCTGGAAGTCCTCGTCCGGGAGTTCGGCGACCGCGGTGAGCAATGCCGCCCAAGAGCGTGAGAAGAGGTCCACCGCGGCACGGTAGTGCGGGAGCGGAGGGGCGGACAAACGAATTCGGACGCTCACCGCACGGAGGGCGACAGCCGGTAGGAGCCGGCGAGGTCCCGCACCTCCACCGAGACGACCGCCTGCTCCTCCAGGCCGTCGGCCGCCGGCAGATGCTTGGCGAGCAGCGCGAGTACGCTCTCGGACAGATGGGCCTTCTGCGCCTCGGGACGGCCGGGCATGAGGCCGATCTCCACGTGTACGAAGGCGGTCTGTGCGCTCGCTCTGTTCCCGACGTACGTCGCCACCGGACGGACCAGCGTCTTGCAGACGCCGGACGTGCCGGATTCCTCGGCCACGAGCGGATGCAGCTCCTTCACCAGGGCGCCGGCGTCGAAGGTTTCGGCCAGGTGGGAGGAGTAGTCGATGGTGAGGTGCGGCATGAAGGACCTTTCCCCGGTGCCCGTAGTTTCACTAGGCAACTATTTTCCCTCATGCCGCCAGGGGCCTTTCACCGCACCCCTCCCCCGGCTCCGGTCAGCCGAGGCCGAGCACGCTCATCGTGCGCTCGGCCATGCGCTGTTCGCCCAGCGCGTTGGGATGCACCGGGACGATGTTCTGCCCGAACAGGAGCGGCTCGATCCACCGGGTTTCGACGGCCTGACACGCGTCGTGGCCCTCGGAGACCTGCGCGAAGTCGACGTACGTGGCCCCGGTCTCCGCGGCCGCGCGCTGTACGACGTTGTTGAGATGGGCCTGCAGGGCGTGCAGGTACGGCACGTCGCCGGAGGCGACCGGCAGTTGGGCGAAGCAGGACGGGTCGGCCTTGGCCGGGGTGATCCACGGGTAGCCGAGCACCGCGACCCGCGCGTCCGGCGCCTTGGCCCGGACGCTGCGCAGCGCGCTCTTCAGCGCGGGGTAGGTGTTCGCGTCGATGGCGTCGTCGAACGAGCTGCCGTAGGTGTCCTTGCAGGGGCTGCCCTGGCCCCCGCTGAGGATCCCCGCGGCGCCGCAGGCGAGCATGGCGCCGACGAAGGTGTTGTTGTCGTTGCCGCCGATCGTCAGCGTCACCAGGTCGGTGTCCGCGGTGACCGCGTCCGCCTGCGGGGCGACACCGGGGTACTGGGACCGGGTGAAGTCCTTGGTCTGGGCGGCGCCACAGGTGACGTCCGTGAGCCGGGCGCCCGTGCGGGCGGCGATGACGTGGGGGTAGTTGGCCGTGGAGCGCAGGCAGATGAGGTTGCCGGCGTCGACGGGCAGGACCCCCGAGGCGGCGCTGTAACTGTCGCCGAGGGCGGCGTAGTTCAGGGTGGTCGTGGCGTGCGCGGGGACGGCGGTGACGCCGAGGGCCAGGGCACCGGCGAGTGCGGAGGTCACGGCGATGGCACGGCGCAGGGCAGGCAGGGGCATGGCTCCCTCTTCTCGGGGGTGGGGACTCGGAGCACAGCAGGCGGGCATGGGGGTGCCCGGGCGTGTGCTGATGCGCGAGAATGCGGCGGCTCAGAAAAGGTGGGCGTACCGGCCGTCGGGACGTGGGCGCGTGTGCGCACGCACGGCGAGGGCCGCGAAGTGGGGGTTCGCGGGATTACCGCTGGGTGCTACCGATAGGTAATGTGCGGCTGCGGCAGCACCGAGTCAACGTTGTTGACAGGAATTCTTGAAACCTTACGGAGTCGTGACGCGGCGGCCGTGTCCCGCGGTCGTGGTGGCGTGCGCGTCTAGCGTGGCCGTATGCGTGTACTGGTCACCGGCGGTGCCGGGTTCATCGGGTCACATGTCGTCGAGGCGCTGCGGGCGAACGGGCACGAGCCGCTCGTGTACGACGTCCGGGCCGATCCGGACGCCGACGTGCGCGATCGCGCGGCGGTCGCCCGCGCCCTGTCCGGCGTGGACGCGGTCTGCCACCAGGCGGCCATGGTGGGCCTCGGCAACGGCGTCACGGACGCGGCCGAGTACGTCTCCCGCAACGACCTGGGCACCGCCGTCCTGCTCGCCGCGATGGCCGAGGCGGGCGTGGGGCGGCTGGTGCTGGCCGGGTCGATGGTGGTGTACGGAGAGGGACGCTACGACTGTCCCGCGCACGGCGTCGTACGCCCCGGGCCGCGGGCCGCGGCCGACCTGGAGGCGGGCCGCTTCGAACCGCGCTGCCCCCGGTGCGGCGCACCGCTCAGCCCCGGCCTGGTCACCGAGGACGCCCCGCCCGACCCGCGCAACGTCTACGCCGCGACCAAGCTCGCCCAGGAGCACCTGTCGGCCGCCTGGGCCCGCGCCACGGGCGGTACGGCGATCTCGTTGCGCTACCACAACGTGTACGGCCCCCGGATGCCCCGCGACACCCCGTACGCCGGCGTCGCCTCCTTCTTCCGCTCGGCGCTCGAACGCGGCGCTGCTCCGCGGGTGTTCGAGGACGGCCGGCAACGGAGGGACTTCGTCCACGTACGGGACGTGGCCGCGGCCAACGTCATCGCGCTGGAGGCCGCGCCGCGCCCCGGAACGCTCACGGCGTACAACACCGGCAGCGGCGAGCCGCACACGGTCGGCGACCTGGCCCGCGCCCTGTCAGCCGCTCACGGCGGCCCGGAGCCGGTCGTCACCGGCGAGTACCGCCTGGGCGACGTCCGCCACATCACGGCGGACTCCTCCCGGCTGCGCGCGGAACTCGGCTGGAAGCCGGAGGTGGGCTTCGCGGAGGGAATGCGGGAGTTCACGCGAACGCACTGAGCGTGTCCGCCCCCACAGGACGGCGTCGCCGTCGATCATGGCGTTACTTCGGGGAAATCCACATGAACCAGTCGAAAGGACAGCCATGTTGCGACGGACTCTGAGACCAACCCGCGCGCAGGTCGCGGCGCTGCTCACCGCACCGGTGCTCGGCCTGGGCCTCCTCGCCCCGTCGGCCTCCGCAGACACCCCGCCGCCCGGCCAGAAGCTCAGCAGCAGTGACGTCATCGGCAGGGTCTGCCGGCACGCGGGCGCGGACGACGACGGGGAGGGCTCCGGCCTGTCCTGCGAGAAGGACATCGCACCCCTGCTCTCCCGCATGATCGGCCCTGGGAGCGGGATCACCTGCCGGAACGAGTCCGCGACCGACATCGTCTGCCGCCCGGACAAGTGACCGTTCACGCCTCCGCCGTCGGCAGGGTCACCTCGAAGCGGCAGCCGCCCGGGATGTTGCGGACGGTCGCCCGGCCCTGATGGGCCTCGACGATGCCCCGTACGATCGCGAGCCCCAACCCCGCCCCGGCAGGCGGGGTCCGGGCGTCGGTGCCGCGCCAGCCGGTGTCGAAGACGCGGGGCAGGTCCTCCTCCGGGATGCCGCCGCAGCCGTCCGTCACCGACAGCACCACACCGTCCGGCGCCCGTTCGGCGGCGATCGCGACCGTGCCGTCGGCCGGGGTACGGCGGATGGCGTTCACCAGCAGGTTCCCCAGCACGCGGCTCATCTCCTTGCCGTCCACCTCCACCGGCACGGGTTCGACGCGGTCGCCCACCAGCCGCACCCCGTGTTCCCGGGCGAGCGGGTCGGCTCCCGCCATCGCGTCGCCGACCAGGTCGTACAGGGATATCCGGGAGGGGCTCAGCGGGAGGGTGCCCGCGTGGATGCGGGAGAGTTCGAAGAGGTCGCCGACCATGTCGTTGAGCCGTTCGACCTCGGTGCGGATCTGCTTGAGGTAGCGGCCGGGGTCGGCGGCCACGCCGTCCTCCAGCGCCTCCGCCATCGCGCGCAGTCCGGCCAGCGGGGTGCGCAGGTCGTGCGAGATCCAGGCGACCAGCTCGCGCCGGGACTTCTCCAACGCCCGCTCCCGTTCGCGGGATTCGGCGAGCCGGGCACTGGTGGCGGCCAACTCACGGCTGAGGGCGTCCAGTTCGGCGGTGGCCGGGCCGTGCGGGGCGGCGAAGGCACCGGCGTCACCGAAGGAGCGGGCGGCGTCGGCGAGTTCGCGGCTGCGGGCGACGACCCAGCGGCCCAGCAGCAGTGCGGTGGCCAGGGACACCACGGCCGCCATCGCGACAACGGTGGTGACCACGGTCAGGTCGTGCGAGGAGAGGAACATCGCCCAGGCGACGGCGAGCGTGCCGGCGAGCATCGCGACGACGCCGACCGCCGCGACCACGGCGAGGGAGGCGGTCAGCGAGCGGCGCCGGAGCAGGCGCAGCGCACCGGCTCCCGCGGCTCCCGCGGCCGCGGCGCCGGCGAAGGCGTAGAGGGCGATGAGGAGGGTGTCGCGCATGGTCAGTGCACCGCCTCGCCGGTGTCGAGGCCGGGCTCGAAGCGATAGCCCACGCCCCACACGGTCTGGATCAGGCGGGGCCGGGCCGGGTCGTCCTCGACCTTGCCGCGCAGTCGGCGGACGTGGACGGTGACGGTCGACAGGTCGCCGAAGTCCCAGCCCCAGACCTCGCGCATCAGGTCCTCGCGGCTGTAGACCCGGCCGGGGTGCCGCAGGAAGAACGCGAGCAGGTCGAACTCCCGGAGTGTGAGGGCGAGTTCGGTGCCGTTCTTGGTGGCCCTGCGGGCGTCGGGGTCGACGGAGAGTCCGGCCGCGGCCAGCCGGCGCCCGGTGGTGACGGGGCGGCTGCGGCGCAGCACGGACTCCACGCGCAGGACCAGTTCGCGGGGGCTGAAGGGCTTGGTGACGTAGTCGTCGGCGCCGACCTCCAGGCCCAGGATGCGGTCGTCCTCGTCACCGCGGGCGGTGAGCATGATGACCGGGACGGGACCCCGGTCCCGCATCCGCCGGCACACCTCCAGGCCGTCCATGCCGGGCAGCATCAGGTCGAGCACCACCAGGTCGGGCCGGTGCGCCGCGGCACGGGTGAGGGCGGTCGGGCCGTCGTCGGCGCGGTCGACCGCGTAGCCGGCGCGGTGCAGATATCCGGTGACGACCTCGGCGACGGTCGGATCGTCGTCCACGACCAGGATCCGGGCCGCCTCGCCTGCGGCTTCGGTCCCGTGGGACTCGTAGGGCGGTTGCATGCCTCCAGCCTCGCACCACCCGGTGCCCGCCGCCGGGCCGCGGGCCGGGCGTCCGCGTTTCGTAAGGACCTTGAGTCCGATATGCCCGATTGGCGTTCGTAGGGTGAAACCGTGACGACCACTTCCACGGACGTCGACGTGGTGCTGCCCTGCCTGGACGAGGCCGAGGCCCTGCCCTGGGTGCTCGGCCGGATCCCGGCCGGCTGGCGCGCCCTCGTCGTCGACAACGGTTCCACCGACGGCTCACCCGACCTCGCCCGCGCGCTCGGCGCGACGGTGGTGCACGAGCCGCGGCGCGGCTTCGGCGCCGCCTGCCATACCGGCCTGACCGCGGCCACGAGCGACATCGTCTGCTTCTGCGACTGCGACGCCTCGCTCGACCCCGCGCTGCTCGTGCCCTTCGTGCGGGAGATCCGGGAGGGCGCGGCCGACCTGGTGCTCGGCCGGCGGCGGCCGGAGGGCCGGGGTGCCTGGCCCGCACACGCCCGTGCGGGCAACCTGGCGCTGGCGCGGATGCTGCGCCGCCGCACCGGGCTGCGCCTGCACGACCTGGGCCCGTTGCGCGCCGCCCGCCGCGAGCCGCTGCTCGCGCTCGGCCTCACCGACCGGCGCAGCGGCTATCCGCTGCAGATGGTCGTCCGCGCGGCCGACGCGGGCTGGCGCATCACCGAGCACGACGTGCCCTACCGGCCGCGGAGCGGCGCCTCCAAGGTGACGGGCACCTGGCGCGGCACCTGGCAGGCGGTGCGGGACATGAGCCGCGTGCTGGCCGAGGCACCGGCCGACGGGAGGGTCGTACGGTGACCACGCTTCTCGTCATCGCCAAGCAGCCGCTGCCGGGCCGGGTCAAGACCCGGCTCACCCCGCCGTTCACCCCGCAGCAGGCGGCCCAGCTTGCGGAGGCGGCGCTCGCGGACACCCTGCACGCCGTCGCGGCGACGCCCGCGACGCGCCGGGTCATCGTGCTGGACGGGGCGCCGGGGCCATGGCTGCCGCCCGGCTTCGAGGTGCTGCCCCAGTGCGCGGGCGGCTTGGACGAGCGGCTGGCGGACGCCTTCGCACACTGCTCGGGCCCGGCGCTGCTCATCGGCATGGACACCCCGCAGGTGACGCCGGAGCTGCTCACCGTGGACTTCGAGGGCTGCGACGCGTATCTCGGCCCGGCGGAGGACGGCGGCTTCTGGGCGATCGGCCTGGCCGAGCCGGCTCCGGCGCTGCTGCGGGGCGTGCCCATGTCGACACCCGAGACCGGGGCCGTGCAGCGGCAACGCCTGCTGGCCGCCGGGTTGCGGGTGCGCGAGCTGCCGCGGCTGCGGGACGTCGACACCGCCGCCGACGCCCACGCCGTCGCCGTGCTGGCCCCGCACGGCCGGTTCGCGGCGCGGCTGGCCCGCTGTACGTCGGCCGTCCGGTGATGGGCGGCTCTGTCGCCTGGGCGGCCGCCGACCCCTACACGGCCGCACTGCGCACCGGCCGCGGCCCGCTGTTCCTGCGCCGCGCCGACGGCTGGCTGCTGCCACTGGAGGTGGAGCGCTGGTGCGCCCGCGCGGACGCCGTGGACCGGGCGGTACTGGACCGCTGCGAGGGCGCCGTTCTGGACGTCGGCTGCGGTCCTGGCCGGCTGGTGGCGGAGCTGGCCGCCCGGGGCCGTACCGTGCTCGGCATCGACGTCAGCGAGGCCGCAGTCGACCACACCGTCCGGCTCGGGGGGCAGGCGCTGCGGCGCTCGGTGTTCGACGGGCTGCCGGGCGAGGGCCGCTGGGACACCGTGCTGCTCATGGACGGCAACATCGGCATCGGCGGGGAACCGTCGGTCCTGCTGGAGCGGGTGGCGACGCTGCTGCGCCCGGGCGGTCTGCTGATCGCCGAGACGGTGCCGGGACACGTCGACGAACGCGCCCGGGTGCAGGTGGTCGACACCATCGGCGCCGCCCGGCCCCAAGGTGCGCCGTTTCCGTGGGCGCGCCTCGGCACCCCGGCCCTGCTGCGCTACGCGCGCAGGGCCGGCTGGCGGTCCGTCGCTCAGTGGGGCGCGGGGGGCCGCTGCTTCGCCGCCCTGCGCACCCGCCATCCCCACACCAGCGCCGAGCCGCCGAAGAGAACGGCGGTGATCAGCAGCCAGCGGGTGAGGAAGCCGTCCGGGGACAGGCCGGTGGCCGACCGGTAACGCCGCTGCGCCATGCCGCTGATCAGCGGGAACCACACCAGCAGGAGCAGCCCGGACAGCATCGCCGGGACGCGCACGTACAGCGTCCGGTCGCGCCGTCCGGCCGCTCCGAGAGCGCGTACGGCCGCCCGGTCGGCCGCCGTGTACAGCGGCAGCAGCACGAGGTCGTGCAGCAGTGCGGCGCCCACGATCCACAGCGCCACGCCGAACCAGTCACCGGCGAACAGCCGGAGCCCGGCGTACGCGGCGAGCGCGAACGAGCAGGCGAGCAAGAGCAGCTGGAGGGGACTGCCAAGACGTACGCGACGGCGCATCACAGGTCTCCGAAGGTCAGCCGGGCCACCCACTTGGTGTTGAGCACACCGGGTGCCGCGGGGACGATGATCCGCGCCGGGCGGCCGTGGTCGGGGGACAGTTCCTCGCCGTTGACGTACAGGGCGAGCAGGGAGCGCCCGTCCGCCACCTGGTTGGCGCGCAGGGCGGCGCGGCGGAAGGCCCCGTGGCGTTGCAGGGACTCCACGAGCACGTCCGGCGGGTCGCCGTCGTACCCGACGAGCGCCGCGAGGTCGCGCAGCCGCACCCCGCGCCACCACTGGTCGGCGGTCGACCAGCCCTCCACGCAGGCGATGGGCAACGACGCGCTGTGCTGCGGCAGTCGGAGCAGCTCGGCACGGCTGAGCCGGACGGTTCCGGTGCGCCCGGTGACGACGAGCCGCCAGGCATCCTCGTGGGTGTCGGCCGCCGTGATGCCGGCGTAGGCGGCGGTCTTGTTGATCTGGAATCCGTTCGGGCCGCCGCCGGGATCGGCCGTGCCGTGCGGAGCGAGCAGGGCCGTACGGCGCAAGGGTCCGCCGAGACTCTGCCCGACCGTGGTCAGGAACAGCAGCAGGGATCCGCCGCCGACCAGCCACAGGGCGCCGCGCCGGGAGACGGTGGGCGCCGTGGGACGCGGGGAGACCAGGTCGCTGGGCTCGTGCTGCCGGCGCCCGCGTACGGTGCGGACCGCTGCCGGTGTCTTGAGTGCGGCGTGGGCCACGAACGCGGCGAAGAACACCCATGCCCCGTAGAAGTGCAGCGGGTAGAAGGAGCCGGGGAAGACATAGTCCAGCTGGACGTTGAGGACCCCTGTGGTGAACTCGAACAGTCCTCCGCCGACCAGCAGCACCAGGGAGATCCGCTCCAGCGCGTGCGCGAGGGAGCGGGCCGGAGGCAGCGTGAACAGCCTCGGCACCACCGACCACAGTTTGGCCAGCAGGACGGGAATGAGGGTGATGCCGAGCGTCACATGGACGCCCTGGGTGAGCCGGTACAGCCACACCGGGTCGGTGGGCCAGGCGAAGAGGTAGAAGCCCAGGACGCCCTTGTCCGGGGTCGTGTCGTTCACCCGGGACAGGTCCGGGTTGTAGGCGGCGTACGACACCAGTCCTGTCACGAACAGCACGGTGATGCCGATGAGCAGGACGAGGCCGAGCACCGAGGTGAACCAGGGGCCGCGCAGCGGGCTGCGCCAGAAGCCGGGGGAAGTGGGAAGCCGGGGATGGTCGCGCATGTCCCGACCGTAGGCCGGGGCACCCCCGGAAACGGGTCCACGACCGGTGACGAAACGCTGACGTCCTGCCTGGCGGGCGGCCGGTCGGCGGTGCCCCGGCCTAGCGTTCCGGTGTGACTCGATCTCTCCGCCGTGACCTGTACGCCGCCGGTGCCGCCGTCTTGCTCGTGACGGCGGCCGTCCTGATCGGCCGGCACCTCCAGGACACCCGCCACACACTGTTCGTGCACTGGCCGCCGGTGTTCGCCGAGTGGGAGCCGCACGTCGGCCCCGGAACCCCGGCGGCCCTGGCGGTGGCGGCGGCCACCGCGGCGTACGGGCCCGGCGTCGCGGCCCGTCTGTCCTGGCGGGCGCTCCTCGCGGTGGCCTGGACGGCCGCCCTGGCCTGGATCCTGGCCCTCGCCCTGGTCGACGGCTGGCACCAGGGCGTCGCGGTGCGGCTGACCACCCGCGAGGAGTACCTCCGGGTCATCGGCCGCTTCCAGGACATCCCGGCGACCCTGCGCGACTTCACCCACCACATCGTCAGCGGCTCCCCTGCCCCCTGGCCCGCCCATGTCGCCGGCCATCCGCCGGGCGCCACGCTCACCTTCGTGCTGCTGGACCGGATCGGGCTGCGGGGCGGTGGCTGGGCCGGGATGTGGTGCATCGCCATCGGTGCGACGGGATGCGTGGCCGTGCTGATCGCGCTCCGCGCGCTGGCCGGCGAGACCCTCGCGCGCTGGGCCGCGCCGTTCCTGGTGCTCGCCCCGGCCGCGGTGTGGCAGGGCACGTCGGCCGACGGCTACTTCGCGGCCGTCGCCGCCTGGTCCCTGGCACTGCTCGCCCTGGCACTGACGCGGCGGTCCCACGGTTGCGCGGCGGCGTCGGGCCTTCTGTTCGGGCTGACCTGCTATCTCTCCTACGGCCTTGCGCTCGTCGCGCTGATCGGCGCGGCGGTGCTCGCGCTCGCTCGCTCCGGCCTGCGCGCACGCCCCGCCCTGCTGCTGTCCCTGCTCGCCGGACTGGCCGTGTGCCCCGTGGTGTTCACCCTCGCCGGCTTCGACTGGTGGACTGCCTACCACCTTCTCGTCACCCGCTACTACCAGGGCGTCGGCGGCATCCGCCCCTACGGCTACTGGGTGTGGGCCAACCTCGCCTGCACCGCCCTCATCACCGGCCCGGCCACGGCGGCGGCCCTGAGCAGGACGACGGCGGCACTGCTGCCCGGGGCCGGCGTCCGACGCCCGGCGACACTGCTCGCCAGGACCGGCTCCCGGCATCCGGCGGCGCCGCTCCCCGGTACCGGCTCCATCCACCCCGCGCCACGCCCCACGATCAGCAGCCGCCCCCCGACGGCGCAGCTCCCCGCGGCCGGCCGCCGGCTCTCCGCGGAGGCGCGCCTGGCGCTCCTCGTCTCCGCCGCGCTGCTCGCCCTGCTGGTCGCCGACCTGTCCGGCATGAGCAAGGCGGAGACGGAACGCATCTGGCTGCCCTTCGCCCTGTGGCTCCTGCCGGCCTGTGCGCTCCTCCCCCGCCCCCGAGCCTGGCTCACCGCCCAGGCCGTACTGGCCCTGCTCCTCAACCACCTGCTGGTGACGGGCTGGTGAGGCCGACGCTCCAGATGACCGGCCCGTTCCCCACCGCCGTCCCCGCCGTCGGCCTCAGCCGGCATCCGGCAGTGCCGTCGGACCGCCCTCCTCGTCCGCTCTCCGCCGTGCCCGGTGGGCGTTCTCCGCCCGGACCGCGGTCAGCCACCGCCAGGGCCGGATCTCGTCCAGGCTGAGCCCCGGACACGCCAGGTGGTGCGGGATGCGGCACCGGGCGCCGGTCAGGGGCTCCTCGAAGCCGCCGTTCCAGGCGACTCCGTTGCTGTCGATGTGCCAGCGGTGCCCGCCCGGAACCAGGTGCGCGGGCAGTACGAGGCCGGGTTCGAGGAGTACGTGCTGCCCCGTGTAGGTGGGGCGCCGTTCTCCGGCGAGCCCGCAGTGCGGGCAGTGCGGCGGGCTGGGCGGTTCCGGGCCGGTGGCTCCGTCGAGGGCCGCCTGGGCGCGGTCCGTGTTCTCCCATGAGCGTGGCGCGCCGCCGGGCGGCCGCCCCTGCTCGTCGTGACCGGCCAACGGGATGATGCTGTCGTCGTATGCCCCCATGTACGCCAGCATTCCCGTCCGGACGACATCCCAGGAGGGCGCGACGAGGGCGCACCGGGAGCAGGCCGGCTGCCAGACCCGCCGAGGACTACGACCACCGCCTCGGCCGCACGGTGAACACCCTCGCGCGCCTGCCTGCCCGCCGCCGGACGGTCCGTCAGTCCCAGTTCGGCGCAGATGAGTTCCGCGGCATCCGCCGAGCACCGCACCGAGGACGGGCGCCGCCGGCCGTCCCCGTGCACCCGCTCCGGGTGACCCGGCGTGACCGCCGTACGGTCCGGGCGTTGCGCTGGGTGTGGGAGGGGCCGCTGTGGCCGGAATCGCGTACTGGTGCCGGGCGTACCGCTGCCGCTTCGCTGAACCGAAACGGCACGAAGAACAGGGGACAGGGCATGGACTTCGGCAGCGTCGATCGGCGCAGTTTTCTGGGGACGGCCGCGGCAGGGCTGGTCACCGCCGTCTCCTCGCGGCCGACGGCGGCACCCGGAGTGCCGGACGCGTCCCGTGCGCAGGCCGGCCGAGCCGAGCGGCTCCTCACCTACACGCGGATGACCGGGGGTTCGGTCACTTCCGGCCGGGCCGGCGCGTTGATCGCCGAGGTGCAGGGGGTGTTGTGGCGGATTCCCCGGGACGGCGGAACGGCCGTACAGGTGACGGGCTGGGAGCTGGAGGCGACGCGTCCCGCGCTGTCCCCCGACGGGGAGACCCTGGCCGTGTGCGGGTATCGCGGGGGTGGCTTCCATCTGTGGACGCTGCGGCCGGACGGCGGCGGGCTGCGGCAGGTGACGGACGGACCCTGGGACGACCGCGGTGTGGCCTGGTCGCCGGACGGCACCCGGCTGGCCTTCTCCTCCGAACGCGGCGGCGACGCCACGGCGGGCGCCTCCTACGGACTGTGCGTGCTGGGCGTGACCGACGGCCGACCGCGCCGGCTCACCGGCGGGGCCTACGAGGACTTCGATCCGGCCTGGTCGGCGGACGGGCGGTCGCTGGTGTGCGTGCGCGCCGCCCACACGCCGGGCGGCGGCAACGACGGCGGTCTGTCGCTGGTCCGGGTACCGGTCGCGGGCGGCCCGGCCCGGGTGCTGCGCACGGTGACCGGGGGCCGGCTGCTGTGCCCGTCGGTGTCGCCCTCGGGGCGGATCGCGTATGTGCAGCTGACCGGCGCGGCCTCCGCGGGGCTGCCGGCCGACGCGGCGCTGCTGATGGTCGACGGAGAGGTCGTCACGGCGGACGAGGACCTGGCGGCCGCTCCGCCGTGCTGGCTGAACGAGGACGAGCTGCTGTACGTCGGTGACGGCCGGATCCGTGTCCGCTCGCTCGCCGACTCCTCCGTGCGGGAGGTGCCCTTCACCGCCCACATGCCGGTGCCCGGTCCGTCCCGGAAGCGCCCACGGCGTCCGCTCGTACCGGAGCGGCCGAACCCGGTGCGCGGTGTGCACCGGCCGGCCCTGTCCCCCGACGGCCGCAGCGTGGCCTTCGTCGCGCTGAACGCCCTGTGGCTGATGCCGGTCGGCGGCGCTCCGCGCAAGCTGCTCCAGGCGGCCGACGTCCACCTGGTGCAGATGCCGGCGTGGGCGCCGGACGGGCGCAGCCTGCTGTACTGCACCGACCAGGACGGGCTGGTGGCCGTACGCCGCCGTCACCTGGACAGCGGCGCCGACGAGCCGTTGACCGAGGGCGGCCGGCTGTATCCGGCACTGTCCCCGGACGGCTCCCGCCTGGCCTGCCAGGACCTGACCGGGAACCTGCTGCTGCGCACCCTGGCCACCGGCAGTGAGCAGCAGCTGGCCAAGCCGCTGGCCACCGACGGGCCGCCCGGCGCCCCCACCTGGTCGCCCGACGGCCGGTACATGGCCTTCTGCGACCGCAACCGGCTCAACCAGCGGTTCCGCGAGGGATACAACCTCATCCGCGTCATCGACACCCGCACCGGCGGCGAACGCCGGTACCTGCCCGCCGAGCACCAGTCGCTGTCCGACCGGGTGGCCTGTGGGCCGGTGTGGTCCCCCGACGGCCGCTGGATGGCGCTGGTGGCCGAGTCGGCGCTGTGGCTGCTGCCCGTGACGGCCGACGGCACACCGGCCGGTCCTGCACGCCGGCTCACCGACGAGCCGGCCGACCACCCCAGCTGGTCCGCGGACTCCGGCACGCTCCTCTACCTCTCCGACGGCCGGCTGCGCCGCCTCTCCCTGCCCACCGCCCGGGCGCGCACCCTCCCGCTCCGCCTCACCACCGGGCGCGCCGCGAGCGACGGGGCCGGGCCGCTGCGGATCCACGCCGGTCAGCTGTGGGACGCCACCGGCGCGCCGCCGCGGCACGACGTCGACATCCTCGTCACCGGCAAGCGGATCACCGCCGTCGAGCCGCACCGGGCCCGCCGCCCCGGACACCGCACCCTGGACGCCTCGGACCGGACCGTCCTGCCCGGCCTGTTCGACAGCCACACCCACCCCTATTCCGCGACCTACGGCGCCCGTCAGAGCCTCACCGCGCTCGCGTACGGCATCACGACCACGGCCTGTCTCGGCGCTCCGCTCTATGACGCGGTACGGCTGCGCGAGGCGGCCGGGGCGGGGGAACTGCTCGGGCCGCGGCAGCTCGCCTGCGCGGAACTCATCGACGGCGCGCGCACCGCGTACAGCATGGGGCGCGCCCACCGCACCGGGGAGGGGGTCCGGCGCACGCTCCGGCGTGCCACCGCTCTGGACGTCGACTTCGTCAAGACGTATGTGCGCGCCCCGGGCGGGGTCATGGCCGAGGCGGCAGAGGCCGCCCACGCGCTGGGGGTGCCCAGCGGCAGCCATCTGTGCGCACCGGGCCGGGCGGCGGGCCAGGACCTGACGACCCATCTGCAGGCCACCCAGCGCCTGGAGTACGGGCATGCCGTCACCCCGCTCGGCCGGGTGGGCCAGGATCTGGTGCAGCAGTACGCCGACGGCTCCTTCGCCCTGATCATCACGCCGTTCAGCGCGCAGATCCTGCTCGCCGCCGACCCCTGGCTGGCCGAGGATCCACGCGTGACGCGTCTCATGCCGCCCTGGGACGTCGCCGTCGTCCGCCGGCACGCCCGGACCGCGCCCACCGACGCGCAACGGCGCGCCCTCACCACCGAGATGGCCGGCTACCGGCAGCTGGCGACGCACGGCGCCCGCATCGCCCTGGGTACCGATGCTCCCCTGGTCCCGGTCGGTCTCTCCCTGCACCTTGCGCTGCGCGCCCTGCACGCCCACGGCTTCACGCCGGCCGAGGTCCTGCACAGCGCGACCACCGTGCCGGCCCGTCTCTTCGGCCTCGACGCCGACCTCGGCACCGTGCAGGAGGGCAGGATCGCCGATTTGACGGTCGTCGACGGCGACCCCTTCTCCGACTTCGGCACCCTGGTCGACATCCCGGTCGTGGTACGTGAGGGGGTTCCCCACACGCAGGGCGACCTGACGTCCGCGCACCCGCAGGACGGGGCGGCAGGTCAGGAGCCTCCCCGCGGCATGACGTGGCTCGAGGTGGCCGGTCACTTCCGGCGGGGCTCGTGCTGCCATCCCGGCACGGACGGCGCTCAGGCGGATTCCTCCTCGGTGGCGATGCGGCCGGCCAGTCGTTCGTAGCGCTGCCGGGCGGCCTGCGGAGTGCCGAGTCCGAGGCCGAAGGCGATCTCGGGCCAGGTCATGCCCCGGCCCCGCGCCATCTGGAGGAGTCCCGCCTCCAGTTCGTCCAGTTCCGCGCGCACCAGCGGGACGAGGGTGAGCGCGGCCGTGATGTCGGCGTGGTCCACCTCCGGCTCGCCGTCCTCGCGCAGCGCGGCCCCGCTGAGCAGGAAGGTGACGAGCCTGACGGCTTCGTGCGGCGCGAGGAGCGACGGGTTCGTCTGCCGCCGCCGTTGCTCCTCCGTGGCCGCATGCCGCTCGGCGATGCGGAACAGCGAGGCGTACACCCGTTGGGCACGGGCCTGCTCCGGCTGCGGAGGCGTGAAGGGATCGGTGTGGTCGCTGGTCGATGACATGCCATCAGGATCCGACCACACACGACATGACGTCAACGGAATATTGTGAACGAGTTGTTCACCCCTCTTGGGCGGAGAGCGGCGCGGTGATCTCCCGCTTGAGGATCTTGCCGCTCGGGCCCAGCGGCAGGGCGTCCGTCAGCCACAGCCGGCGCGGGTACTTGTAGGCCGCGACCCGGTCCCGGACGAAGCGCTGCAGTTCCTCGGTGCCGGCCTGGGCTCCGGGCCGCAGCACGACCGCGGCGGCCACCTCCTCGCCGAGCCGCTCGTCGGGCACCCCGAGGACCGCGGCGAGGGCGACGGCGGGATGCTCGTGCAGCACCTCCTCGATCTCGCGCGGGTAGACGTTGTAGCCACCGCGGATGATCATGTCCTTCTTCCGGTCGACGATGAACAGGTAGCCGTCCTCGTCCTGGCGGGCCAGGTCCCCGGTGCGCAGCCAGCCGTCGGGGATGGCAGCGACCGTCTCCTCGGGGCGGTGCCAGTACTCCTTCATCAGGTTGGGCCCGCGCACGACCAGTTCACCGACCTCTCCCGGTACGACGTCCCGGCCGGCGTCGTCGAGCAGCCGGACCTCGACGTCGCGGATGGGTGTGCCGATGGAGCCGGGCTTGCGCGGGCGGTCGGGGTGGTTGAAGGAGACGACCGGGCTGGTCTCGGACATGCCGAAGCCTTCCAGCACCATGCAGCCGAAGCGCCCCTCGAACCCGTGCAGGATCTCCACCGGCAGGGACGCGCCGCCCGAAATGCACATGCGCAGACTGGACACGTCCGCCGCGGCGGCGCCCGGGTGCTGGAGCAGCGCCGCGTACATGGTGGGGACGCCCTCGAACACGGTCGCCCGGTCACGGGCGATGGCATCGAGCACCGTCTGCGGCTCGAAGCGCGGGACGAGCGTGAGGGACGCGCCGCTGCGGACGGCGACGTTCATGGTGCAGGTCTGCCCGAAGATGTGGAACAGCGGCAGGCAGCCGACGATCACGTCGTCGGAGGTCAGCCGCTGGACCTCGGCGACATTGACCTCGGTGTTGTGGCGGAGTCCGGCGTGGGTGAGCGCGGCGCCCTTGGGCCGGCCGGTGGTGCCCGAGGTGTACAGCAGTACCGCGATGTCGTCGCCGGCGGCGGCGGTCACCTCGTACCGCGGTTCCAGCCGTGCCAGTTCGGTGGCGAACGCGCCCGGTTCGACCACCAGGCGCCGTACACCGGCGGCGTCCGCCCCGGCTGCCCCCTCACCGGGCGCGAGGTGCCACTCGAAGAGCAGGACGGCGCCGGAGTCCCGCAGGTGGTACTCGGTCTCGCGCTCCTTCAGCAGCGGGTTCAGCGGCACCACGATGCCGCCGGCGCGCAGGACCGCGTAGTACAGGACGACGAACTCGGGCACGTTCGGAAGCATCAGCGCGACCCGGTCGCCGGTGCGCAGGCCCTCCGTGCGCAGCAGCGCGGCGGCCTGGGCGCTCAGCCGGTCAAGATCGGCGTAGGTGGTGGTCGCCGTCCCGAGCCGCAGCGCCGGGCTTCCGGGCAGCCGCCGCGCCGTCTCCACCAGGAATTCCGCCAGATTGGCCATGATGCCTCCTCGCACACATGCGCTCACCGCGCTCGTCGGGGTCCCGCCCCCGACGCGGGGTCCCGCCCCAACGCTCACGGCATGGTCGCCCGCACGGTCGCGGGGGTCCATGGCGACGCCCACAGTTCCCTCCTGGCCGAGTTGTTCCTGGGAACAAACCGACCCCCGTACGCTGCGGACATGGGTCTGCAGAATGTGGTCGCCGCGTTGCGCGTGCGCCTTCCGGAGCTGGGCGAGCTGATGACCGAGCGCATCCGTGCGGAGGTCGAGTCGTACGCCGACGACTCGCTCATCCCCTTCGCGTCGCTCAGGGAGTCCTGCGCGGGCAACGCCGATCTGCTCCTCGGCCGTTTCGCCCACGGCGCCGAACCCGACGTGGGGGCCGCGCAGCAGACCGGCCGGCTGCGTGCCGAACAGGGTGTGCCGCTCGCGGACACGCTGCACGCCTACCGGGTCGGATTCGAGCTGCTCTGGTCGGAGATGGTCGACGAGGCGCGGCGGCACCCGGAGGTGACGGACGCCGAACTGGTGGCCGGTTCCTCGGAGATCTGGGCCCTGTTCGGCCGGTACGCGGAGGCCGTGGCGGCCGCCTACCGTGAGGCCAGTGCGGAGCTGGCGCTGCAGCGCGAGGCGCGCCGCTCGGCTTTGGCCGAGGCGCTGTTCACGGGCGCCCTCGCGGATCGTACGACGCCGTGGGAGGCGGCCCGGCAGCTCGGTCTGCCGGAGCGCGGCCCGTACACGGTCGTGGCCGCGGCGGTGCCGGATCCCGGCCAGGAGCCGCTGCCCGGCATCGAGGCGGCGCTGCGCCGCTCCGGGGTGCCGTCAGTGTGGCGGCTGCTGCCGGACCAGCAGATCGGGCTGGTCTCGCTCGCGCACCGGGACGCGGAGAAGGTGAGCCTGCGGGCGCTGCGGCGACGGCGGGCGCGGGTCGGCGTCAGTCCCCGGTTCGACTCGTTGCGGGACACTCCGCAGGCATTGCGTTTCGCCCGGCTGGCACTGGCCGGACTGCCCGCCGACGGGCCGGGGGTCGCCCGGTTCGACGACAGCCCGCTGGCGATGCTGATGGCCGCGGCGCCCGCTGAGGCCAGCCGGCTGACGGAGGTCGCCCTGGGTCCGCTCCTCGACCTGCCGGAGGCGGAGCGGACACGGCTGCTGCGGACGCTGGGGCACTGGTTCGGTGCGGGAGGGGTGGCCGCCGAGGCCGCCGAGCGGCTCTTCGTCCACCCGAACACCGTGCGCTACCGGCTGCGGCGCATCGAGGAGTTGACCGGTCGCTCGCTGTCCGACCCGATCGCCCTCGCCGACCTGGGTGCCGCGCTGTACGCCCTGCGGCTGCTGCCTTCCTGAACAGTCGGCTGCGGTGCTCGGCGGTCCGTCGCCGTGAGTCGGTTTCCCCGGCGCTCCCGCCTCCCGCGTGGCATTGGCGCCGTCTGGCTACCGGGACCCGTACCCGAAGGCATCGGTCGACGACTTCCGGGTCTGCGGCAGGACGCTGACCGCGGCCGAGGTGGCGGCACCGGCCCGGGGCGCGCAGCCCCACCCGCCCGGCGCTCGCGCTCGGCGCGGCGGTACCGACGGTCAGCCCTTCGCCAACAGGCGGATCACCTCGCCGAGTTGGCGGCGTACCGCCGGATCGGCGATGAGTCCGTCCTCGTCGAGCGCGTCCCGGCCGACCGGAATCCGCACACAGGCCGGCTCCACCACCTTCGCGCCCGTGTAGCCCAGCACCCTTCGCAGCGTGGCCTCCGCGCCCTGGCCACGGCCCGGGGCGGCCGCGTTGATCCATGCCGCCGGCTTGTCGCAGATCTCCGTGCCGCCCACGGTCCAGTCGAGCAGATTCTTGAACGACCCCGGCAGAGTGCCCGCGTACTCGGGGGTGCAGATCAGGACTCCGTCCGCACGGTCGAGCGCCGCACGCAGCGCGGCGACCGGAGCCGGCAACGGGTCGGTGTCGTCGTCGGGGTTGAAATGCGGAAGCCGGGCCAGGTCCTCGTAGCTGACCGTGTCGACGCCCACGGACGGCGCCACGGTCTGTGCGGTACGCAGCACGGCCTCACTGGTGGAGCCCTTCCGCAGACTCCCGGACAGCAACAGGATCACCGGCGATGACATCACCCGCTCAACCTACCGCCCTTCGGGTCGCGGGTTCGCGCCAGATGAACACCTCGGTGCTGGTGGCCCGTTCGGAGAACGGGCCCGCTGGTGAGGCCTGGACGAGCAGGCGGCGCAGGAAGCCGGCGGCAGCAGCCCTCGGCCGGCGCGGTGGACCGGCCCCAGGTATCGCCCGACCAGTTCATCGATGTCCCGGTACGGCACAGCGGGGTACGGCAGCCCCTCGACCGTACGGGTCTCCGTCCTCGCGTCCGACAGGTGTACCAGCGCCGCGCCGGGGCGCAGCATGCCGCGTACGGTCCTGGCCACGGCTCGTGGCTTCGGCAAAGTTCGCAGGAGGCAGCCGCACCCTCGAAGAGGGTCTCGTCCCGCTCCCAGTCGTCGTTCATCGGGAGGGGATCCATTCCGTCGAGAAACCGACTCAGCGGTTTGGTCAGGCCCGTCATGTCGAGGGCCACGCGGTGAGGGACTCAGCTGTTGGCGGCGGCCAGAGGCGTTGCCGACTTCTGCCGCGCCTCCGCGATCACCCGGGCACCCCGGTCCGGTGCGGTGTCGAGGCGGACGAGGACGGCCGGCGCGGCGATCGCGGGGAGCAGATGGTCGAAGAGGGCCGACATGCGGTGATCGAGGTCGGCCCAGCCCGCGACCGCCTGGGAGACGAACTGCACGCCGATCCACGCGCCGAGGAACACCTCGGCGGTCTGCTCGGGCACCACGTGCGGAAGCACCTCGCCGCGCTCCTTGGCCTCGGCCAGCACGGCCCCGGTCAGCTCGGCCCAGGCCGGCCAGGCACTGCCGAAGACATCGCGGCCCTGGAGGTCCGCCGAGAGCCGGACGCCCGCGAGCAGCATGGGTTCCTGGGGCAGCCGCTGGGCCAGGGTCATGCCCGTGTCGACCCACTCCTGCAACTTCAGTTCCCGGGTGACGTGGTACTCGGTGGTGATCTGCTCCTGCAGCACGCCCTGGGCGAGGGCCGCCTTGGAGTCGAAGTGGAAGTACAGGGCGCCCTTGGTCACACCGGCGCGGTTGAGGATCTCGGCGATGGTCGCCGCCGCGTATCCGCGCTCGGCGAAGACCGCTGCGGCGGCTTCGAGAACAGCACGTCGGGTCCGGACAGCTCGCTCCTGCTGAGCCATGGACCCTCCTCAAGCTGAAAATTAAACCAAACAGGTCGTACCTTACCGCAGCACATGTCAACGCCGAGGTGCAGCGGGTCAGTTGTCGTGGACTTGGCACATGCGCCTGACATGAGCCTCGAAAGGGCTGGAACCCAGGATTTTTGAACGCGTTCAAATATGCGGCTACGCTGGGCGCAGCGAACCGAGGAGGCTCGATGAAGGTGGTTCTGCCCGGGGGAACCGGACAGGTGGGCACGATTCTCGACCGGGCACTGACGGCAGCCGGGCACGAGGTCACCGTGTTGACCCGGCGACCGACGCGGGAACGACAGGTCGCATGGGACGGGGTCACGCTCGGTCGCTGGGCCGAGGTGGTCGACGGCAGCGATGTCGTGATCAACCTGGCCGGGCGCAGCGTCTCCTGCCGCTACACCGCCGAGAACCTGCGGGCCATGATGGATTCACGGGTGGACTCGGCGCGGGTGGTCGGGGAGGCGATCGCCGCCGCCGCGCGGCCACCGCGGGTGTGGCTGCAGATGAGTACGGCGACGGTCTACGCCCATCGCTTCGACGCGGCGAACGACGAGGCGACAGGGGTGATCGGCGGCTCGGAGGCCGGAGTCCCGGAATACTGGGCGTACAGCGTCGACATCGCCCGGAACTGGGAGCGCGCGCAGTCCGAGGCACCGACACCGGCGACACGAAAGGTGGCGCTGCGCGCGGCGATGGTGATGAGCCCCGACCGGGGTGGCGTCTTCGATGTGCTGCTGGGACTCACCCGGTGGGGGCTGGGCGGACCGGTCGCCGGTGGGGCACAGTACGTCTCCTGGATCCACGACGAGGACTTCGTACGCGCGGTGGAGTTCCTGATCGAGCGGGACGACATCGACGGACCGGTGAACCTCGCCTCCCCCGGCCCACTGCCGCACCGGGAGTTCATGCGGGCGCTGCGCGCGGCGTGGGGCGTCCCCGTGGGGTTGCCGGCCACACGGTGGATGGCGGAGCTGGGGGCGCTCGCACTGCGCACGGACACGGAGTTGCTGTTCAAGAGCCGCAGGGTGGTCCCGGGCCGACTGCGGGAGGCCGGGTTCGACTTCGCGTATCGCCAATGGCGGCCGGCCGCCGAGGACCTCGTACGACGGGCGAGGTCGTCCCGGGCCGGGCACAGGCGGGCAGGGGCGGCGGCGTCCGCACGGCGGAACTGACCCCTCACGGGCGACGGCCTTCGCGCGGCGGCTCTGTCCCGGTCACCCGCATCGGATCCGACCCCGGTCACGGATGACGCAGTGGGCTTCGGTCACGGACCACGGAGTGGGCTCCGGGTCGCCCGGGTGGCTGCCAGCAGCGCCAGCGCGACCACCTGGATCGCGGACACGACCGTGATCAGCAGGGGAATCGAGTAGCCGTACAGGCCGCCGGTCAGCGCGCCGCCCGCCAGGCTCGCCGCGCCGACCACGCCGGCGAAGAGGCCGTACGCGGTCGCGCGCCGTCCGCTCGGCACCAGGTCCGCCACGGTGGCGCGCAGGGTGGACTCCTGGATGCCCAGGGCGGCGCCCCAGACCAACGCCCCGGCCACCGCGACGGCGACGGTGTCCGTGAACGCCAGCAGCGCCACGCCGGCCGTGAGCACGGGCAGGCCGACCAGGACGCGCGGGCCGAACCGGTCGTACAGCCACCCCGTGGCCAGTGCTGCCACGGCGTCCACGAGCATCGCCGCCGCGTACAGCACCGGCACCCACACGGCGGCCATCAGACGGTGCTCGACCAGGTGGTAGGAGAGGAGACCGAAGGTGGCGAAGCCGGTCGTGGTGGCCGCCGTGAACGCGGCGTAGGTCCAGAACGCCCCTGGCAGCCGCCCGCCTTGAGACTGCTCCGGCGGCGTCGCACCGACGGTCGTCCCACGCTCGTACGCCTCCGGGTCCGGCACCCGGGCCCTGAGCCACAGCAGCAGCACCAGAACCGCGACACCGGGCAGTGCCAGCACGCCGAGCGCCGGCCCGTAGTCGCCGCCGGTCAGGGCGAGCATGCCGGCCACGAGCAGGGGGCCGACCAGTGCGCCGATCTGGTCCATGGCCTCGTGCACGGCGAAGCCACGGCCCCGCCCTGTCGCCGCCGTCGCGTGCGACAGCAGGGTGTCCTTGGCCGGAGACCGCACCGCCTTGCCGACGCGCTCCGCGGTCACCAGGGCACAGGCCGCCCACAGGACACCGACGACACCGAGAAGCGGAACGGACGCGACGGTCAGCGCGTACCCGGCGATCGCCAGCCCCCAGAAGCGGCCGGTGCGGTCGGCGAGCGGGCCCGAGACCAGCCGCAGACCCAGCGCGGCGGCCTCCCCCGCGCCCGTCACCACGCCGACCACCAGGGCGGACGCGCCCAGCGAGGCCAGCAAGGGGCCGGTGACCGAACGGGCGCCCTCGTAGACGAAGTCCGCGAGCAGACTGACCGTGCCGAACCACACCACGAACCGCCAGGGCCCCATCACGGGCCGCTCCGGGTCCGGACCTCGGTCTCCCGCTCTCATGGTCTCATCGTGTCGTCCCGCTCACGTCTGCCGGAAGTGGCCCGGTCTGCCGTCGACCGTCACCGGGCGGCCCAGCTGTGCGGCCCTGGTACGCGGCATCAGCGTCCAAGTCCGTCCTCTCGGTGCAGGGCGGCCGAGTGGGGGAGGGCGGCGCCGGCCGTGTGGATGCGGCGCCGCCCTCCGGACGGCTCAGGCCACCAGCGTGGTGGCGGGCCGCTCCGCCGCTTCGAGCAGGGCCGTCAACGTGGCCCGGGCGCGGGCCACTCGGGAGCGGACCGTGCCGATGGGACAGTCGCTGAGCTCGGCGGCTTCCGCGTAGGGCAGGCCGAGCAGCTGGGTGAGGACGAACGCCTCCCGGCGCTCGTCCGGCAGACAGGCCAGCAGGTCCAGCAGGGCGATGCCGTCGTCGAATCCGGGCAGGTCGCGCGGCTGGGCCGACTCGACCGCCAGTTGCCAGTCCGCCACGTCCGACAGCCTGGGCCGCGCGGCGGCGTACCGGTAGCTGTCGATCACCGCGCGGCGTGCGATGGACAGCAGCCAGGCGCGTGCCGAGGAGCGGCCCTCGAAGCGGTGCAGGCTGCTGATCGCGCGCAGGAAGGTGTCCTGAGCGAGGTCGTCGACGGCCTGGGGATCGGTGCAGAGGTGGGCGACGTAGCGCTGGACGTCACGGTGCAGGGCACGGACGAAGTGCTCGACCGCGTCCGCGTCGCCGCCACGGGCGGCCAGCGCCCAGGCGGTTATCGACTCGTCGGCAGATACCGCCGGGTCGCACGCGGTCCGCGATGCGGGCAGGACAGGAGTGATCACCTGGTGTCCTTCTCGGGTCAACTGTGACCGGACCGGGGCGCGGGTGAGCGCGGAGGGTCCGGTGAGTGAGGAGACGGTCCTACGGTGCGCGGCACCACAGCAGGAGGCTGCGGCCGGATCGTCACGGCACGGCGGAGTGCTACGACACGGAAGTGCTACGGCACGGGCGTGCTACGACATGCGCACGGACGTACGACCGTGGCCCGAGGCGCACAGGGGCGGCCCCGGGATACCGGCTGTCTTCAGACGACAGCGGTCCCCACGGGAGGCCCGCGCGAGGTGATCGCGTGGATGAGGAGATCGAGGCTGGGTGCCCGGTCGGAACGGGGCCGGCGCGGACGCCGGTCCGGGCGGTCGCCGGTGACGGGCAGGGCCAGCAGCAGCCTCAGTGGCGCGGCCAGCCGTCCGGCCACGGCCCGCAGGATGCGGAACGCGGCCTTCTCGCCGTACGCCAGCCAGAGCCCGGTGAGGAGCGCGGCCAGCAGGTGGGCGGCAGGCATCCCGAACGACGAGGTGCCGCCGTCCATGGAGTGCCCCATGTGCGGCATGGTTCCCATGGGCATGTGCCCCATGTGACCCATGTCCATGGAGTCCATCGGCACGGACCCCATGTCCATGCCGGTGCCCATGGCCATGCCCGCGTGTCGGGGCGCCGTGGAGGGAGAAGTCCCGGCTGCCGACTGGGCGAGGGAGAAGGCCGAGTGCAGTGCCGTCTGGGCGGCGACCACGAGCGGGACGATCAGCCACGGCCCGCGCTCACGGCCCGTCAGGCACCAGCCCACGACACCGGTGCCGGCGAGTCCCGCGGCCAGCGCCCAGGGGGGAACGTCCCGGCCGGACATGAGGACGTGGCCGAGGGCGGCGAGCACGACACAGACGGCCGCGAACACCGCGGCCCGTACTGTGCGCGAACACCACCCTGCTGTCATGTCGACCCATCCTCGCATCCCGGCTTTCGTCGTCATGCAGAGGTACGGATGCTGCCCCGCCGTCACACTCACCGCACCGGAGGTGACACACGTCATGACTCGGTGCGGGAACCAGCAAGCCGTCGCACACGACCCCCAGGAATGGGGCTCTGCCGGGTCGTCACCTGCGGGGTCGTCAGAGGATGCCGTCGCCCGGGCGGACCACCACCGCGAGCGTCCTGACCGGGCCGCTGCGGGCGAAGTGCAGCGTGAACGGCACGAGGTCGCCCGTGCGCCATCCGGGGCGCGCCCGCAGCGTCACGTCGAGCCCGCGCGGCGCCATGGATACCGTGCCGCCCGCGGGAACGGGCACGGAGTCCACCACGTCCCGGTAGGCGGTCCCGGGGCCGCTCATCCGGTGCCGGCTGAGTCCGGCCTCCCCACCGGTGCCGGGGGACGTCACCGCGAGCAGCCGGTCGTCCGCACCACCGCTGTTGGTGATGACGAAGAAGGCGGCCGTCTCGGTGGTTCCGCCGTAGGGCAGCAGGACGCGTCCCGACGAGACGGCGATCCGGGCCGGCCGGCCCGCCTGGCCGGCCGTCACCCAGGTGGTCAGTCCGGCCAGCGCGGTACTGAAGGCGACCACGGGCGCCAGTGCGGCGAGCAGCGCGTCGGTCAGCCGGCGGCGACTGGGACGCCAAGAGGTGCCGGCCGTGTCGTCGGTCGTGCCGGCCACGTCGCCGGTCGTGCTGGTGGTCATCGGGGGGTCCTTCGGGCGGGCGACGGCTGCCAGGCGCGCAGGCGCGGGCTGTGGCCGACGACCAGCAGGGAGCCGGCCGACGTGGCCGCCGCGGCGGACATCGGGGTGAGCGGGCCGGTCATGGCGGGGGGGAGGGTGACGAGGCTCGACGAGGGCCTCGGTGGCTTCTCGACGCGCTTGACGCAGGCCGCGCAGGTCGTTCGGCCGACGGTCAGGTCGGTCGTCGCCGGGGATGAACATCAGCGCCGGCAGCACGAGGAAACCGCACGGGGCGGGAGGTGGTACGGCCTCGCGCCACACCCCTTCCGCGCCCGAGCCGGATCGCCGGGGCTCGTCCCTCAACTGCCTCTCCTCGTCCTGCTGTTGAGCGGCGACCGGACGGCGCCGCGACGATTCAGAGGTCGGGCCGGAAGGGAGGCAAGTTCCCGGCGCCACATGTGGCTCCTGTCACTGCCCCACAGCGGGCTTCGCGTTCGCTCACCCGACGGTCGGCAGGGCACTCGACTCGGTGCTGCGCGCGGCTGGTTGAGGAGCCTCCCGGATCTCTGTGGGAGTCTGCAGCCCCCCGGCGGGCGGGGGCGGGACCGAGCACCGGCCGGTGCGCCGGGTGCGGGGACGCCCCCCGCGCGGGACCATGGGCGTCCGGGCGCCGCGCGGCGGGTCCCGGCGGAGGACGGGCGACGAGGAGGATGCCGTGTGCCGACTGTTCGGACTGATCAGTTCCCCGCTCCGCACGCACGCCACGTTCTGGCTGCTGGACGCCCCCGACAGTCTCAGCGCGCAGAGTCACCGCGAACCCGACGGCACCGGTCTCGGCTTCTTCGACGCGGACGGCACGCCCGAGGTGCACAAGGCACCGATCGCGGCCTATGAGGACCGAGTCTTCGCCAGGGAGGCACGGGAAGTCGAGTCGGCGACCTTCCTCGCGCACATCCGGTTCGCCTCGACCGGCGGGCTGGACGTACGCAACACACATCCCTTCGAGCAGCGGGGGCGGCTGTTCGCCCACAACGGTGTGATCGAGGGGCTGGACGAACTCGACCGCCACCTGGGCGAGGACCGGGCGCTGGTGCACGGCGACACCGACTCCGAGCGCTTCTTCGCCCTGGTCACGCGGGAGACCGCGAAGCACCGCGGGAACGTGTCCGCCGGTCTGGAGTCGGCCGCACGCTGGGTGGCCCGGAACCTGCCGCTGTTCGCGCTCAACGTCGTCCTCGTCACCGCCCGGGAGCTGTGGGCGCTGCGCTATCCCGCCACCCACGAGCTGTACGTCCTGCGGCGCCCGGCGGGCGGTCACCAGGGCTCACGGCATCTGGACCACAGCGGCCGGGGCGGTCACCTGCGGGTGCGTTCGGCGCATCTGGGAGATCGTCCGTCCGTCGTCGTGGCCAGCGAGCGCCTGGACGAGAGCCCGTACTGGCAGCTCATGGCGCCCGGCGAACTGCTCCACGTCGGCCCCGACCTGCAGGCGGCCTCCCGCATCGCACTCGCCGATCCCCCGGCCCACCCCCTCACCCTGTCCGACCTGCGCCCCGAGGCGGCGGCCTCCCAGCGGCCCGCGTAGCCCGGCAGCCGTCCCAGTGATCCGCCTCACCGGCTCAAAACTTGCGCAACCCGTAAAATTTCCGTCGTGGAGACTACCGAAGTGACGGGTTGGGAGACCGCCGTGCTCGACGGAGGGCCGGCGGACGGGCTGCGGATGAAGGTCTCCGACCGGCCGCGCGTGATCCAGGTGACGTACCCCTGCCCGGTCGAGGCCGCACCCCCCGGCGGCATACGCGCGGACGCGGTGTACCTGTACCGCCGCGACTACGCCGTCACCAGCGAGCCGCTGCGGTACGGCTTCGACGTCGCCAGTCCCTGAACCGGTGGGAGACCTCCGCCGCGCGCAGGTCCTCACCGGCGGTCAGGCGTCCGAGTCGGGCTTTCCGCGCGCCGCCTCGTAGGCCTGGGACGGTGTCATGGAGACCCCGTTGAGCTCGACGGTCTTGTAGGGGCTGACCTTGGCGCAGGTCTTGGCCTGGTCAGCCGTGGAGGCGTGGGCGTTGGAAACGGCGGCGTGGGTGTCCGCGGGCGCCGGCGAGGAGCTGCCGCCCGGGTAACTGCTGCCGCTGGGCCAGTCGCTGCCGATCACCAGGGTCAGGCCCGTGCCGGTGCCCTGCTTCAGGTGCGAGGAGGACAGGCCCAGCGCCTTGGCGGCCGTCTGTGCCTCGCCCTTCTGACCGGTGCCGTAGGTCAGGGTCGTGGTCGTGGCGGGGCTCGGCGCGTTCGCCGTGGACGTCTCGGGGCTGAAGCCCTGGTCGGTCAGCGTGGTCGCGATGTCCGAGGCACGGCCGGTCACCGAGGTGCCGTTCTCGACGGTGACGGCGATCCGCGACGCCGGTACGGCAGGGGCGGTGGGCTTGGTCGTCGCCTGGGCCGCCGCGGACTTCTTGCCCGAACCGGTGGTCAGCGACTGGTCGTCGGCGATGGTGGAGAACAGCGTCCTGGCGCCGGGGCCCACGACGACGCGGTCCTTGTTGTTCGGGTCGGGGGCCGTCTGCATCGTCGTGAAGGTCATCCGGTTCGTCGGCACCTTGTTCACGTCCGACGCGAGTGAGATCAGCTTCTTCACGCTGCCCAGGCCGTCGTCCACGGTCAGCGCCTTCGTCGCCGCGTCCGCCAGGTCGTACACCGCCGTCGGATCGGTGAGCGTGCCGGCGCTCTTGAACTTGCGGATCATCGCGCTGAGGAAGATGTGCTGCGAGATCGTACGGCCGAGGTCGCTGCCGTCGCCGAAGCCGTGCCGGGAGCGGACGAACTCCAGCGCCGCGACGCCCTTCAGGGTGTGGGTGCCCTTGGACAGCTTCAGGTGCGAGTAGGTGTCGTAGACCTTGTCGCTGACACAGACGGAGACACCGCCGACGGCGTCGGACATCTTCACCACGCCGGAGAAGTCCAGCTTGACGAAGTGGTCGATCGGGATGCCGGTGAGCTGGTGGACGGTGGCCACCTGACAGGCGGGGCCGTACTGCAGGGCGCTGTTGATCTGCCCGTAGTAGCCGTTCGTGGACTGGCCGCTCTCGCTGTCCTTGCAGGCCGGGACCTTGGCCATGGTGTCGCGGGGGATGCTCATGACCGTGGCGTTGGAGCGGTCGGCGGAGACATGCACCACCATCTGCACGTCCGCGTTGCTCCCGGTCTGCACCCCGGTCTTCGAGCAGCCGCCGCCGAGCTTGCAGTCGGCCGCGCTGGTACGGCCGTCCGACCCCATCACCAGGATGTTGATCGGGATGCGGCCGAAGGCGTCCGCCTTCTCGGTGCCGCCCTTGCCGTCGAGCGCGACGCTGTGGAGGTTGCCGTTCAGGTGCTCGTAGAACCACCAGCCCGCACCGGCCGTGACCACGATGAGGGTCGACAGGCCTATCGCGAGTATCTTCAGCACCCGCCTGCCCCGGCCCGCCTGACGGGCCCTGCGCCCCCGGCTGCCGCCGTGCGAGCGGGCAGCCGCCCGGGCCGCGGCCCGTCCGCCCGGCGGACGCGGCCCGTCGGGCTCGGCCGCTCGCTGTCCGGGCACCCTCGCGCTACGGCTGCGGGTGGCCTGGCCGGCGGGCCCGTCCCACGGGTCGCTCATCTCCCACTCCCCTGAACGGTCGGGCCGTCAGGCCGGGCCGTGCGGCGTACGGCCAGACCCGCACGGCGAGGTACGGGCGGGCGGAACACGCGGCTCCGCCTTGCTTGCGTGGTTGCGCAATCTAACAAACCCGTGGCCCGAGCAGTGCAGCTCCACACAAGATTGCACAGGTGAGGCATCTCATGGAGCGGGATGCGGACCCGGGAGGGTACGGGAGCGGGAGTCTACGCGCCTTGTATAAGAAAGGACCCCGATGTGAGTGAGAACGGCCGGCGCCGTCAGCCACCGATTCTGCGCAGGCCCTGGGCGGGGAGCCAGGCGTGCCGGGAGCGGGCGGTCAGCTGTCCGACCATCACGCGGACCAGGGTGACGACGTCGGGGTCGTCGATGTAGTAGACCTTCCGTCGGCCCTCGCGGCGGGAGCGGACGAGGCCACCGAGCTTCAGCTTCGCCAGGTGCTGGCTGACCGCGGGCAGCGCGCCGCCCACCCGGTCCGCGAGATGGGTGACATCGCTCTCCCCCTGCGACAGGGCCCACATCAGGTGCAGCCTGGCGGGCGAGGCGAGCAGGCCGAACGCCGCGGCGGCCTCCGCCAGCACCTCGGCGGGCGGGTCCTGGAAGCCAGCGGCGTTCTCCGTCACGGTTCTCTCCCGTCCCGCCCTCGTCACAGTCGACGCACACGCGCCCACCCAGTGTAGGCGTCCGGATTCCGGGGGCGGGCGCCGGCGATCGGTCTTCGTGGCAGTGCCCGACGCATCGCACAGGCGTCTCCTGGGGTGCGGCGATCGGCGGCTCCCTTGCGCTGCTCATCGGCTACCGCATCCCCTTCGGAAACTCCCGCGACTGATCCGGTTCGGGTGCCACAGCACTGCAGAAGCGGCACTTTTCATCCCTACGGGTGAATCAACGGATGGATGTCCGGACTCCTCCCGCTCTGTGCGGTGTGCTGGGCCACGTAGCCCTGACGCCGTCACAGGGCCCGGCCGTACCAGGACAGGGGGAACGGACCGTATGGGTGTCTTCGTTCTGTGCGCGTGGCTGCTGACCGCCGGTCTCGGCGGGTACCTCGCCACGGTGTGGGTCCGGCACGGTGGACTGCGGCAGCGCACGCCCGGTGTGACACGGCTGCCGTTGTGGCTCGTGCTCGGCCATGTGGGCCTCGCCGTGGCCGGACTCGCCGCCTGGACCGCCTACGTGGTGCGAGGGGTGCGGGGTTCGGCCTGGGCCGCCTGCGCGGTCGTGCTGATCGTGGCCGCGTTCGGCTTCATGATGCTGCTGCGCTGGCTGCCCAGTTCCGGACGGCACTCCCGCGGGGCCGCCACGGCCGAGCGGCACTTCCCGCTCACGGCCGTCGTCGCCCACGGTACGACCGCCGGCGCCACCGTACTGCTGGTGCTCCTCGTCGTCCTGGACAAGGTGTGAGCGGTCCAGGACCAGGTGTGAGCGAGCGTAGGTGCGCTTCGCCGGCCGCCCACGGGGCGGGGCTTGCCGGGCTCAAAGTCGCCGGACGGTGGCTGCCGGGCCTGGTGGGGCGGCGGAATCCGTGGTGTGCTGGTAGTGGCGGGAAGGACCGAGAACAGACGCGGGGAAGCGGCTGGGAGCCGTGCACCGCGCAATCCGGATCCGCGAGAAGCGGGTGGCCCTTCCCGCCCTGTCGTACCGCCTTCCCGAACAGCCCAGGGGACATGGAGAACCGGCCGGCGAAGCTCCCGCGGCCCGGTGGTCGGCCGCTCAGCCTCGTCCGCCGCTGAGGTTCCCCCACCGCGGCCCGATCTGCTTCCACTCCTCGTCCCACTCGGCCATGCGCCGCCGGATCAGCCGGCTGCGGACCAGCCATCCCGCGGCCCAGACCGCCGCACCGGCCGACGGGGCGACGAGGGCGCCGGTGAGGGCTGTCTGCAGGTCCGCCGCGGCGCCGGTGACGGGCGCGGAGACCACGTGGCCCGACCGGTTGGTCCACACGGTCACCTGGGATCCGGCGGGGGCGCCGGGCCGGACCTTCGCCTGGTCGGTGTGCACCCTGCCGTGGTCGTCCGTCCAGCGCACGGCGGCCCATACCCGCCCGTCGTCGTAGCCGCTCGCGGAAGTCGGGGTCCTCGCCGCGCCGTCGATGAGCACGGCGGACACGGCGTGCACCTGGGCCTGCCGGGCGGAGAACGCGGAGTCGGCGGTCTGCACCGCCGCCAGACCGGCGACGGCCCCGCCGAGGACGGCGAGCACCCAGGTCACGAGGACGATCCAGGCCTCGACCACGTCGCTGTGCCGCCTGAGCGGATTGCGCCGCCAGCGCCACAGCCGTACCCGGGCGACCGTCGTGGGAGGTGTCCGGTTCATCGTCACCGCCTCCTCTCGCGCACCGGCGGCTTCGCCGCACACTCCGCGGGGTGCCACGACACCATCGTGCACCTCAAACCGGCTGTCGGCGGTGCGAGCGCCGAAGAGGGCATGAAGAGGGGCACAACGACCTCACGCCGGCCCGCGGAGTCGGGACGTCCGGCCCTGCTGCCGAGGACCGAAGGGCACTGTGCGCACGGCAGGAGGCCGGCGGAGGGTTGGTTCAGGAGCGGCATCGTCCCCCGCGGTGCCGCTCCGTCCCCCGCGGTGCCGCTCCGTCTCACTGCGCCATGCCGCGCGCACCGGGGCCGGAGCAGGCGAGGAGACAGTCACGCACCCAGAAGAAGCCGGCCATGACCCGTAACGACGCCCGCGCGCACCGACGCGTCGACCTCGACCCGGTCGAGGCGCTGCGGCTGCTGGGCAGTGTCTCCCTGGGGAGGATCGTCTTCACCCGGCAGGCGCTGCCCACCGTCCGTCCGGTCAGTCACGTCCTGGACGACGGCGACATCGTCATCCGCACCCACGAGGGTGCGGAGCTGACTGCGCAACCGCGGCAGGGCGGCGGCGAGGGCGTGGTGGTCGCCTACGAGGCCGACGCGCTCGACCCGGACACGCACCTGGGCTGGAGCGTGGTGGTCACCGGCTACGCCCGGCTGGTCACGGACCCGGCGGACCTGGCCCGGATCCGCACGCGGCTCGCCCCCTGGTCACCGCAGGAGGGCATGGACCACGCCGTGCGCATCAACCCCTGCCTGATCACGGGCGTACTGCTCACCGACACGGCGGCCACGGCCTCTCGGTACGGGACTGTGGACGCTGAACACCGTCCGGCGTCCCGGCCGCCGGGTTCGTGCCCGTGCGGCGGCTAGGACGGCGTGAGCGGCAGATCGTCGGTGTAGGCGTTCACCGGCTGGGCGATGGGGCGGGTGGCCTTGGCGTCGAGGGCCGCCTGCGCGGTCCTCGTGCCGAGACTGCCGTGGGGGTGCCAGGTGCCGGTCACCGCGAGCCAGGTGTTCGCGGGCGGCGCCTCGGTGCCGTACACGCGGACCTTGACGGTCTGGGAGTCCGCCGCGCAGCACGTGAAGATGATGCGGGTCAGGTAGAAGCCGTCGTCGTCCTCGGCGGGGGTGACGAAGCCCGTCAGCCGGACGATCCGGCTCCCGATGGCACGGCTGCGGTCTTGTTGGACGCGTTTGGTGAAGTCGGTGAGGGTCAGGGGCAGCGGTGAGGTGGCGGGCAGCGCGGCGAACCCCTTCTGCACCGCCACGGGCTTGCTGTTCGAGCGTGCCGCGGTGTACGCGCCCAGGGCGGGCGGCGCGTAGCACAGCAAGCTGATCGCCGGGAGGAACAGCAGCCAGGCGATGCGCGGGGTGCCGGCGTGGTCGTGGCCGTGCTCGTGGCCGTCGTGGCCGGTGTGCCGCGGTTGGTCCCGTACGGCTGCCGCGGCCAGGCCGAGCAGCAGGAGGACGGCGCCGGAGACGATCAGCAGCGGGCGCAGACCGGCCTTGACGTAGCGCAGGTAGATGTCGGTGAAGAGGGCGGTGTGCAGCAGGCCGGTGCCGGTCAGCGTCAGGAGCAGGGTCTGGACGGGGCGTTTCACAGCAGTGCGCCTCCGATCAGGACGCTCGCGGCGACCGCCACGACGGTGGTGGCCGTGGAGAAACGCCAGGCGAAGGCCCGCCCGAAGGTGCCGGCCTGAAGGGCGATCAGCTTCAGGTCGACCATGGGCCCGACCACCATGAACGTGAGCCGCGCGGTCGGCGAGAACCCGGTGAGGGAGGCGGCGACGAACGCGTCGGCCTCCGAGCAGACCGCCAGCAGCACGGCGAGTCCGGCCAGGAAGAGCACCGAGAGCCAGGGTGAGCCGGAGAAGGCGTCGAGGACGGAACGCGGCACGGCGACGTTGAAGGTGGCGGCGGCCATGGCCCCGAGCACGAGGAAGCCGCCGGCGTGCAGGAAGTCGTGCTGGAAGCCGAGCCGGAACTCGTTCCAGCGACTGCGTCCGTGCTCGTGGCCGGTGTGCCGGTGCCGCAGGACCGGCCGCAGCCACTCCTCCTTGCCCAGCCAGAGCCACAGCCAGCCCATCACGGCCGAGGCGGCGAGGGAGGCGAACAGCCGCGCGGCGACCATCGCGGGGTTGCCCGGGAAGGCGACGGCGGTGGCGGTCAGTACGACGGGGTTGACGGCGGGCGCGGAGAGCAGGAAGGCGAAGGCGGCGGCGGGGGTGACTCCCCGTCGGATCAGGCTGTGGGCGACGGGGACGGAGGCGCACTCGCAGCCCGGCAGCACCGCGCCCGCGACACCGGCGACCGGCACGGCGAGGGCGGCTCTCTTCGGCAGGACCTTGGTGAACAGGCCGGCCGGCACGAACGCGTTGATGGCACCGGACAGGGCGGTGCCGAGGAGGAGGAAGGGCAGGGCCTGGACGGTGATGGCCAGGCAGACGGTGCGCCAGGCCTGGACGGCCGGCTGGTTCAGCCACTGGGCGCCGCCGAGGAGGAGCACGGTCGCGGCGCCGGCCGCGATCGCGAGGGCGGCGCCGAGCGGCCACGGCCGGATGCGGCGCAGGGACGGCGAGCCGACGGGGACGACCGCCACGCCGTCGACCACATCAACCAATTCATCCGATTTTTCCATTATCACTCCGGATGTCGGTGTCTGGCCGACGATAAGCGAGACACGCGATCCGCCCGCGCGTACACGCCGCCGCATGACCGGCTCATGCGGCGCAATGCGTCCCATTGGTGGCGTCGGCGGCGTCGGTGGCTCTTCTCACAATTCGCCGGCGACCGGCGGGAAGGTGACGGCTGCCACTTCGCCCCGGACGCGATTTGTCTACGTTCGGGGCCATGCCGTCTCGCCTCTCCCCCACCGCCGCACGCACGCGGACCGGCGTCGTCCTGGCCTCGGTCGGAACCCTCCTCTCGGCCGGCGCCCTGCACCCGGCACCGGCCGCGGCCGCCTCCGCTCCCGTCGCCTCCCCGCATGTCACGGCCGCCGTGCTCGACCTGGACGGAGCCGGCCGCACCCCCGTGGTGCACGGGAAGGACACTGCGTACGACACCGCCAGCATCGTCAAGGTCGACATCCTCGCGGCGCTGCTCCTCCAGGCCCAGGACGCGGGACGGCGGCTCACCGCCGATGAACGCGGGCGTGCCGAGCCGATGATCGAGCGCAGCGACAACACGGCGGCCAACGCGCTCTGGCGGCAGATCGGCCAGGCCCCCGGGCTGGCCGCCGCCAACAAGCGCCTGGGCCTGACCTCCACCACGGGCGGGTCCGGTGCCAGGTGGGGGCTGACGCGGACGACCGCGAGCGACCAGATACGGCTGCTCCGGGCCGTGTTCGACGGTACGCCGGCGAAAGCCGGCTCCGGCGGGCTGACCACGGAGTCCCGGGCCTACATCCGTACCCTCATGGGCCACGTCGTCCCCGAGCAGACCTGGGGGGTCTCGGCCGCCGGCGGCTCCGGCTCCCCGCGGGCGCTGAAGAACGGCTGGCTGCAGCGCAACACCTCCGGCCTGTGGGACGTCAACAGCGTCGGTCAGGTCACCGTGAAGGGGCACCGCTGCCTCGTCGCGGTCCTGTCGAACGGCAGCGCCTCGATGCGTGACGGGATCTCCCTGGTGGAGAAGACGGCCCGCCGGGCCGTCGCGTGAGCTCGGCCCGTCGTCACCGGTCCACCGGGCGGCGCGGGCGGACGAGGGCGGTGCCGGTGAGCGCCGCCAGAGCGGCCAGACAGAGCCAGGCGAAGGTGTCGCCGACGCGGTCGTAGACCGTGGTGACGCCTCGTACGGGCACGTAGGCGACCGTGGTCTGGCGGCCGCTCGTGAAGTAGTCGGTGGTGGCGAGGACGTGACCCTCGTCGTCGAAGGCGGCCGAGACGCCCTCCGCGTCCTGGCGGACCAGGGAGTAGCCGCCCTCGACGGCGGCCAGGGCCGCCTTGTCGGTGTGGGCGCCGCCGTACTCCTTCCAGTCGTGCGCGGGTACGAGCATGATGTCGGCGCGGGTACGCACCAGGGCCGGGAAGTCGGCGTCGTAGCAGATGACGTTCGCGAGCCGGCCGTACGGGGTGCGGACCACCGGCACCTGGCCGTCGCCGGGCGTGAACCGCTCCGAACCGGGGATGGGGCGGGCCTTCTGGTAGGTCCACAGCACCGTGCCACGCGGGTCGATGAGGAGTGCCTCGTCCCGGCCGTAGGCGGGTGCGGTGGTGCTGTAGACGCGCACCCCGATCTCCAGGTAGATGCGCGAGCGGCGGGCCTCTGCCCGGGCGGCGGCGAGGGCGGCGGACCTTTGCGGCTCCTGGGTCCTGACGGCTTCCTCGGGCCAGATCACGATCTTCGCGCCCGCGGCGGCCTCGCGCCGGGTCGCGGCCAGCAGGTCGTTCTCGACCGCGGTCATCGCCGGCCGTACCGCCGAGGCGGGGGCAGCGGCGACGCCACCGGGGCCGTCGGCCAACCGGGCGAGCGTGGCCCGCAGCCGCTCGGTCACGGCGCGGGACGGACTGATGCCGGCGATCCGTACGGTCGTGCCCTGGGGCGGGAGGAAGGCGAGCCGGGCACCGCCGGCGAGCAGGACACTGAGCAGGACGGCGATGCAGACGAGGCCGCCGCGCCAGGAGGGGCGGTCCCCGTGGCCCCAGATGCGGTTGACCGTGCTCGCCACGTAACCGATGAGGAAGCCGATGCCCCAGGGGCCGGTGACCGAGACGACCTGGAGCAGGGGCAGGTCCGCGTGCTGGGTGACGGCCAGGGAGCCGTAGGCCGTGCCGAACGGGGACAGCAGGGTGATCAGGAACTCGGCGGCGGCGACACCGGCCGGGAAGACCAGTGCGGCCGGCGCCGGTCGCAGCCGGTTCGCCAGCAGTCGGTCGGCCAGGAAGGGCAGCGTCTGCAGGGCGGACAGGGCGAGGGCCCCGGCGAGCACCACGGCGTTGAAGCCGATCGCCGACTCCTGGATCCAGAAGACGGCGGCCCCGAGGTGCGCCGGCCAGATCCACAGCGCTCCGGGCCAGGCGCGGCTCAGCCGTGTGAAGCGCAGGAGGAGGACGGGGAAGATCCAGGCGGCGGCCGTGATGTCCCATCGGCCCCCGACCGCGAAGAGCATCGTCCCGGTGCCGAGCAGCAGGAGAGACCAGACGTGCCGGTGGGCGCGAGCCGGCGGCGAGGACGGTTCTTCCGTCCGGTCCGTCGGGCGGGGCGGTGCCGGTGGGGCTGTGTTCGTCATGGTCCGGACGCTAGGGCGGCTCACCCCCGCCGGGCCTCGGCCCGGATGCCGATCCTCGGCGCGCTGACGCATCTTTCGATGCGCGCCCCACGGCGGATCCGGCCCTGCGTCCGCGTCGTCTAGCCTGACGGACCGATGACCACCCAGGTGAACGCCCTGCCCCGAGCCGCACAGCTGTGGCTCGCCGACCGACCGCGTCTGACGGATGCGCTGTGGGGCGGCGGCCTCACCCTGCTCGACATGGCCACGGTGCTGGACCGCACCCCACGGCCGCCGGTGTGGGGCGTGGCGCTGTGGGGCGCGCAGACCGTGCCGCTGCTGTGGCGGCGGACGCATCCGCGGACCGCCCTCCTCTCGATGACCGCGGTGTACGTCGTCTTCCAGGCGCTCGGTCCGATCCCCGGGAAGATCCCCGGGCCGTTCCTGCTGATGATCGGCGTCTACGCCGTGGCGCGGCACGCACCCGCGCCGGCGAGCGTGCCGCTCACCGGGTCCGTCCTCGTCACCGCCGCCGTCACGGACGCCCTGACCGGACACTGGCAGCCGCCCCGTCCCGGCTCCCTGGAGCCGATCAGCGTCACGACGTTCGCGTTCTTCTTCGCCCTGGCCTGGCTGCTGGGCCACGGACGGCGCCGGATCGACTCCGCCGCGGAACGCCTGCGCGAACTCAACCGGCGGCTCGCGGCCGAACGGGAGCTCAACGCCCGGCAGGCCGTGCTCACCGAGCGGGCCCGCATCGCCCGCGACCTGCACGACGTCGTCGCCCACCACGTCAGCGCGATCGCCCTCCAGGCACGCGCCGCCGAGGACGTTCTGACCTCGCGTCCGCCCGATGCGGACGAGGCCGCGCACGGTGTCGGTCTCATCGCGCGGACCGCGGACACGGCGCTCACCGAGATGCGGCGGCTGCTCGGGCTGCTCTCCTTCGGTGAACGCGGCCTCGCGCCCGAGCCGTCCCTGGACCACCTGGACCTGCTCATCGGCGTCGCGACCTCGGCGGGCTGCCGGGTCACCTGTGTCTGCGAGACACGCGCCGGGGACGCGCTGCCGGCCGGGATGCAGGTCTCGGCCTACCGCATCGTCCAGGAGGCGCTGACCAACGTGGTCAAGCACGCCGGTCCGGTCGGCGTGCGGATCGCCGTACACGGTGACGAGGCGCGCCTGACGATCGAGGTGGACAACGACGCGCCGGCCCCGGGCCACCGGCCGGTGCCCGGAGCCGGACGCGGGCTCGTCGGAATGCGGGAACGGGTGGCGGCATTCGACGGCACCCTGCACGCCGGGCCCGGTCCGGACGGCGGCTGGCACCTGCGTGCCGTCCTGTCCGCGCGGGGTCCTGGATCGGCTCAGGAGGACGGATGACCGTACGCGTGCTCGTCGTGGACGACCAGGAGATCGTGCGGACCGCTCTGCGTCTCGTCATCGACCGCCGGGAGGGGCTGTCGGTGGTCGGCGAGGCAGCCGACGGCGAGCAGGCCGTCGCCCGGGCCGAGGCGCTGCGGCCGGACGTGGTGCTGATGGACGTACGGATGCCGGGCACGACCGGCGTCGAGGCGACCCGGCGTATCGTCCAGGACTGGCCCGGCCCGGGGCCGGTGCCGCGGGTGCTGGTGCTGACCACCTTCGACCTGGACGAGTACGTCCATGCCGCGCTGCGCGCCGGGGCCGTCGGCTTCCTGCTGAAGAACAGCCGGCCCGACCAGCTCGCCGAGGCCATTCGCGCCGCGGCCGACGGCGAGTCCGTGCTCGCGCCGAGCGTCACCCGGCGTCTGATCGACACGGTCACCGCACTGCCGCCCGCTCTCCTCTCCCACGCGCCGGCCCCGGACCCGGAGGCCGGCGCACTCACCGAACGCGAGATCCAGGTCCTCGTGCTGGTCGCGCGGGGACTGTCCAACGCACGGATCGCCGCGGACCTCGGGCTCAGCGAGGCGACCGTCAAGAGCCGGATCAACCGCATCCTGACCCGGCTGGGTCTGGAGAACCGCGTCCAGGCCGCCCTGTTCGCCCATCGGGCCGGGCTCGCCGCGCACACGGCGGACGGCAGGCCGCCCCGGCCGTCGCACGGGTCGGACCGCTCGGCGAGGCCTTCGAGTACGGCCACCGGGCCCACGCGCTCACCGAGTGGCGACGGCAGAGAGCGGCCGGCCAGGGGTTGAGGTCACCCCGTGGGCTGCTTCACCGCGCGAATGCGCGTGGGCCCGTTTCTTTCCGGAGCGGTCAGCCGACGGCCAGGGAGAACGGGCCGGCCAGGACCGAGTAGCCGTCGTTGGCCAGGTAGTACACGTCGTACTTCCCCGCTCCGTTCAGTTTGCCGGTCGAGAAGGTCGGGGCACCGCTGGCGTTCGGGGCATAGGACCAGGTGAGCGAGGACTGTTTGCCCGGGGTGACGCCCGCCGGATAGATGCCGATCCAGTTCTTGGTGTTCACCTGGGCCGTCGACGGCACCGAGTAGCGCACGGTGACGTTGCCGCCGTCGGAGACCGCGTTCAGGTCGCCGGTGAGCGTCGGTGTGCTCGCGCTGGACGGGGCGAACGCGGCGTTGAGCGGTGTCGCGTAGGTGTCGTTGGCCGTGAGACCGGGCAGGCCGAGGGCCGCCTCGATGGTGCGGCCGATGCCGTAGTGGTCGTAGTGCAGCGGGCTGCTGGTGCCGGCCGGGACGGTGCCCTGGGAGCCGACGAGGGTGGTGACGATGTGGTTGTAGCCCTCGTTCTGGCTCTCGTCCCAGGTCAGGATCAACAGGGAGCGCTGCTGGGTCCAGGCCGGGGAGGCGAGGACCGGGGCGAGGGTCTGCTTCAGCCAGCCGTCCTGTGTCCTCAGGCTGGTGGCGTTGCCGTTGCCGGAGGCCTCACCGTCGTAGTAGTCGTCGGCGGCGATCCAGGAGAAGTTCGGTGTGGTGGCCGCGGACTTCAGGTCGGTGGTCAGCTGGGTGGTGTCGAACAGGTGGGCCGCGCAGCGTGGGGCGTCACCGCTGATGTCGGTGTAGTTGATGAAGGGCGCGTCGTCGGGCTCGTAGTAACTGTCGTTGTTGTTCTTGGTGTTGCAGGGCGTGCCCATGCCCTGCTCATAGGCTTTCCACGTCTTGCCGGCCGCTTCGACGGTGTCGCCGAGGTTGCGCTGGGGGGAGTTGATGTCGGGGAAGTAGGTGGCGCCCTTGGCGTAGGTGTCGCCGCCGGCAATGGCGAGGTAGTTCTCGTCGCTCGGGTGGTAGACGCCGTGGAAGTCGGTGAGCGTGGCGCCCTGGGACATGAGGCTGTGCATGTACGGCGTGTCCGCGGGGTCGTTCATGACCTCGGAGTAGTCCGTGTTCTCCATCATGACCATGAAGACATGGTCGTAGCCGGGGACCTTGGAGACGGGCGGGGCCAGCGGGGCGGGTGCGGTGACCGGGGTGTCGAGGGTGAGGGAGAGGTTGTCGAGGTAGCCGGTCTCGCTGCTGGTCGACAGGAACTGCACCTCGACCTGGATGGACCGGGTGCCGCCGGGGACCGCGCCGGTGGCGCTGCGCGAGAGGAACTTGGTGGCCAGGCCCCGGTCGCTCGCGGACACGGTGGGCAGCTTGGCGGTGGCGCCGACCGGACGGCCGCTGCCGTCGTGGAAGTGCAGGCTCACGGCGGCGTGTCCGCTGTAGGTGGTCCAGCCGCCCAGCCAGCCGGAGAGGTCGTAGTGCACACCGCCGCCGTCGATGGCGGCGGCGGCCGAGGAGACGTCGACGGTCTGGCTCATGGAGCCGTCGCCGAAGTTGCCCGGCCCGAAGAACGCCCTGCCCGGTGTCCCGCCGTCGCTCGGCAGCCCGAACGAGGCGACGCTGTGACACATGACGTCCGGTCCGCCGGCCTGGGTGGTCCAGCCCGGGACCGTGGTGGCCGCAGCCCAGTCCTGGGTGCAGTAACCGCCGCTCTCCGCATCGCCGTTGACGATCAGGTTGCCGCTGCTCCCGGCCGCCCGTGCGGGGGCGGGAGCGGCGACGATCAGTGCACCGAGGAGGGCCAGGAGCCCGCCGAGGGATCTGGAGCGCAGTCTCATACGTGGTACCTCGTCGTGTGGGTGAGGATGCCGTGAGGAGTGCTGTCCGCACGGCCTGGCTGTGCGCAACGAACGGGACATGAGTACGGGACGCCGCTGTCGAGCGGAAGAACCACGACCAAACTTGACCAGACAAGTTGGCGGCGCACGCGGCTCGTTCCGTGGGGCCGGCCGGTGGGGCTTTTCGCTCGCGCCGGAAGGGGCACGCGGTGGGGGTACGACTTCCGAGTGGAGGGGCGGTAGCACCATGGGCGAGTACGAACGGTCCCGCACGATGCCCGCACAGCCCGAGCAGGTCTTCGACCAGGCGGCCAACCTAGGCCAGCTCGACGCGTGGCTCCCGGACGCCCTGCACGTGGACGCCGAGGACCCGCCCGCCGTGACCGTGCACGAGGACATCTCCGGCGAGGACATGCCCGCGCTGCTGCGATCCGAGCCCGACCAGATGCGGCTGGAGTGGGGGACCCGGGAGCAGGGCAGCTACGCCGGTTGGCTGCAGGTGGCCGGGATCGGCAGCGGCGCCAGCGAGGTGACGGTGCACCTGTCGTTCTTCGACGACGGTCACGACCCCGGCGAGCAGGCGGTGTACGACGCACTCGACGGCAGCCTCAGGCGTCTGGAGGAGCAGGTACGCCTACGCGTCGACAACACGGCCGGCTGAGATGCCGGGCCCGGTGACCTGGTATCCGCCGGGCCTCAGCACACCGGTCGAGCAGCATGTCTTCGGCGGTCGGGCTCTGGCCGGCCGGCTGGGGCGCACGGGTCTGCCGGCGGGCCGGGTCGCCGAGACCTGGGAGGTGAGCGGTGTCGACGGCGAGGGCGCACGGTCACCGAGGGCCCGCTCGCCGGACGGAGCCTGCGCCGGCTCATGGCGGAGCACCCGGACGCCCCGCTGGGCGACCGCCCGCACGGCCCGCGCTTTCCGCTGCTCACCAGTTCATCGACGCAACCGGGCCCCTGCCCGTGCATCTGCACGCCGACGACACCACCGCCCGGCGCCTGGAGGGCGAGCCGCACGGCAAGACGGAGGCCTGGCACGTCCTGGACGCCGTACCCGGCGCCACCGCGCTGGTCGGGACCCGCCCCGGAGTCGACCGCGAGCGGCTGCGCCGGGCCCTGTTCGCGCAGGACTTCGACGCGGTCATGCGCCGTCTGCCGGTACGCGCGGGCAGACCGTCTACGTCCCCGGCGGGACCCTGCACAGCTTCGGGCCGGGCACGCTGGTGTACGAGATCGAGCAGACGTCCGACATCCAGCAGCACGCCATGCCGTGGCGGATGGAGGACGGCGCGCCCCTGGGCGAACGGGAGCGTGAGGCGAACATCGAACGGTTGCTGGAGGAGTGGCGGCCCGGTCCGCGGCCGGAGTTCCAGCCGGGGCTGAGCATCCCGCAGGCGGACTCCGTGGTGCGCACGTGTGCGGGGCCGTATTTCGCCCTGGAGCGCTGGGCCGCCGGCAGCACCGCTTCCCTCACCCGCGGCTTCACCACGGCCCAGGCCTCACCAACGCCGGTCCTCCGGTCACCGTCGCTGCCGGCGGCTGGACCGGCCGCCTGGACCGGGCGCGGACTCTGCTGCTGCCGGCGGCGCTGGGAGAGGTGCGGGTGGACGGGCCCGCCGACGTCCTCTTCGGCCATCTCCCCGACCTGGCGGCCGACATCGACAAGCCCCTGACAGCCGCCGGGCACGGTCCCGCCGCGATCTCCGCCCTCGGCGACGTGCCGTAGGGGCGGCAGCTTGCCTCGCACGGGCGGCGGCGACCCGTGGGCCCTGGAGGCGATCGTCATGCCCCGCGCCAGGCAGCTCGGCGTTTCTGCCGGCCGACGGCACGTGGGAACGCCTGCTGCAGCAGGTACGGGCCGCGGCTGACGCCGTGGGCGGGATCGGCTGGGACATCGCTGTGGACTCCACCGTTGTGCGGCCGCATCGGCACGCGGCTGGGGCCTGCAGCAACGGCCCGTACCGCGGGTATCTACGACGTCGCGGCGTCCGCCGCACGATCCCGGCAGCAGCGATCAGCTGGCTCCGCTCATGACGGACCGGACATGCTCGGCTCAAGCGCCAGGGTCTGGCCGACCGCCGCGAGCAGTTCGAGCGGAAACCCCTTGTCCGCCTGCCCCATGGCGAGCCCAAGCCACCGGCCCAGATCCTCGTCGTCCCGGGACTCCTGACATGCGCACACGATGTTCCGCGTTTCTATCTCCGACCTGGGTTGTTCCTAGAATGGCCGGGTGGAGGACATCGAAGCGATCGCGGCGCTGCAGGATCCCGTGCGGCGGCGCCTGTACGAGTACGTGGTGGCGCAGGGCCGCGAGGTCGGCCGCAACGAGGCCGCCGAGGCGGCCGGGGTGGCGCGCACTCTCGCTGCGCACCATCTGGACAAGCTCGCCGACGTCGGCCTGCTGGAGAGCGGCAGCCGGCGCCTGACGGGTCGCTCGGGGCCGGGGGCGGGCCGTCCCGCCAAGGTCTACACGCGGGCGCGGGCCGAGCGAACGGTGTCGCTGCCGGCCCGCGACTACCGCACCGCCGCGGAGCTGCTCGCCGAGGCCGCCGAGGAGGCCGGGCTGGATGCCGGCCTCTGCGCGGCTGCGCGACGCCGGGGTGAGGCGCTGCGCGGCTCGGCGGCACCCTGCGGCGGTCTCGAAGAGGCCATGGAGTTGCTGGCCGCCCGCGGCTACGAACCGCACATGGAAGGCGCCGAAGGCGCCCAGGGGGCGGCCGGGACAGCCGCGCACGTCGTGCGCATGCGCAACTGCCCCTTCCATGCCGTCGCCGAACGCTTCCCGCCGCTGGTCTGCGGCATGAATCTGGCATTGCTGGAGGGGCTGCTCGGCACGGACGGTCCGGTCCGTGCCCGCATGGACGCCCGGCCCGGGGAGTGCTGCGTGGTGGTCGAGGCTTCTAAAGACAATCATCATTGACATAGAAAGGGGGCCGTGCTGGGATGAGGCCATGACCTCATCCCCGCGCGCCGTCCACCTGGCCCACTTCAACGTCGCCACGCTCCGCCACCCCCTCGACGACCCCCGCACGGCACCTTTCGTGGACATGCTCGACCCGATCAACGCCGCCGCCGACGACGCACCCGGCTTCGTGTGGCGGCTGACGGAGGACGGGAAGCCCGACGCCACCGGCCTGCGCCCGGCGGGCGAGAACGTCATCGTCACCCTGTCGGTGTGGGAGAACCAGCAGGCCCTGTGGGACTTCACCTATCGCAGCGGGCACCTTGAGGCGATGCAGCGACGCCGCGATTGGTTCGAGCGGCACGTCGAGGCGCACCTCGTGCTCTGGTGGATCCCCGCCGGTCACCTCCCGACCGTCGACGAGGCCATGGAACGACTGGCGGACCTACGAGCCCACGGACCATCCCCCCGCGCCTTCACCTTCGCCTCCTCCTACACCGCCGCCGAGGCCGCCCAGCACCCTCGGGCCATGCCGCCGGCGGACGCGACGACCCCCGCCGGCACCACCAGAGGCCCGAACACGCGCCTAGCTGTTGAGATTTGAACGGGACATACACAAGCCGAGCAATGACCGCCCCTACATATTCCTTATTTGCCATATTTGGCATTTGTCCGATTATCCTTGGCGGCCTTGTCCGACCGGATACGGAAAGGGAAGGGGAGGGACGAGCATGCACAGCGCACGGTTGCCCGCTCTCATGGCACGGATCGGACAGGCCGGCGGCGCCGAGGCCGCGCGCGCCACGGTGGCGGCCGGTCTGACCTGGCAGACCTGCGCGACGCTGCTGCACATCTCCGATCCCTACGCGGGCGCCGTCGCCGCGCTGCTCATCGTCGAGACGACGGTGGTGGCCACGGTCTCCGCCGCCACCCGCTACACCGTCGGCTGCCTGCTCGGCGTGCTGGTCGCCGTACCCGGCGCGCTGTACGCCGAGCCCGGCATGGCGGGCCTGGCCCTCGTCGTCTTCGTCTCCGTGCTGCTGGCCCGGCACGGCTTCCTCGGCCACCACGGCCTGCACGTCCCGGCGACCGCCCTGCTCACCTTCGCCCTGGTCCGTGGCCGCCACCCCGGTGAACTGGGAGCACACCTGGCGGAGATCGTGCTCGGCATCGGCTTCGGGTTGGCGTGCAGCGTGCTGCTGTTCCCCGCCGTGCGCGTACGGTCCGCCGAACGGGCGCTGGAGGAGCTGCGGCTGCTGATCGCCCGGCACCTGGACGGCCTGGCCGACGCGGTCGTACGGCACGAGCGGCCGAGCAACAGACTCGGCGCGGCCTGGGAGGACGACCTCGGCACGGCACTGACCCGGGCCCGCACCGCCGTGGACGAGGCACACGAGAGCCTGCGCTGGAACGTCCGGCCGACCGCCCGGCGCCGCCGCTGGCACCTGGATCACCGGGTGCTGCGCACGCTGACCGACGTGGCCGGGCAGGTGACCGCCACGGGCCGGCTGCTCGACGTCCACCCCGGCGCGGCCGAGGGCACCCGCCCCGGGCCCGCCTTCGCGCAGCCGTACGCCCGTCTGCTGCGGACGACCGCCCTGTGCGCCTACTCCTGCCGCGGCGGCCGGCCGCACCCCGCCCTGCCCGCCGCACGCCAGGCCCTCGCCCGGCTCGGCGCCCCCGGCCGGGGTCCCGCCGGCACGGCCGCCCCGGACCAGTGCCTCCTGCGCCCCCTGGAGTCGGCCCTGACCTGCCTGTCGGCGCCCGCACCCGCCCCGCCCGACCGAGCCCACCGGCTCCTCGACCCGCTTCGGCCCTCACCGCGACGATGACCCCTCACACCACCGGCCTCCCGGACACGACCACCGAGCGGGCCGCCGCACCCGCGCGCCGTACACCGGCACCCTGGACCTGCCGCCCGGGCTCCCGCGCGCTCCTGGCCCCGGCCCCCGTGCTGCTCATGGTGGTCGTCGCCCTCACCGACCTGCTCACCCCGGACTGGCTGCACGTGTCGCCGGTGATGGCCGCCGTCCCGGTGCTGGCCGCCGCCCTGCTCCCCTGGCGGGCGACGGCGGTACTGGCCTGCGCCGTGCTCGTGATCACCGGGCTGCTCCAGTGGGACGCCGGCAGCTGCGGACGCCCGGACGCCGACGTCACCCTCGGCAGCCTGTTCGTGGTCGGACTCGCCTCGCTGGCCGCGTGCTCCCTGCGGCAGCGCCGGGAACGGCAGCTCCGTCAGGTCCGCTCCGTCGCCGAGACGGCACAGCGCGCCCTGATGCACCCTCTCCCCCACCGGATCGACTCGATCGCCCTGAGCGGTGTGTATCTGCCGGCCGAGTCGGAGGCGCGGATCGGCGGCGATTTCTACGAGGCGCTGCCGACGCCGTACGGCACGCGGATCGTGATCGGCGACGTACGGGGCAAGGGGCTGGAAGCCGTCGGCGCGTCGGCGACCCTGCTCGGCGCGTTCCGCGAACTGGCGTACCGCGAGCCGTCGTTGATGCGGGTGGCGGAGCACCTGGACGAACGGGCTCGTCGGCACATCGCCGCGCTGGACGGCGCCCCGGACACGGGCGGACCCGACGGTGGTGACGCGGGCGCGCTGTTCACGGAACGGTTCGCGACGGCGCTCCTGGTGGAGTTCCCGCCCAGCGAGTCCGTGGCCCGCATCGTGCACTGCGGTCATCCCGAGCCGTACGTCGTGCACGCGGGCGAGGTGAGGGCGTACGAGCCCGACCGGCCCGGCGCGCCGCTCGGCCTGGGCGATCTGCTGCAGGCGGAACCGGTCGCCCAGACGGTGCCGTTCGCCCCGGGCGACCGTCTGGTGCTGTACACCGACGGCTTCATCGAGGGCCGCGACCGCCGGGGGCGCTTCCACGACCTGGCCGCCCCGGTGCACGCACACGCCGGCCGACCGCTGGAGGCGATGGTGACCGCCCTGCGCCGCGACCTCCTGCACCACGTGCACGGCGACCTCGACGACGACGCGGCCCTGGTCGCCCTGGAGCACCTGCCGTGAGAGTCGGCCCGTGCGTCATGTGAACCTACATGGGCGAGTTCCACGACAACGGACCTTTCGAGCGAAGGGGCTTCGAGCGAAGGGGCAGCCCGGCGGGGCGCGCCCGAGACGGCCAAGGCGGTATTTCCTGACCCTGACCAAGCGGATCCGGCAGCTGGAGACCCAGCTCGGTGTACGGCTCTTCGACCGCTCGCCCACCGGCATGGCGCTCACGGACGCCGGCTGGGAACCCGCGCGCCGGGATCGCCTTCCGCGAGCTGTGGGACGGGCCGTTCGTCGCCGCGCCCGAGGGGACCGACGCGTGGCGCGAGCACTGGCCGGCCGCGGACGAGCGTGAAAGCCGCCCGGTGCGCCTCGGCGCGGTCACCGAGCAGCCCGACGACTGGCTGAGCGCGATCGCCAACGGGGACGGCATCGCGCTCGCCCCCGAGTCCGCGGCGCGGTTCTACTTCCGCCCGGGCGTGGCCTGCCGACCGGTCACCGGAGTGAGCCCGACGCGGGTGGGACTTCGTCCGCTGCTGCCTGGACCTCGCACGGTCTGCCTGACGGGATGGAGCGGGGGACGGCAGTCCCTGGGGTTCTTCAGTGCGGCGTGCCAGGCGGCGGGGACGCGCGAACCACCCGGATGTGCCGCCGTCCCCTGCTTGGCCCAACCGACGTGCGCCGGAGGGGCGAGCGGCTGTGACGGGTGTGACCGTGGTGGAAGGCATGTGCGAACTGACCCGTGATGAGGAGGCGGCATGTCGGTCGGAACCGGCGAGGACGGCGCGGTGCTCGCCGCCCTGGAGGACGGCGACGACGCCGGCCTGCCGTGCGGTGCCTTCGAGCAGATGGGAACCGTCGCCGACGCCGTGCTGTACGAGGGGTACCTGCTCTACCCCTACCGCCGGTCCTCGGCGAAGAACCGGGTCCGCTGGCAGTTCGGCGTGCTGCTGCCCCGCGCCTGGGTGGAGCGGGACGGGCCGGTCACCCCGGGGATCTCCGGCTCCGCCGACTCGTGGTACCAGCAGACCGAATGCCTCCTGCGGGCACCGCGCGCCGACGCGGTCGTACGGGTGAGGGTGCGGTATCTGCAGATGCAGGACAAGCAGGTCGAGGAGGCCGACGGGGACGGACTCCACCGGCCGGTGGAGTCGTTGCGGACGGCGGACGGCGTGGCGCATCTGTCGTTCGAGGAGGCGGTGCCGCGCGAGTCGGAGCTGGTGCTGCCGCTGGCGGAGCTGGTGCGGGGTGGTCGTACCGCCCCGGTGGGAGCGGCCGGCGGAGCGGAGTCCGAGCCGCTGCCGGGCGGTACGGGGCGGACGGTGCGGCGGCGCCGGGAGGTGCTGGCCGCGACGACGGTGGTGGCGGAACCGCTCGCGCCGGGGCTGTACCGGCTGCGGGTGCGCACCGAGAACACCGGCGAGGCACCGGACACACGGGCCCCTCGCCATGAGGCACTGCGACAGGCGCTGATCGCCACGCACACCCTCGTGGGCGGGGAGGGCGTGGAGTTCGTGTCGCTGATCGATCCGCCCGAGGGCCTGGCGGAGCAGGCGCGGGAATGCCGGAACGCGTTCACGTTCCCCGTTCTCGGCGGTCCGCCCTCGGGGACGGGGACCGCGGACGTCCTGCTCTCGGCCCCGATCATCCTCCCCGACCATCCCCAGGTGGCGCCGGAGAGTCCCGGTGATCTGCACGACGCCGCGGAGATCGACGAGATCCTCACGCTGCGCACGATGCTGCTGACCGACGAGGAGAAGGCCGAGGCCCGGGCCACCGATCCGCGGGCCGCGCGGATCCTCGACCGGGTCGACACCATGCCCCGCGAGGTCTTCGAGCGGTTGCACGGTGCGATCCGTTCCCTGACGCCGGTGCCGCCGCCCGCCGAGCGGCCCGCCTGGTGGCAGGAGGGCGGCGACGACGGGCTGTCCCCGGCGACCGACACCGTGCTCGTGGACGGCGTGTCCGTCGGCGGCGGCAGCCGGGTACGGCTGCGCCCGCGCGGCCGGGGCGCCGACGCGCAGGACATGTTCCTGGAGGGGAGGACGGCGCGGGTCGGCGCGGTCTTCCACGACGTGGACGGCAGCGTCCACCTGGCGGTCACGGTCGACGACGATCCGGCCGCCGAACTGCACGGCTGGTACGGCCGTTTCCACTACTTCCGGCCCGACGAGGTCGAACCGCTCGGGCGCACGGTCGCGCCGGAGCCGACGGGACCGGTGGGATCACCCGGGCCGCGGTCCCCGCGGCCACAGCGTCCGGCCGACCGGCCGGAGGAGCGGCGGTTCGCCGGACGACGGTTCGGCGGACGCCCCTGAGATGACGGCCCACGACCAGCGCATGCCCGAGCGGCTGTTCCGCGCCTGCGGCGCGGCAGCCCACGACCCACTCCGAGACCGGCTGCGACGGAGGTTGCAGACATGACCACACAGAGCGGTACCACCGAAGTCCGCGGGGAGCCCAGCCGAGCCGAGGCGCGGCAGGGCTTCGACGAGATCACCATCCTCTGGATCTCGGAGGGCATGAGCTGCGACGGCGACACCGTGTCGCTGACCGCCGCGGGCCAGCCGTCCATCGAGGACGTGGTGCTCGGGCTCATCCCGGGCCTGCCGAAGGTGAACCTGGTCAACAAGGTGCTGTCGCCGAGCCTGGGCGGCGAGGACTTCCTGGCTCCGTACCGGGCGGCGGCCCGCGGTGACCTGGCCCCGTTCATCCTGGTGATCGAGGGTTCGATCCCGAACCAGAACATCATCCAGGGGGACGGTTACTGGACGTCGTTCGGCAACGACCCGGACACCGGTGAGCCACAGACCCTGAACTGGTGGATCGACCAGCTCGCGCCCAAGGCCTGGGCGGTGGTGGCCGCGGGGACCTGCGCCACGTTCGGCGGGATCCACGCCATGGCCGGCAACCCGACCGGCTGCATGGGTCTCGCGGACTACCTGGGCTGGGACTTCAAGGCGCAGTCGGGGCTCCCTGTCGTCAACGTGCCCGGCTGTCCCATCCAGCCGGAGAACTTCATGGAGACCCTCGTCTGGGTGCTCCAGCACGCGGCCGGTGCCGCTCCCCCGCCGCCGCTGGACCACATGCTGCGTCCCCAGTGGCTGTTCGGGAAGACCGTCCATGAGGGCTGTGACCGGGCCGCGTACTACGAGCAGGCCGACTTCGCGAAGGACTACAACTCCCCCAAGTGCCAGGTGAAGGTGGGCTGCTGGGGCCCGGTCGTCAACTGCAACGTGCCCAAGCGCGGCTGGATGGCCGGCATCGGCGGCTGCCCGAACGTCGGCGGCATCTGCATCGGCTGCACGATGCCCAGTTTCCCCGACGCCTTCATGCCGTTCATGGACGAGCCCCCGGGCGGCACGCTGTCGTCGATGGTGATCCGGCCCTACGGGGCGGTCATCCGACGGCTGCGCGGCCTGACCAACGACATGGTGAACCACGAGCCCAAGTGGCGCCACAACAAGCGCAAGCTCACCAGCGGTTACAACCCGCACTGGCGTGCCTGACGCCGCCCCACCCCGTCCCGCCAACGACCCGCCCGACCCGAACAGCGAGGGGCAGAACCGCAGATGACCACCACCGAATCGCGGCCGACAGGACGCAAACCCGCCCAGATCGTGGACATGTCCTGGGATCCGATCACCCGGATCATCGGCAACCTGGGCATCTACACGAAGATCGACTTCGCCAATCAGGAAGTCGTGGAGTGCCACAGCACCTCATCGCTGTTCCGCGGCTATTCGGTGTTCATGAAGGGCAAGGATCCGCGCGACGCCGGGTTCATCACCTCCCGGATCTGCGGCATCTGCGGCGACAACCACACCACCTGCTCGAACTACGCCCAGCAGATGGCCTACGGCGTCAAGCCGCCGAAGCTGGCCGAGCACATCACCAACCTCGGCGAGGCGGCGGAGTACATCTTCGACCACACGATCTTCCAGGACAATCTGGTCTTCGTGGACTTCTGCGAGGCGATGGTCAAGGCCACCAACCCCGGGGTCCTGGCCCGCGCCGAGCGCACCGACGCGCCCCGCGGCGACATCCACGGCTACCGGACCGTCGCGGACATCATGAAGGCCTTCAACCCCTTCGAGGGCGAGGTCTACAAGGAGGCGCTGAAGGTCAGCCGGATCACCCGGGAGATGTTCTGCCTGATGGAGGGGCGGCACGTGCACCCCTCCACGATGTACCCGGGCGGCGTCGGCACGATGCCGCAGCCGAACACCTTCACCGACTACCTCAGCCGCCTGATGCGCGTCATCGACTTCATCAAGAAGGCGGTGGCCATGAACGACGACGTCTTCGACTTCTTCTACGAGGCCCTGCCCGGCTACGAGGAGGTCGGCAAACGCCGGATCCTGCTGGGCTGCTGGGGGGCCTTCCAGAACCCTGACGTCGTGGACTACCGCTACGCGTCGATGAACGAGTGGGGCCGGGCCATGTACGTCACGCCGGGCGTCGTGGTGGACGGCAAGCTGGTCACCAACAACCTCATCGACATCAACCTCGGCCTGCGCATCATGTTGGGCAGCTCCTTCTACGAGGACTGGGTCAACGAGGACCCGTTCGTCACCCACGATCCCCTCGGCAACCCCGTGGACATGCGCCACCCGTGGAACCAGACCACGGTGCCGGTGCCGCAGAAGCGGGACTTCGAGGGCAACTACAGCTGGGTGATGAGCCCCCGCTGGTACCACCCGGACACCGGTGAGCACCTCGCACTGGACACGGGTGGCGGACCGCTGGCCCGGCTGTGGTCCACCGCGCTGAGCGGCCTGGTCGACACGCCGTACGTCAAGACGACCGGCGGCGCCATCCGCATCACCCTGCCCAAGGGCGAGAAGCTGCCGGAGACGACCCTGGAGTGGCGCATCCCGAAGTGGAGCAACACCCTCGAACGGGACCGCGCCCGGCCGTACTTCATCGCCTACGCCGCCGCCATGGCCCTGCAGTTCCTGGAGGAGGCCATGGGGATGCTCAGGAGCGGCGACACCAAGGTGTACGAGAACTTCGAGGTGCCGGACGAGTCGATCGGCTGCGGCTTCCACGAGGCGGTGCGCGGCGTCCTCTCCCACCACCTGGTGATCCGGGACAAGAAGATCGCCAACTACCACCCGTACCCGCCGACCCCGTGGAACGCCAGTCCCCGCGACATCTACGGCACCCCGGGCCCGTACGAGGACGCCGTGCAGGGCCAGCCGATCTTCGAGGAGAACGGTCCGGACGACTTCAAGGGCGTCGACATCATGCGCACCGTGCGCAGCTTCGACCCCTGTCTGCCGTGCGGCGTGCACATGTACATGGGTAAGGGCAAGACCCTGACCACCGTGCACTCGCCGACGTACGGGGCCAACCATGGCTGAGACCGCCGTACGGCTGGCGGACCCGGAGGTGGAGGCGCGGCTCGCCCGTCTCGACGAGGTGCTGGCCGGGCTGGAAGCCACGCCGGGCCCGGCCCTGGAGGCGGTGCGGCTGCTGACCGAGGTCTACGGCGAGGCTCTCGCCCGCGTGCTGGACCACGCCGACGCACCGTTGCGGGAGCGGCTCGCCGACGACGAACTGGCAGGGCATCTCATGGTGCTGCACGGGATCCACCCCGAGGCCCCGGAGCGCCGGGCTGCCCGCGCGGTGGAGAAGCTGCGGCCCGTGGTGCGCGACCGCGGCGGTGACCTGGAGTGGGCCGGGGTCGACGGGCAGGTGGCGCGGGTGCGGCTGAGCACCGGCGGCGGATGCGGCTCCGGGTGCGGTGGCGGCTCCTCCGACGTCACCGAGGCGGTCCGGGCGGCGGTGCTGGCCGTCGCTCCCGAGCTGACCGCCGTGGAGACGGTGCCGAGCGAGCGCAGGGCGGCACCGGCGTTCGTACCGCTGACCACGATCAAGCGCCGGGCCACGCCGCAGGAGGCGCGGTGACCGTGGACGGTGCGCTCGCCCGCGTCATCCGCTCCGCCGCCGACCGCGCGGCGACGGCCGAACCCGAGGTCTGCGAGCTGTGCGCCGCCCGTGTGACCGAGGAACACGCTCACCTGTACGACACCGCCGCAGCCGAAGTGCGGTGTGTGTGCGGCCCGTGCTCGGTGCTGTTCGCCGACGACGCGGCGGGCCGCTACCGGCTCGTGCCCCGCCGCCGGCTGCGGCTCCCGCCGGTCGACACCGGCGTGCTGGGCGTCCCGGTGGGCCTGGTGTTCTTCGTGCCGCGCTCCGACGGCACGGTCACCGCACAGGGTCCGAGCCCGGCCGGGGCCATGCGCTGGGAGGTGGACGCGGCGGCCTGGCAGCGGCTGGCCGCCACGGTCCCGCAGCTCGCCGCCATGGCACCCGACGTCGAGGCGCTGCTCGTGAACACCGTGCGCGGCCTCGACGAACACTGGATCGTGCCGGTCGACGACTGCTACCGGATGATCGCTCTGGTCCGCCGCGAGTGGCGGGGCCTGTCCGGTGGCGGCCGGGTCTGGCCGGCCGTAGAACAGTTCTTCAGGGAGCTGACCGAGCGGTCGTGAGACCGGGAAGGAGAACCGACATGGGGAGCATCCGAGTGGGCCGCCCCCAGGCGAAGCCCGATACGCCCTCCCACGTGCGCGGACTGCACCAGGGCAACAAGGGCCCGTACAAGCACCAGCCCGGACACCACAAGGACGGCAGTTCCGACGCCCGCCGCTCCACCGGTATCCACTGGAAACGGCATGACGCCCTGGTGAAGGACATGCCGAACATCTCACCGGGATGAGGGAGCAGACAGTGACAGTCATGAACATGGCCATGCGAAGAAGAAGGCCCGTGCGTGCGGGGATGTCGGGACGGCAGCTGCTCGCGGCGCAGGCCGCGCTGGTCGGCAGTCTCGTGGCCGCCCTGTTCGTCAGGGAACTCCCGGGCATCCTGCGGGAATTGCGCATCTACCGGATGACCGGTGGGCTGCGCGCCAACCGCCGGTACCCGTGAGCCGCTCGTGCACGAGCTGTCGATCGCGACCGCGATCGTGGAACAAGCCGAGGAGATCGCCCGCGCGGACGGCGTGGACCATGTGGCAGCGGTGACCGTCCGCGTCGGGGAGCTGGCCGGTGTCGTGCCGGACGCGCTGTGCTTCGCCTTCGAGGTGGCCCGCGACGGCACGCCGCTCGCCGGGGCGCGGCTCGTCGTGGAGCAGGTGACCGCGCACGCCTGGTGCGGCGGGTGCGCCGAGGAGTTCGCGGTCGGCATGCCGCCGTTCTTCTGGTGCCCGCGCTGCGACCGGCCGTCGCAGGAGCTGCGCAGCGGACGGGAGCTGGAGATCACGGCGGTCGATCCGGTACCGGCCCCGTCCTGACGGGGCCGGTCCGCTCGGCAGATCCTCCGCTCAGCAGATCCGGGGCAGTTGCTCCCCGAGCGGCAGGTCCACCACCCGGGTGCCGCCGAGGCCGGTGGCGACGACGACCATGCCCGGGTGGTCGGCCACGCACTCGCCGATGAGGGCGGCGCCGTGGCCCTGCGGGTGCGCCCGCATCGCCGCAAGAACCGCTTCGGCGTGCCGCGCGGGTACGAAGGCGACGAGCCGGCCCTCGTTGGCGACGTACAGCGGGTCCAGGCCGAGGAAGCCGCAGGCGTTCGCGACCTCCTCCGGGACCGGGATGGCCCGCTCGTGCAGCCGCACGCCGGTGCCGGAGGCACGGGCGATCTCGTTCAGGGACGTTCCGAGTCCGCCCCGGGTCGGGTCACGCAGGACGTGGAGGTCCGTGGTGACCGCCAGCATGGCCGCCACGAGGTCCGCCAGGGGCGCGGTGTCGGAGGCGATCTCGACGCCGAACTCCAGGCCCTCGCGGACGCTCATGATCGCCACGCCGTGCAGCCCGATGGGGCCGCTGACGATGACGGCGTCGCCCGGCCGGGCGCGCTGCGGGCGGATGTCGACTCCGTCCGGTACGAGGCCCACGCCGGCGGTGGTGACATAGACGCCGTCGCCGTGTCCGGACTCGACCACCTTTGTGTCGCCGGTGGCGACGGTGACCCCCGCCGTCTCGGCCGCCGCGCCGATGGCCTGCGCGATGCGGCGGACGACGTCCAGTTCCACGCCCTCTTCCAGGACGAAGGCGGTGGACAGGTAGGCGGGCCGGGCTCCGCTCATCGCCAGGTCGTTCACCGTGCCGTTGACGGCGAGGTCGCCGAGGCTGCCGCCGGGGAAGAACAGCGGCCGTACGACGTAGGAGTCCGTGGAGAAGGCCAGCCGGGCCCCGCCCAGGTCGAGGACGGCCGAGTCGGTGAGCGCGGCCAGGGTGGGGTTGCCGTAGGCGGGGGCGAAGACCTGCTCGATGAGTTCGGCGGACAGGGCGCCGCCTCCGCCGTGGCCCATGACGACGACCGGCTGGTCGCGCAGGGGCGCGGGACAGGCCCAGTTCGCGGGGTCGACGGCCGCTTCGGTAGCCAGGTCAGCCAACGGGGTTCATCTCCTCCTGCTGGGACTGCAGCGTGCGGGATCCCTGCGGCGTGGGGGCGTTGTGCATCCGGCGGTACAGGTAGTAGGCCGCGCAGGCGCCCTCGCTGGAGACCATGGTGGCGCCGAGCGGGGTGCGCGGGGTGCAGCTGGTGCCGAACGCCTCGCACTCGGTGGGCTTGATCAGGCCCTGCAGCACCTCACCGGCGCGGCACACGGCGGGTTCCTCGGTGCGGATTCCGGCGACGTCGAAGCGGTGTTCGGCGTCGTAGGCCCGGTAGGCGTCGGACAGCCGCCAGCCGCTGGCGGGGATGCGGCCGATGCCGCGCCAGTTGCGGTCGGTGACCTGGAAGACGTCCTCCAGCATGCGCAGGGCCGCCGGGTTGCCCTGCTCGCGTACGGCGCGCGGATAGGCGTTCTCCACCCGGTGCTCGCCGCGCTCCAGCTGGTGTACGGCGCGGCGGATGCCTTCCAGGATGTCCAGCGGCTCGAACCCGGTCACGACGATCGGCACCCGGTGCCGGTCGGCCAGCTCCGGGTACTCGGCGGTGCCCATCACGCTGCACACGTGCCCTGCGGCGAGGAAGCCCTGCACCCGGCATTGCGGTGCCGTCATGATGGCCTCGATCGCGGGCGGGACGCGGACGTGGGAGACCAGCAGGCTGAAGTTGTCCAGGCCGAGGCGGCGGGCCTGGTGGACGGCCATGGCGTTGGCGGGTGCGGTCGTCTCGAAGCCGATGGCGAAGAACACCACCTGGCGGTCCGGGTGCTTGCGGGCGAGGTCGAGCGCGTCCAGCGGTGAGTACACCACGCGGACGTCACCGCCCCCGCCCTTGACCCGGAACAGGTCCCGGTCGGTGCCGGGCACGCGCAGCATGTCCCCGAAGGAGCAGAAGATCACCTCGGGGCGGGCGGCGATCTCCAGGGCCTTGTCGATGACGTCGAGCGGGGTGACGCACACCGGACAGCCGGGCCCGTGGATCAACTCGACCTTCTCCGGCAGGAGTTGGTCGATGCCGTGCCGGATGATGGAGTGCGTCTGGCCGCCGCAGACCTCCATCAGCGCCCAGGGCCGGGTGACCGTGGCGTGGATCTCGTCCAGCAGCCGGCGCGCCAGGTCCGGGTCGTTGAACTCGTCGATGTACTTCACCGGGCCTCACTCCCGCTCTCCTGCCGGGCCGCCTGCTCCCAGGCGTCCCCGAACTCCTCCTCCAGCAACCCCAGTTGCTCGAACAACTCCAGGGACGCCCGGGCCGACTCCTCGTCCAGGCGCTGCAGGGCGAAGCCGACGTGGACGATGACGTACTCCCCCACCCGCACGTCGGGCAGGTACTCGAGACACGCCTGTTTCTGCACTCCGCCAAAGTCGATCATCCCGGTCAGGGGGTCGGCGCGGTGGTCGATGGACACGACCTTGCCGGGCACTGCCAGACACATGGGTCACTCCGTCTCGTGGTGGTTCGCTGTTCCCGCGACCATGAGCTGACCGAGCGCCAACCCTCCGTCGTTCGGGGGGACTTCGCCGTGCCGCAGGATCGTGAAGCCGGCCGTGGCCAGCCGTGCGGTGCACTCCTCCTCCAGCAGGCTGTTGGCGAAGACACCTCCGGTGAGGGCGACCGTGGTCAGGCCGGTCTCGGCGCGGGCACGGTGACAGATGCCGGCGACGGCCGCCGCGACGCCTCGGTGGAAGCGGGCGGCGAGGACCGGTGCGGGGGTGCCGCGCCGCCGGTCCTCCAGGAGTGCGCGCAGCATGGGCGCCGGGTCGATGTCCCGCTGCCGGGCGAACCCGAAGGGGTACGCCACCCCGTCCGCGTCGCGGGCCTCGGTCGCCGTCGCCTCCAGCTCCATCGCGGCCTGCGCCTCGTATCCCGCCCGGTGACACACGCCGACCAGGGACGACACCGCGTCGAAGAGGCGGCCCATGCTGGACGTGGGCGCACATACCACCTGCCGGTCCAACTGCCGGCGCAGTATGGCGCGTTCGACGTCCGTGCAGGCCCGGACGCTGGGCAGGTCCGGTTCCCAGTCCAGTCCTGCCGCCCACAGCCGGGCCAGCGCCAGCCGGCACGGATTGGCCACGCCTGCGTCCCCGCCGGGCAGCGGTGCGGGTGCGAGGTGGGCGAAGCGCCGGTAGCCGGTGTAGTCGGCGAGCAGGATCTCGCCGCCCCACACGGTGCCGTCGTCGCCGTACCCGGTGCCGTCGAAGGCGACTCCGATCACCGGGGTCGTACCGTCCAGGCCGTGTTCGGCCATCGCGGAGGCGATGTGGGCGTGGTGGTGCTGGACCAACCGCAACGCCTGGTCCGGCAGTTGGGCGGCCCGGGTGCGGGCTCGGCGGGTCGAGTGGTAGCCGGGGTGCCGGTCGGCGGCGACGAGGGCCGCGGCGACTCCGGTGAGGCGGGCCAGGTGTCGCTCGGCGCGCTCGGCGGCCTCCAGGCCGGCCAGTTCGCCCATGTCACCGATGTGCGGCCCGAACCAGGCGTGGTCGCCCTCGCCCAGGCACAGGGCGTTCTTGAGGTCACCGCCGACCGCGAGGACGGGCCGTACCGGAACCGGGAGGCGCACGGGGCGCGGGACGAAGCCGCGGGATCGTCTGAGGACCTGTCCGGTGCCGTCGGGGCGGACCCGCAGCAGGGAGTCGTCGCACGGCGAGGCGATGGGCCGGTCGTGGGCGAGCCAGGCGTCGGCGAGTCCGGCGAGCCGGGTCAGCGCCTCGGCGTCGTCGGTGACGATGGGCTCGCCGGAGCGGTTGCCGCTCGTCATGACCAGGACCCGGGGGCCGGGCGGATCGCCGGGCAGCCCGAACAGCAGGGTGTGCACCGGGGTGTAGGGCAGCATCACGCCCACGTGCGGGCTGCCCGGGCAGACCTGGTCGGCGAGGCGGAGGCCGTCGGCCGGGGTGCGCCGGCGGAGCAGCACGATGGGGCGCCGGGCGCTGGTGAGCGCGGCCCGTTCGGCGGCGGAGACGTCCGCGAGCCGCTCGGCGGTGGCGAGGTCGGCGCACATCACCGCGAAGGCCTTGCCGCCGCGTTCCTTGCGGTCGCGCAGCGTGGCCACGGCCCGGGCGTCGGTGGCGTCGCAGGCCAGGTGGTAACCACCGAGGCCCTTGACGGCGACGATCCGCCCGGCGGCCAGCAACGCCCGTGCCGCCGCCAGGGCGTCCGCGTCCCGGGCCGGGCGGACGCCGAGATCGTCGGCCGGGACCAGGGTGAGCCGCGGTCCGCAGTCGGGGCAGGCGACCGGCTGGGCGTGGAAGCGCCGGTCGCCGGGATCGCCGTACTCGCGGGCGCAGGACGGGCACATCGGGAAGCCGGCCATGGTCGTGGCCACGCGGTCGTACGGCATCGCGGTGGCGATGGTGAAGCGCGGGCCGCAGTGGGTGCAGGTGACGAACGGGTGCCGGTGCCGGCGGTCGGCCGGATCGGCGAGTTCCCGCAGGCAGTCGGCGCAGGTGGCGGTGTCGGGCGGGAGCTGGGTGCGACCCGCGGCCCGCTCGGTGGAGCGGATGGTGAAGGCGCCGGTGTCGCCGGTCGCGGGCAGGGCCATGTCCTCGACGGCGGTGACGGTGGCGAGCGGCGGCGGCTGCTCCGCGAGCAGGACGCAGAAGCGGTCCACCTCCGGCGCCGGGCCCTCGATCTCGATGTGCACGCCGTCGCCCGTGTTGCCGACGAATCCGGCCAGACCGAGCCCCGCGGCGAGGCGGTGCACATACGGCCGGAAGCCGACCCCCTGCACGGTTCCCCGCACGGTGAGGACGCGGCGTACCGGTCCGGCGGCGGGGGCGGTCATGCGACGGGAGCGGACGCGGTGGGGTGGTGGCCGTGCGGCTGCGGGGCCAGGGGCGGTCGGTGCGGGGCACCGTCCCGGGCGGCGAGGGCGCGCTCCAGGAGGGTGCCGACTCCGTCACCGGTGCGGGCGCAGGACCGTACGATCTCCACGCCCGGGTTGACCCGCTGCATGTTCGTCCGGAACGCGGTCTCGTCGAAGCCGGCCGGCTCCGCGAGGTCCGCCTTGGTGATCACCACCAGATGGGCGGAGCCGAAGGCGGTGGGGTACTTCAGCGGCTTGTCCTCGCCCTCGGTGACCGCCATCAGCACGACCCGCAGGGTCTCGCCGAGGTCGTACGCGGCCGGACAGACGAGGTTGCCGACGTTCTCCACGAAGAGCACCGAGGTGTCCGGCGGCAGCCAGCCGTCCAGCCTGGCGCGCACCTGACGGGCCTCCAGGTGGCACAGTCCGTCGGTGAGCAGTTGCTGGACGGGGGCGCCGGAACGGGCCAGCCGGACCGCGTCGTTCTCGGTGGCCAGGTCCGCGGTGAGCGCGGCCACCGGCACGCCCTGCTCCACCGCGCGGGCCAGGACCCGGCCGAGGAGTTCGGTCTTTCCGCTGCCCGGGCTGGACAGCAGGTTGACGACGGTGACGCCCTGCCGGGCGAGGTCGCCGCGCAGATCCGCGGCCAGGTCGTCGTTCTTTGCCAGAACGGCCTGCTTGACGTCGGACCGGCACATGGGCACAGCTCCTCGGATACGGCGGTGGGGCCCGGGCCGCGTCCCTGTGGCCCGGGCTCCCCCGATCTTCCGCTCAGCCTGCCGTCGTACCGGGCAGCGCAGCCGGGCGCGGGGGCCCGGATTCCATCGGGCGGCCCAACGGGGGTGCGGGCGCGGCGGGGTCGGCGAGCAGGACCGGGATCAGGGCGTGCAGCGTGTCGACGGCCCGGGGGACGGCTTCCCGTACCGGTGTACTGAGCCCCGGCAGCAGGTCCTCGTCACCGGCCGGCAGCACCTGCGGCTCGCAGGCCAGGACGAGGACGCGGGGCAGTGGCTCCTCGCCCAGGTGCGCGGCCAGGGCCAGCACCTTCGCCGGGTCCATGCCGTGGGCCTCGGGCACGACGGTGCCGTCGGGGGGTGCGGCCTCGATCAGCGAGAGGGTGCCGGGGCGGTGGCCGCGCCGTGCCGCGTCGACCAGAACGGCGGTGTCGTATCCGTCCAGCAGGGCGTAGGCGAGGTCCATGCCGCGGATGCCGTAGTCGTGCACCCGTACCCGGGACGGCAACGGGCGATCGCCGAGGGCGCGGATCACCTCGGGGCCGAAGGCGTCGTCGGCGAGGAAGATGTTGCCGACGCCCGCCACCAGCAGGCGCGGCGTCAACGGACGTCTCCGGCGGGCAGCGCCAGGGGGCGGGCGGTGCCGCCGGGCACCTTCCGTACGAAGGCCGACCGCAGCGCGTGGTACGGGGCTTCGGGATCGAAGAAGACGGCGTGCATACGGGCCAGTTCGACCTGTCGGTACTTCGCCAGCGGTCGCACCTTCTCGTCCGAGCGGCGGGCCGCCGCCTTTTCGGAGATGCGCCGGGCGATGTTCGGCGCGGCCGCGACGTCCGCCGCCATCCGCTCGACCTCTGCCGCGAAGTCCTGCGCACCGGTCGGCACCAGCCGGTCCACCAGCCCGATCCGCTGGGCCGTCGTGGCGCTGACCGGCAGCGCCTCGGTCATCAGCCGGTGGGCCGTGTCCGCTCCGACGCGGCGCGGCAGCGTGTACGTCCAGAACTCCGAGCCGTACAGGCCCATCCGCCGGTAGTGCGGGTTGAGGACGGCGCCCGTACGGCACCAGACCTCGTCGGCGGCGAGAGCGAGCATGGCGCCGCCCGCCGCCGCGTTGCCGGCGAGCGCGGCCACCACCAGCCGGTCGGTGGTGCACAGGACCGCCTCGACGAGGTCGTCCATGGCGTTGAGGTTGGCCCAGGACTCCTCGGCCGGGTCGGCGGCCGCCTCGATGACGTTCAGGTGGATGCCGTTGGAGAAGAAGTCGCGGGCTCCGCCGAGCACCAGGACCGACGTGCGGCGGGCGAGGGCCGACTCGTAGGCGGCGAGCAGCCTGCGGCACTGGTCGGTGCTCATGGCCCCGCCGGGGAAGGAGAAGGCCAGGAATCCGACGTCACCGCGCTGCCGGTAGCGGATGTCGGTCCAGGTGCGGCGGTCCGGGGACAGTTCGAGCGGCAGGGGGCAGGCCGCGAGCCGGAGGGAGGGCTGGTACGAGGCGAGCACGGAGGCGGCCGGGCGGCGGAAGGGCGCCGGGTCGCCGGAGTTCTTGCGCGGGCGCAGTTCCGGGATCCACACGGCGCCGTCCCGGGTGGCCCGGCAGACGGCGCCCGCCCGGGTCGCCAGCAGGGCGCCGGGGCGGCCGCGCAGCCGGTCCTCGGGGTGTCCGCCGTGCAGGAACACCTCACGGCCGAGGAGTTCGTCCAGGACGCCCGGCTGTGAGTCGGCGCCGCGGAGTTTGCGCAGGACCGTTTCGGTGTCGTCCCGCTCCCAGTCGATACGGCGCCGCTCCTGACGGAAGGCGTCGCGCCAGACCACGCTGATCGAGTCGTCGGTCTGCCGCTGGGGCTTGTAGGACCCCTCGGCATAGCGCCGTACGGCGGTCAGGACGGCGGTGACGGCGGCGTCGGAGGCCTCGTTGCGGTACAGGCCGCTCTTGCCGACCGGCGCCACCGGGAAGGGTTCCGCCGCCCAGATCGCACCCGCGTCCATCGCCGCCTCCGCCTGCAGGACCGTCACCCCCCACTGGTCCGCCCCCTCGGCGATGGCCCAGTCCAGCGAGGACGGGCCGCGGTCACCGGGCGGGCCGGGATGCACGATCAGGCAGGTGTGCTCCCGCCACACGTCCTCGGGCAGGGCCGTCCTGAGCATCGGCGCGATGACCAGCTCCGGCCGCAGCTCGCGCACGGCGGCTCGGACCGGGTCGGCGCCCTGCGCGGCGAGGACGACGTCCACGCGGTGCCCGAGGTCCGACAGTTCGGCGTACACACGCTGGGAGAGGCTGTTGAACGCGCTGGCGACGAGCAAAATGTCCATGACATCGCATGGTCGTCCCTGGCCGGGGTGCCGTGAAGAACCGCCGCGCGGATTTGTCCCCCTCTGTCAGGTCTCTTCCTCCATACGGATCGCATTGCGCAGATCCTCGAAGGCCTGGCTCCGGTCGTCGGAGTGGGCCTCCAGCAGGGCCCCGGCGATCGCGTCGAGCTTGCGCTGGATAGCGTGCTCGGCCCGCATCTCGGCGTTCTTCAGGAGCGCCAGGAGCAGCAGGGTGACCGCGGTCATCGACTCGCCCGCGAGCAGCAGCAGCTCGATCCGCAGCTGCGCGAGGTGCGCGGCGACGAAGAAGCCGACGAGGAGCAGGCAGAAGAGGAAGAACACCGGGGAGCTGGTGAAATTGGAGGCGTATTCCGCGAACTGCTCGAACCGGCCGCGGCGCGCCCCGCCGCGGTGCACGGGATTCTTGAAGGTCATGACCGGGCCTTCCCTTTCGGCCGACGCCACCGGCCACTCGGCCGACTGGACCGGCTTGGCCGACTCGACCGGCTCACTGGCCGCCGGGCGGTCATGCGGCGGCCCGGGCCGCGGCCCGTATCCGGTTCGGCGCCCCCATGCCCGGGCCCACTGCCCCGTCCGCCGATGTCTCGTCGCCTTGCGCGCCCATCGCCTTCTCCTGCCTGCCGCCACTCGGGCCGGCCGCCGCCGGCGAACGGCCCACGGATCAGCTCCGCAGTACCCCGGCAAGGGCGTACGACACCGGAGGGGGCCCGACGGCACAGGGGCTCAGGCGGAGGGCGCCCAGGGGGAAGGGCACGGGAGAGGGGCGGTGGAACACGGGCTCAGGCGGCGAGGGCGCCGTCCGGTCCCAGGCGGTCCAGGAGCTGGTCGAGGTGCAGCTCGGCGACGGGGGCGAGAAGGTCGGGGTGGCGCAGCAGCGCGGCGGCGCGGCGGTCACCGTCGTCGGGCGCGAGCAGGCGCCGGAACTCCACCGGTGCGCCCGAGGCGTGCTCGCCGTCGGCGAGTGCGGCGACGGCCAGCCCGGCCAGCTCGGGATCGGTGAGCAACCCGGCCGCCCAGCTCGCGACGACCTCGTCCACCCAGGTGCGCCAGGCCCAGTCGTCCACCGGGCCGTCCTCACCGGCCCGCTCGGTACCGGTGATCCAGTCGAGGCGTGCGGCGCCGCCGGGACCGGCCATCGTGACCAGGGCCGCGTCGATCTCCGTCGGGTAGCGCAGCCACGCGGCGACGGTCACGGCCTGCCGGGCCTGTGCCTCGCACAGGGCGGAGGCCAGCGCGCCGCCACTGGGTGGGTAGGCGACCGTCAGCCAGCGTGCCGTCGCGGCGATGAGAGGGGACAGATCAGTGAGCACAGCCGGGCCGTCCGAGAGGCGAGGGGAAGGGAGAACAGGGGCTCGTCGCAACGGTAGCCCGGCGCGGGTACGACGGGGAGGGGGTTGCGAACCAGGTCATATGTGGCATTGCCCACGTCGCAGGGGGTCTCGCATCGCGCATCGGGTGGACGCCGCCCCGCCCGCGGGTCGGCGCCGTCCCGTCGGCGTCGGCAGCCGTCGCGGGCATCGGCGTGGGCCCAGCGGCGGCGGAGCGGTTCGGACGACCCTGACCCAGTCCACCGGTGCCGCATGCCGTCCCTGCCCGTCCACCCGTGCCCAGCCGGTGTCCCGGCCCGTCCACCCGTGCCCGGTCGGCATCCCGGCCCGCCCTCTCGCGCCGGGCCCGGTGCCCAGGGGGACGTGTCGCCACCCCGGCCCGGGGAACCCGAGGCGGGCCCGCTGCCGGCTGGGCGGACGTGCGGGGAGGTTTGGGAGGTCTCATGACGACGGACGCCGTGCGGTACGACGACCAGGGCGACGTCCCGCTCGCCGGGTATGCCGTCCTCGCCTCCGTCTTCACGGCGGGCGCCGGCACCTTCGCGGTGCTGGCCCGGCGCCGGGGGGTCCGGCTGCCGGACGAGGTACCGCCGTGGGACGTCGTACTGATGGGTGCGGGGGCGTACAAGGCGTCCAGGCTGCTGGCCAGGGACAAGGTCACGAGCTTTCTGCGGGCGCCGTTCACCCGCCGCGCGGACGAGGGCGAGGCGAACGAGGTCATCGACGAACCGCGGGGCCGCGGGATCCGGCGAGCCGTGGGCGACCTGCTGTCCTGCCCGTTCTGCATCTCGGCCTGGACCGCCGGCGCTCTGGTGTGCTCGTACGCCGCGACGCCGAGGCTCACCCGCCTCGTCTGCGGGGGCCTCGGCGCGCTGACGGTCGCGGACTGGCTGCAGTACGTCTGGACATGGACACAGCAGACGGAACAGACGCAAGGGAGCTGAGCGGCACGGGACCGGCGCTCCTGCGCCGCAGCGGCCGTACGCGCTATTCGTCGTCCGCCGCGGCGCTCACCTCGACGTCGAGCACCCCCGCGTCCTGGAAGAACTCCGACGCCAGCCCCGATGAGTCCCCGGTGCCCTCCAGTTCCAGCAGCACCCGGGCCGCGTCGTCCGCCCGGCCGGGCAGCCGTTCGACCTTGACCTGCACGATCCGGAAGCCGCGCCGGGTGCAGGTCTCCATCAGGCGTGGCAGCAGTGCCGCACCGGTCCGGTAGGTCAGCCGCGCCTCGAAGGTGCCTGCGGCCGTGCCCGGGATCAGACGGGACGTGAGGAGCGGATAGCCCCGCACCACCAGGAAGTGCAGGGCGGTCACCGCCAGCGCGAGGAGGGGCAGTCCGCCGCCGCAGGCCATGCCGACCGCACAGGTCAGCCAGATGGTGGCGGCCGTCGTCAGCCCCCGTACGGCGTCCCGCCGCACGAAGATCAGGCCGCCGCCGATGAAGCCGATGCCGGACACGATCTGCGCCGCGACGCGGGAGGGGTCGAAGGAGACGTTCTCCAGCCCGAGCACCGCCGTGAACCCGTGCTGGGACACCTCCATCATCAGCGCGCTGGCGATGCCGACGAGCGTATGGGTGCGCAGTCCGGCGCTCTTCTGCTGGGCCGCCCGCTCCCAGCCGATCAGGCTGGACAGCAGCAGCGCCAGCCCCAGCTCGGCCAGCTGCCGCAGCCCCTGGCCGTTGTGCACGTCCCACAACGGTGCCGCCAGTCCCGCTCCTATCATGCACACCTCACATCTCGCTCCGCCGGTGTCCGGTCGTTCGATGGTCCGCCGCCGGCGCCTACCCCGCGACGGGAGCGCGACTCCACCGGGGCGGACACCGGCCGCAACCGGGTACTGGGCCGCGGCAACCGGGTACTCGGCAGGCCCAGGTACCCGGACGGGCCGAGGCTCGCGCCTCACCCGCGGCGAGGGACGTACCACTGCGTCAGGACTTCGTGCGGAAGGAACCGGCCTCATGCGGCACGACGAGATGATCGGAAAGGTGCAGGAACTGGCCCAGCTGCCGGACCGGGGTTCGGCCGAACGGGCCGCGCACGCCGTCGTCAGCACGCTGTCGGAGCGGCTGCCGTCCGGGCTGGCCCGGCATGTGGCCGCCCAGCTGCCGCCCGACATGGCGGCGGCCATGCGGGAGGCGGCCGACGCCTCGGCCGCCGCCGACTCCGGCGTGGCGGGCGAGCGGTTCGGGCTGACCGTCTTCGCCGGACGCATCGCCGACCGGGCGGGCACCGACGAGGACACGGCCCTGCGGGAGGCCGCCGCGGTGCTGGAGGTGCTCGACGCCGCGCTCGCGCCGGAGCTGACCGAACGGATGGCCGGCGCCCTGCCCGCGGACATCCGTGACCTGCTGCCGGTGGGCCGGGCGACCGAGAGCGCCGAGAACACCCGTGGGGGCGGGCAGGGTTGACACCTGGGCACCTGCGCGACCCGGCGCGCTGCTGGTTCAATCTGTGTGTCGGCGCCCACCGAGGGCAGGCGTAGCAGTGACGCCCCCACTCCTGCAAAGGTGCTCCATGGCCTTCTTCGCGCTCTCCCGGCATCAGCCACTGGTCCTGCTCTCCTCCACCGACCTGGCAGCCGAGTACGAACGGCTGATGACCGAGAACGAGCAGCTGCGCCGCGCCGTGTCCTCGCACGCGGTGATCGACCAGGCCATCGGAGCCGTGGTCGTCATCGGGCAGATCGCCCCGGAAGAGGCCTGGCGGGCGCTGCGGGACGTCTCCCAGCGCACCAACACCAAGCTCCGGACGGTCGCCGAGCACATCCTGCAGTACGCCCGGGGCGGGTCGCTCCCCGAGCCGGAGCGGCTGGAACTCGCCAGGGCGATCGCGCGCTACCGGAGAGCCGCCGACCTTGACGAGATCCCGACGGGACGTCGGGCGACGGGGGATCCGGCACCGGATCAGTGACGGCCCGCCTTTGTACGGTTCGTCTTTGTACCGTTCGCGCGGCGAAGTCGGCGGTGCCTGCTGTGCCGGGCGGCCGGAGGCCGCAGGATCCACCGGTCCTCGACCTGGTCCAGCCCGTACAGCAGGATGCTGAGGATCGGAAGCAGCAGTACGGCGATGGTGATCACTGGTGGATCCCTCTCTGCCGGCGGCAGCTCCCGGGTGCCCCGCTCGGTCCGGCCCACCCCGGGCTGTTGTGAAGGTCCTGTGACGCACGCTCCGGTCACATCCCGAAGAGGCGCCCGGGCGTATTCCGCGCGCTCCACCGGCCACGTGCGCTTACGGTGCTGTATGAGTGACCGACCGTCATCAGGGGTGGCGGAGAGGAGCCGGAATCGGTGGAGGGCGATGGGCCGCGGGTGGCCGGAGCGGGCGGCCGGCGCCGCGGGAGGCGGGTACTGGGCAGCCGGCCGGCGTATGCGGTGCGGATCCCGGCCGCCCCGCGGCCCGAACCCGTGCCCGTGGCCGAGCGGACGGTGCCCTGGCTGCGGGTCGGGGCGGCCTACTCCTGGCGGCTCATCCTCGTCGGGATCGTCGTCTACGGCGTCTTCAGCGTCCTCGGCAGCTTCCAGCTCATCGCCGTCGCCCTCTTCCTCGCGTTGATCGTGACCTCCGTCCTGCGCCCGCTGACGGACCTGCTCAGCCGGATCGTGCCGCGGCCGCTGGCCGTCGCCGTGACGCTGGTGGGCAGTGTGCTGCTCCTGCTGGGCCTGCTGGCCCTGGTGGGCAATGCCGTGGCGGGCGAGTCGGCCCGGCTGGCGGGTGAGTTCCGGGGCGGGGTGCACCGCATCGAGGAGTGGTTGCGCAGGCCGCCGTTCAAGCTGAGTCCCGGACGGCTGTCCGAGCTGGAGAACCAGGTCACGCACTACATCTCCACGCACCGGTCCAGCCTGCTCAGCCGCGCCGTCAGCGGACTGAGCAGGGTGGTCGAGCTGGTCACCGGGATCGCGCTGGCGCTGTTCGCCTCAGTGTTCTTCATCCACTCCGGCGAGCGCCTGTGGGGATGGATCCGCGACCAGCTGCTGCCGAGCGGCGCCCGTACGGCGTGGGACCGGGCCGGTCACGCGGCCTGGCAGGCCTTCGCCGGGTACACGCGCGGCATCATCATCGTGGCGGCCACCAATGCCATCCTCGTCGGAGTCGCACTCCTCGTGCTGCGGGTGCCGCTCGCGCTGCCGCTGACGCTGCTGGAGTTCTTCGCCGCGTTCGTGCCCCTGGTGGGCTCGCCGGTCGCGCTCGCCGTCGCCACGGTCGTCGCGCTGGCCGGACGCGGGCCGATCACGGCGGTGGCCGTGCTGGCGCTGATCGTCGTCATCGGCCAGCTGGAGGGGCATGTGCTGCATCCGCTGGTGATGAGCTGGGCCGTACGGCTGCATCCGCTCGTCGTCGCGGTCTCGGTGATCGCCGGCAGCATCATCGCCGGTGTGATCGGTGCGGTGGTGGCCGTGCCGCTGGTCTCGGTCGTGTGGGCGGTGCTGCGCGCGCTGCGCGCGGTGCCGCCGTGAGAAGAAGCGCGCCGCCGTCGTACCGCTCAGCGCAGAGCCGCCGCCACAAGGCCCCTGATCTCCTCCTCCGACACACTTCCGCCGTTCACCAGCCGGTCGAAGATCAGGCCGTCCACACAGGTCAGCAGCGTCACCGTGCGTTCCTCCGGGTCCGCCACACCCTGAGCTGCGAGAAAGTCGCATGCCGCCTGCCGCGCACGGTTCTCGCGCGGCAGCAGGATCTCGCGCAGTTCGGGATGACGCGCGCTCTCGACTGCACACGCGTAGCGCGCCAGGGAACGTCTGCGCCCCTCCCCGGTGAGCCGCGCTGCGGCGAACTGCGCCAGTCCGGCGACCATGTCACCGACGGTGCGCGGCACCGGCACCCGGGCGCCGATCTCCTGCAGCTCGGCCTGGTCGAGGGCCACCAGGCGCCGGACCAGCGCGGTGAGCAGGGCCTGACGGGTGCGGTAGTAGGCGGAGGTGGTGCCGTCGGGCAGTCCTGCCGCCCGGTCCACGGCGCGGTGCGTCAGCCCCCGCATACCGGTGTCGGCGAGCACGGCGATGGCCGCGTCGGTGAGGACAGTACGTCGATCTGTGGACACCCCCTCTTTCTACACCCCCGTTTCTACAGCCGTAGAACACGCCTGTACGCTCTTCTACATCTGTAGAAGACGAAGGGGAACCGGCATGGGCGGTACGGCGGTGGTGGTCGGCGGCGGCATAGGCGGGCTGGCGGCGGCGATCGGTCTGCGCCGGATCGGCTGGGAGGTACGGGTGGTGGAGCGGTCCGCGACCCTGGCCGACGCGGGAGCGGGCATCTCGCTGCACGCGAACGGTCTGCGCGCCCTGGACGCGCTCGGCGTCGGAGCAGCCGTGCGCGCGGCGGCCCGACCGCAGTACAGCGGCGGCACCCGCACTCCCGAGGGCCGCTGGCTGGCCCGGATGGACGGCACCGCCCTGGAACGCACGCTCGGCACGCCGATCGTCGGCATCCGGCGCGCGGTCCTGCACCGCCTGCTGCGCGCGGCCCTGCCGGCCGAGTGCCTGCACACCGGGATCACCGTGCCCGCACTGGACCGGTCGGCTCCGGACCGGGTGGCGGTGCCGGTCGGGGACGGCGTTCTGGACACCGACCTGGTCGTCGCGGCCGACGGGGTGGGCAGCCGGCTGCGCGGACTGCTGTTCCCCGGCCATCCCGGTCCGGTCTACGGCGGCTCGACGGTGCTGCGGGCGATCACCGCAGGGCCGCTGGAGCTGAGCGGCGACTTCGAGCTGACCTGGGGCGGGGGTGCGGAGTTCGGGCACATCGCCTTCGCCGACGGCCGGGCCGAGTGGCACGCGGTGCTCACCGCCCCGGCCGGGGTCCGCCACCCCGACCCGCTCGGCATGCTGCGCCGGCGCTTCGGCGCCTGGCACGATCCGATCCCCGCGCTTCTGGAGGCGACCCGGCCGGAGGATGTGCTCCACCACGACATCCACGAGCTGGCCACGCCCTTGGGGTCGTTCGTCGCGGGTCGGGTGGCGCTCCTCGGTGACGCGGCGCACGCGATGACGCCGAATCTCGGCCAGGGCGCCTGTCAGGCGCTGGAGGACGCGGTCACGCTGGCCGCCGCGCTCGCCGGTGAGCCGTCGGTCGGCGCGGCACTGGCCCGCTACGACGCCGAGCGCCGCCCGCGCTCCCAGGCGGTCGCCCGCGCCGCCCGGCAGGCGGGCCGCATGGGTCAGCAGCTGTCCCACCCCCTCGCCGTGACCCTGCGCAACACCGCGCTACGGCTCGCCCCGTCCCGGGCGACGACGCGGGCGATCCTGCGCCACGCCGACTGGACACCGCCCAGCCTGGGTTGACCGCCGACCGCCTGTTCGGCGGTGCGCGTCCCCCGTCGCCTTCGCTGCCCGGCCCCGGCCTCCGCATGGGCGATCGCCCGACCGGCGGCTGCCGGTGCTGATCCTGGCCGGCCGGGCGCCCTCCGGACACGCCACAGACGTCGGTGGACGCCGGGCAACGGTTGATGCCTCGGCTGCACACGTACAGGCGGACCGGAGGCAGGCCCGCTCCCGCGCGGCCGACGTGCTGCTCGTCCGGGCTGCGTGAGCCGCAGGCACCGGGCAGGCCGTTGGACGTCTGCGATGCGGGCGCCGGCATGGAACGAACGATTCAGGTGGGCGGCATCGAGCGGGTGATTGGGCCGGCCGGCGTGGAGCGGAGGATTCGGGCCGCCGACACCGAGCAGAGGATTGCGGCAGCCGACGCGAAGCAGGTGATTGGAGCGGCCGGCACGGAGCACAGGATTCGGGCCGCCGGCATGGAGCGCTGTCCGGGGTGGCACCCGGGCTCGGTGTGTGGCATGCGAGTGAGATGGCAGGCGCTGTGGCGTGAGGTGAGGGCCGCGGCGCACGGTGCGGCACGGGCCTGGGCGGGGCCGTGCCGGGAGCGGGATCTGGCCGCCCAGGCGATGAAGGCGGCACTGGCCGCATGGCTGGCGTGGGCGGTGGCGGGCTGGTGGCTGCACGCACCGGTGGCGTTCGTCGCGCCGTGGGTGGCGGTGGTCCTCGTGGAGTCGACCGTGTACCGGTCGATCGCGCACGGGCTGCAGCAGCTCGCGGCGATCGCGGCCGGCACGATCGTGGCCACCGCGATCGCGCTGCCACTGCACGACACGGTGGCCGCGATGGCCGTCGTCCTGCCCCTCGCGATGCTGCTCGGCCAGTGGCGGCGCCTGGGCAGCCAGGGCATCTACGCCGCCACCGGCGCCCTGTTCGTCCTGACCAACGGGTCCGTCACCGTCGCCACCTCCGCGGCCCGGCTCGCGGAAGCCCTGTTCGGAGCCGTGGTCGGCATCGCGGTCAACGCCCTGGTCCGGCCTCCGCTGTATCTGCGGGACAGCCGGGCCGTCCTCAAGGACGCGACCGAGGAGGCCCACGACATCCTGCGGGCCGTGGCGCAGGGGCTGGCCGAGGGACGCTGGGACACCGACGAGGCCGGCGCCTGGCACGAGCGGGCCCTGCGGCTGCACCGGCTCGTGGAGCAGGCCCGCTCGGCGCTCGCGTGGAGCCGGGAGAGTCTGCGCGGCAACCTGCGCCGCAGGCGCCCCCGTGCCGCGCCACCGCCCGGCAAGGGGTACGACGACGCGATCGTGGTGCTGGATTACGCGGCCGTGCACACGGCGGGCGTGACCCGCACGGTACTGGAGGCCGCGACCGAGCACCGCGCGGCATCCCGGCCGCACCCCGAACTTGCCCGCTGCTACGCCGAGTTCCTGCGCCGCACCGCACACGCGCTGCGGCTCTACAGCCACAGCCGGTTCGGCGACGAGACGTGCGACGGAGAACTGCGCACGGCCGTCGCGCGGCTGCGCGGGACGTTGGACGAGCTGCGACGGGACCTGGTCCACTCGACGACGGACGACCCCGACGAGGTCGCCACATACGGCGCGCTGCTCGCCCAGGCACACCGGCTGGCCGATCAGCTGGCCGCCTCGGGGACGTGACGCGGGGACCGGTCACCGAACGGCACGACGCCGAGCAGGCCCGCTCGGCGCTCGCTCGATGCCGCCCGCCATGCGCTCGTCAGTGCCGTTCCGGGGGCCGTGGCCGGCCGCGAGCTGCTGTGAAAAGGAGTTGTCCGGGCGGACGCGCCGCCGTCATGCTCGGCCCATGACCTCGCTGACCGTCCTTCCGCCGTCGACCACCGCCGACCGATCGGTGTGTGGCCGACAGCAGCAGCCCGGTCGCCCGCGGAGGCCGCTGCCCGTCCGCGCATGACGGCGGCGCTGGTCGCGGGGCTCCTCGCGGGGTACGGCATCGCCGTTCCCGTGGGGGCCGTCGGGACGTATCTGGTGGCGTTGACCGCCCGGACCTCGTGGAAGACCGGCGCGTGCGCCGCACTGGGGGTGGCGGCCGCTGACGGCCTCTACGCGTTGATCGCCGTACTCGGAGGCTCCGCGCTGGCGGGCGCCCTTGAGCCGATCACGCACCCTCTGCGCTGGATCGCCGGCTCGGTGCTCGTCGTCCTGGCCGTACGCGGCGCAGCACAGGCGATGGCCCACTACCGGGAGCCACGGACGGCCGCACGGAGCGAGGAGGCTCCGCCCCGCCCCGCACGGGCCTTCATCGGACTGTGGGGCGTCACGATGATGAACCCCCTCACCGTGCTCTACTTCGCGGCTCTGGTCCTGGGCGGCCAGACCTCGGCGGAGCCGAGTCACCTGGAGCGGGCCGTGTTCGTGGTGGCCGCCTTCGCGGCGTCCGCCAGTTGGCAGCTGCTGCTGGCCGGCAGCGGAGCCCTGCTCGGCCGGCTCCTGACCGGCAGCCGCGGGCGGCTCGGCACGGCCCTGGCGTCCAGTGCCGTGATGACCGCCCTCGCCCTTCGCATGCTCTTCGCACACGCCTCCTAGTCGGGCAGCCGCTCCAGGAACGCCGCCAGTTCGGCATCGAAACGTGCCGGGTCCTCCATGCTCGGGTAGTGCCCGACGCCCGGCACGGTGACGGCCCGTGCGCCGGGCACGAGACAGGTCAGCCGGGTGGCCGCGGCGAGGTGATCGGGGGCGTCGAGGGCGCCGTTGATCGCGTACACGGGGACCGTGATGCCCGCTACGCGCTCCCAGGTGGCGGTGACGGGCACCCGGTGGTCGGGCTCTTCGGGCGTGTGCTTGGCGAGTGTGCCGTGGGCCATCTCCGCTATGCGGCGGACGACTTCGGTGGCGACGTCGGCGAGGTCGCGGTGCGGTCCGGCGGTGAAGCGCTGGAAGGCGTCCACCCAGCCGGCCACGTCACCGGCGACCAGGGCCTGCTGCTGGGCGGCGAACACGTCCAGGGCCCAGGGATCCTCGAAGACGGGCTCGCTCGTCCCGACGCCGCTGACGACGACGGCGCGGACCAGTTCGGGGTGCTCCAGCGCACAGTCGACCGCCGTGGCCCCGCCCATGGAGACGCCGACGAGCACGGCGGGGGCGGCGTCGAGGCCGCGCAGCAGCGCGGCGAGGTCGTCGACGGGCCGGAAGGGGCCGGTCGCGTTGGCCGATCCGCCGTGGCCGCGGGCGTCGTAGGCGATGACCCGGTGGTGGGGCGCGAAGGTGCGGACCTGTTCCTCCCACATGCGGTGGTCGAGGAAACCGGCGTGCAGGAAAACCAGGGGCGAACCGGAGCCCGCCTCGCGGTAGGCGAGGGAACCGTCGGCGGTCGGCAGCAAACGGGTGGGCAATGAGGCGATGTCCACAGTCATGACAACCAAGGTGTCATTTCTCGCGCGCGTTGGCAACCGAGGTGTCATCCTGGTGCCATGAAGGACGACCGCACCGCAGCCCCCGCCGAACGCTCCCCTGACGAACTGGCCGAACGCCTCACGGAGGTGTTCGACCTGGTCGGTCCGCTCTACCGGCGGGTGCACCGCAAGGTGGAGCAGACGGCGCCGATCGAGGGCCTGTCGGTCGGCGTGCGTGCCGTACTGGATCTGCTGCGCACCCAGGGGCCCATGACGGTGCCGCAGATGGGGCGGGCCCAGGCGCTCAGCCGGCAGTTCGTCCAGCGCATGGTGAACGACGCCGCGCGGCTCGGTCTGGTGGAGAGTGTCGCGAACCCCGCCCACCGCCGGTCCTCGCTCATCCGGCTCACCGGCCCGGGCCGGGCCGCGATCGGCGCGGTACGGGCCCGTGAGCACGCACTGCTGCGCCGCGTGGACGGGGATCTGACCCTGGCGGACGTGGACGCGTGTCTGCGCGTGCTCGGCGCGATGCACGCGCTGTTCGAGGACGTGGACGTGGACTGACCCAGGGCCGTCGGCGGTGCAGCCGGTGCCGGGTCAGCCGTTCACGAGGGCCTGCAACCGGTCCTGGGTGCCGTTGAAGCGGTCGTGATCGCCGACGGTCTTGCCGGACGAGGTGTACTGCCACATGGTGTGATACGGCCAGCCCGCCGGCAGTGTCCCGGCGGTCGAGGCATAGCGGGCGATCCACAACGGGTTGGTCTTGCCGAAGCCCGAGTAGTTGCCGGTGCACTCGGTCCACCAGCTGGTCGCCGTGTAGATGACCGCGTCCCGGCCGGTGCGGGACTTGTAACGGTTCACGAAGTCACGGATCCAGCTGACCATGCCGCTCTTGGACTTGCCGTAGCAGGAGCCGCCGTACGGATTCCACTCGATGTCGAGCACGCCGGGCAGGGTCTTGCCGTCCTTCGACCAGCCGCCGCCGTGCTTCAGGAAGTAGTCGGCCTGGGCGGCGCCGCCGGATGTGTCCGGGGTCGCGAAGTGATACGCGCCGCGGACCATGCCCGCGTTGTAGGAGCCGGTGTACTGCTGGGTGAAAGAGGGGTTGGTGTAGGACGTCCCCTCGGTGGCCTTGGTGTACGCCCATTTGACACCGTCGCCCCACAGCGTCGCCCAGGCGACGTTCCCCTGGTGGCTGGAGACGTCGACGCCCTCGATCTGGTTCGCGCGGGCAGGGGCGGGCGTGGCGTCGGGGCCACTGGCGCGTCCGTCGTGGGCGAGGACGCCGATGCCCATGTACGCGCTGCCGCGGGGAGGGACGTCCGGGGCCGACGCGGACTGGGCCGCGGGGCCGGGCAGGGAGAGCAGGAGGCCGGTCAGGACGCCCGTGACGACAAGGCGTGAGCGGCCGCGGGAGAGGGACATGACGCTTCGCACGAACACCATCTGACCCGTGGTCGGGCCACGGCGCACTTCGGGTTCCCCCCAACGAAGCCATTGCGGGCCGTGTTTGGTCCGTTCGGGTGGCCGCGGGGTGGCCTGCGAACGGTGTGCGGGCGACCTACGAGTGGTGGCGAGCGGTGTGCAGGGCCGGTCGTGGGAGCCACCCGGGGCGCTCCCGCGACCGGCCCGCACCCGTTCAGCCGTCGATGCGGTGCTGGGTCCAGAACGAGGTGAGGTCGGTGCTCGTGGCGGCCTGGGCGGCGGCCTTGAACTCGGCCGTGGTCGACACGCCGTACCAGTGGGCGGTCGCGTAGTCCTTCATCAGCTTGGTCATGGCGGTGTCACCGAGGACGCGGCGCAGGTCGTGCAGCGCGCACTTGCCGTAGCCGTAGACGACGGTGGAGTAGCGGGAGGAGTGCGCGTCCCAGTAGGCCATGGAATTGGTGATCTTCTCGGCGCTGGAGGCCCAGGAGACACTGCTCCAGCAGTTGGTACCGCTCTTGCCGAGGGCGAGGTCGGTGGCGTAGTCGGTGAACGCCTCGTCCAGCCACGGGCTGTTGTACTCGTCGTCGCCGACGATGCCGTACCACCACTGGTGGCCTATCTCGTGGGTGAGGGCGGTGGTGCTGACCAGGTCCAGGACGAAGCCGGGGTACTCCATTCCGCCGAACCAGTAGTTGTTGTCGATGACGGCGTCGAGCTCGCCGTAAGGGTAGGCGCCGAAGCGGGCCGCGTGCGCGTCGACGGCGGTCTTGGCGGTGCTGAGCATGGACTGGGCGCCGGAGGAACTGATGCCCGAGACGGAGTACACGTTCACCGCGACACCGGCCGACGAGGTACCGGAGATCTTGGTGAAGGGCCCGGCGGCCCAGGCGAAGTCGCGGACCTTGGACGCGGTCGCCGTGGTGACGGTACGGCCGCTGGAGCCGGGGGTGTCGGTGGAGGTGCCGGTGGCCGGGACCAGCAGGCCGCTGGGGTGGTCGAGGGTCACCTTGAAGTCGGCGGCGAGGGAGTAGAACGACTCGCCGTTGTTCGTGTACGGGTCCAGGTGCCAGCCGGCGCTGTCACGGACCGCGAGGACGGGCAGGGCGTTGCCGATGAAGCTGTAGGCGCCGTCGTGGCCGAACCGGTCGGCGCCGCTGGGGACGGTGATGCCGAGGTCGAAGCCGATGGTGGCACTCTGGCCCTGGGCCAGCGGGGCCGGCAGGTCGATCTTGAGCGCGGTGCAGCCCACGGAGAGCGCGCCCGCGGTGCCGCCGGTGACGCCCGTGACCCGGATCGGCATGGCGTCGCAGGTGCCGTGGTAGTTGTCCCACAGCCTCAGGTAGACCTCGTTCAGCGCGGTGGCCGAGGCGTTGGTGAAGGTCGCGCTCTCGTGGCCGGTCCACAGGGTGCCGCTGGTGTCGCTGCTGAGGTTCACGGTGTACGAGGGCGCGGCCGGGGTGCGGGTGGAGTCGCCCGGCGGTGTGGTGCCGCCGGAGGTGGCGAGCGCGATGTCGTCGAGCACAAAGCTCGTCTGGAGGCTGGAGTCCTCGGTCCCGGTGAAGGAGAGGCTGACGGTCTGCCCGGCGTACGCCGACACGTCGATCGACTTCTGGACGTAACCGGTGTTCTCGTCGAGGTTCGAGTAGGTGGCCAGCGTCGTGCTGCCGATCTTGGCCGTGAGCTTGTCGTACGCGATGGACGAGGTCGTCTCGTCGGTGTCTATGTGCAGCCAGAAGGTGAGGGTGGCCGCATCGCAACCGGCCGGGATCGTGACGCTCTGGCTGAGCGTGTCCGTGTGGGTGCTGCCGGTTCCATCCAGCCAGGCGTAGGAGCTGCCACCATGGGCGGCCTCACCCGTGCGGCTGGTGATGACGGTGGAGGAGGACGTCGACCAGGGCGATGTCCCGCTCTCGAAGCCGCCGTTGCCGACGACCTGCGCCGGAGTGCAGGCGGCGGGTGCCGTGGCCGGGCGGGCTGCGGCGGGCGTGCCGGGGAGCACGAGGGCGGCGACCGCGGCGACGGTGAGCGCACCGGCGCCGAGGGCCTTGTGGGGGGTCGATCTCACACGCTACTCCTTTGCGGCGGCCGGGATTCCCGGCCTGCTCGATGGCCGACGGCTGGGGTGAGCCGGGGCGGCCACGGACGGGGCTTGCGCGATCGCTGCACCGAGCGGTGCGCCGCGCCCTCACAGGCGTCAGGGCGCGGAATGCCGGACCTTCGAGAGAGTGCCAGATTTGACCGGGCCATGCCAGAAGGCGCGGAGTTTTGTGTGAGCGTGCCGGGTCAGGTGCCGGTCAGGGGGTGCGCAGCGTCACGAAGACCGCCGACAGCCCGGCACCCTGCGGGTCCTGCCAGCCGCGCGCGACATGGCCGATCGCTCCCTCGGGGCGCTGCGGCGGGTTGTCGGGGGCGGGGTTCAGGACGCGATGCAGGTGCAGGACCGTGCCGTGCGGGGTGCGCAGCCGGGTGCCGTCCTGGTCGTCGGCCGGCTCGGGGGTGAAGCCGTCCACGCCGAAAGGGGCGCCGGTGTAGGAGCGGACCACCTCGGAGTCGAGGGCGCCGTCGATGCTCTGGGCGTGCGCCTGCGCCTTGCCCTCGATCAGCGACAGCAACTCGCCGACCAGCACCGGATCGTGGCAGCCGTCGTAGACCCAGCGCTTGCCCAGCACGCCGTGCTCCATCGTGCCGACGAGCGCATGCTCCGCACCCTCCAGCGGCGCACCTCGATAGGACAACACGGCCAGGTATGCGGTCGGTTCGGGAGTGGAGGTGTCCGTGGCCACCATGAACTCCATACCGACCTCGCCCTCGGGATCCTCCAGCCGGAAGCCGCCGGACTTGGTCAGCACCGGGGCGTCCGGGCCGCCGCGGTACCAGGGGCGGGTGGGCAGCCAGTCGGTGAGCAGTTCCAGCTTTGTGGGCTTGAGCGTGGTGTGATGGATGACGGCCATCCCGGCCGCTCCCTTCCGTCGTACGCAAGTTGACCAGCGCAGCTTCGCACACCGTTCGCTCTGTGCGGGGCGGAGGCCTGGGCCTACGGCGTCAGGGCGGCGCCGGGAGCGGGTCCGGAGGCCGAGTACGCAAACGCGCGACTGGGCCGCCCCTGCGGGGCGGCCCAGCGCGCCTCATGCTCCTACTCCTTCTCACCGCCCGACTTCGACGACTTCTCCGGGTGCTTCGGGTACTCGGGCTTCTCCGGGTGCTTCGGGTACTCGGGCTTCACCGGGCGCTGCGGGTACATGGGCTTGACCGGCTTCTCGGGGTAGACGGGCTTCACCGGAACCGCAGGCTTGACGGGCTTCTCCGGATACACCGGCTTGACCGGAACGGCCGGCTTCACCGGCTTCTGCGGATACACGGGCTTGACCGGAACCGCGGGCTTCACCGGCTTCTGCGGATACACGGGCTTGACCGGAACCGCGGGCTTCACCGGCTTCTGCGGATACACCGGCTTCACCGGGACAGCGGGCTTCACCGGCTTCTGCGGATACACGGGCTTGACCGGATACGCAGGCTTCTCCGGATACACCGGCTTGACCGGCTTCTGCGGATACACGGGCTTCACCGGAACCGCAGGCTTCTCGGGGTAGACGGGCTTGACCGGCTTCTGCGGATACACCGGCTTCACCGGAACCGCAGGCTTGACCGGATACGCAGGCTTGACCGGGTAAGCAGGCTTGACCGGCTTCTCCGGATAGACGGGCTTCACCGGAACAGCGGGCTTCACCGGCTTCTCCGGATACACCGGCTTCACCGGGTACACAGGCTTTGCGGGACTACGCGGGTAAGCAGGCTTCTCCGGATACACGGGCTTCACCGGAACAGCCGGCTTGACCGGCTTCACCGGGTACGCGGGCTTCTCCGGGTAAACGGGCTTGACCGGCTTCTGCGGGTAAACGGGCTTCACCGGAACGACCGGCTTGACCGGCTTCTCCGGGTAGACGGGCTTGACCGGAACCGCAGGCTTGACCGGGTAGACAGGCTTCACCGGAACCGCAGGCTTGGCCGGCTTCTCCGGATACACCGGCTTGACCGGATGCGCAGGCTTCTCCGGATAGACAGGCTTCACCGGATACGCGGGCTTCATCGGATGAACCGGGTACACGGGCTTCACCGGATGAGCCGGGTACACGGGCTTCACCGGCGTGACAGGCTTCTCGGGATGCATCGGATACGCCGGCTTCACCGGGTACGCGGGCTTCTCCCGGTGATGCGGATAACCGGCCTTCTTCGGGGCCGGCGGGTTCGGGGTGGTGTGGTCCTGGGCGTAGGCGGCTCCCGCGTTCGCCAGCGTGGCTGCGGCGAGCGCGGCTACCGTAGCGGCCGACGCCAGAACGTATCGCCGTCGCGGCGATGTCGTCATTCTTTCCACTCTCCTCGACTTGGGTCAGAGCTTTATGACGGCTGGTCAGTCCCAAGGGCTCGATAGTGGAATGATCAGGAAATCCGAGACACGAATAACGCTGCGGCGGCCATAAGTCACCGGATGGGGTAGCGCAGGGCGCCAGTTGGCCCGGTCGGCGACGGCAATCGGTGCAAGCCGGTGACGACGGGAGATACGGGCCGGCACATCGCCGCGGCAGCGCGGCACCCCGTGATCGCCGCCGTGGCATGCCGCGCGACGCTGCGGGTAGTCGCGCTTGCGACTTCGTACACCGGCGACCCCCCAGGGAGGCGGAACCCATGCTGATGGCACACCCCGCGGTACTGCAGGACCTCATCGCCCAGTACGAGACCCTCACCCTCCTCGGGGCCGGGAAGAGCACCCCGCAGGCCCGGCAGCGACTCGCGGACATTTCGTACACGCTGTGCGTGGCCACGGGGACGGGCGACACCGACATGGCCCTGATCGCCGCCCGGCACCGTCTCTCCGGGGCCCGGCCCGACGACGACTCCCTGCTGCAGACGTCCGCCTCGCCGGCGGCACCCGCTGTCTGATGCAAGAGACGTGAGAGATGCGAGAGATATGAGACGGGCCTCCGGCCGAACCCGCGGCCGGCCGGGCTCGGCCCGCTGAACACACCGGTTCCTCGGCGCGGTTGCGCCCGATCCTCCGCCCAGTCGCCCCCGCGCCTCGGCGCCCCTGCCCCCTGCCTCCGCCCGGTTGCTCCCCCGCCACGACGTCGGCGCACCCGCCCCCGAACTCGTTGCTTCCCGCTTCTGGTCGGCGAGACCTACCGGGCGGTATACAGAGCCGGTCGAACACGCGAGGGACGTTCTACGGTCCGTCCCCGCGCGAGATACCGGTCTCAGGGGGAGGACTCATGGCGAACGACACGCGTCCGGCGGACGGTGCGAGAGGCCGACGGCGGGTCGCCGTGCTGGGTACGGCGCTGGGCGGTTGCGCGCTCGTCGCCGCCGCCACGGCACCGGCCGCCGCACACCCCGCCGGACACGGCCGCGACCTCGATTACGTGGCCCTCGGCGACTCCTACACCTCGGGCCCCGGCATCCCGCGCCAGGTGGACGCCGGCTGTGCCCGCTCCGACCACAATTACCCCTCGCTGGTGGCGGCACAGCGCCAGGTGACCGCCTTCACGGACGTCAGCTGCGCCGGAGCGACGACCGCCCAGATGTGGCAGGCGCAGGGCACCAACCCGCCCCAGCTCGACGCGCTGGGCCGGGACACTGATCTGGTGACCGTTCAGATCGGCGGCAACGACGTCGGGTTCGGCTCGATCATGACCACCTGCGCCCGCCTGGCCGGCCAGGATCCGACGGGCAACCCCTGCGAGCGCTCCTACGAGGCGTCCGGTTACGACGAGCTGGCCCTGGCTGTGCTGCGGACCGCGCCGAAGGTCGACCGGGTGCTGCGGGCCGTGCACGCGAGGGCGCCGCACGCGCGCGTGGTGGTCGTCGGCTACCCGGACCTGCTGCCCGACGACGGCAGCGGCTGCTTTCCGCAGGTGCCTTTCGCGCAGCAGGACTTCGCCTACCTGCGGGACACCGAGAAGCGGCTCAACCTGATGCTGCGCGTGGTGGCCGTCCTCAACCGGGCCGAGTACGTCGACACCTACGGCCCCACGGTCGGGCACGACATGTGCAAGGCGCCCGCGGACCGCTGGATCGAACCGCTGCAGCCGGCCTCGCCCGCAGCCCCGGCCCACCCCAACGCCACGGGCGAGCAGGCCATGGCGCAGGCGGTCCTGGGCCGGCTGGACAGGCGGCACGGGCGCGGCTGAACCGGCGGCGGCCACCGCAAACGCCCGCCGGGGGCCGCCGTATCCCTGCCTCTCAGTCGCCGAGGGCGCCCAGCACCACGGCCTGGGCCTCCTCCTGCACGCGGGCGAGGTGCTTGGGGCCGAGGAAGGACTCGGCGTAGACCTTGTACACGTCCTCGGTGCCCGAGGGGCGGGCCGCGAACCAGGCGTTGTCGGTGGTCACCTTGATGCCGCCGATGGCGGCGCCGTTGCCGGGCGCCTCGGTGAGCACGGCCCTGACCGCCTCTCCGGCGAGCGTGTCGGCGGTGACCTGGGCCGGGGACAGCTTGCCGAGCAGGGCCTTCTGTTCGCGGGTCGCGGGCGCGTCGATGCGGGCGTAGGCCGGTGCGCCGAAGCGGGCGGTCAGGCCGGCGTAGTGCTCCGACGGGGTGCGGTCGGTGACGGCCGTGATCTCGGAGGCGAGCAGCGCCAGGATGATGCCGTCCTTGTCGGTGGTCCACACCGAGCCGTCGCGGCGCAGGAAGGAGGCGCCCGCTGACTCCTCGCCGCCGAAGCCGAGAGTGCCGTCGGCCAGTCCGTCCACGAACCACTTGAACCCGACCGGAACCTCGACCAGGTGACGGCCGAGGTCGGCGGCCACCCGGTCGATCATGGTCGAGGACACCAGCGTCTTGCCGATGCCCGTGCCGGCGGGCCACTGCTCGCGGTGCCGGTAGAGGTAGGAGATGGCGACCGCGAGGTAGTGGTTGGGGTTCATCAGGCCCGCGTCCGGGGTGACGATGCCGTGCCGGTCGGCGTCGGCGTCGTTGCCGGTGGCGATGCGGTACCGGTCGCGCTGCTCGATGAGCGAGGCCATCGCGTACGGCGAGGAGCAGTCCATACGGATCTGGCCGTCCCAGTCCAGCGTCATGAAGCGCCAGGTGGGGTCGGTGTGCGGGTTGACCACGGTGAGGTCGATGCCGTGCTGTTCGGCGATGCGGCCCCAGTAGGCGACGGAGGCCCCGCCGAGCGGGTCGGCGCCGATGCGCACGCCGGCCGCGCGGATGGCGTCCAGGTCGAGCACGCTCGGCAGGTCGCCGACGTAGGCGCCGACGAAGTCGTACCGCCCGGTGGTGTCCGCGGTGAGGGCCCGGGTGTAGGGCACCCGGCGTACGTCCTTCAGGCCGCCCGTGATGATCTCGTTGGCCCGGTCCTGGATCCAGGAGGTCGCGTCGGAGGCCGCCGGGCCGCCGCTCGGCGGGTTGTACTTGAAGCCGCCGTCGGCGGGCGGGTTGTGCGACGGCGTGACGACCACGCCGTCGGCGAGGCCTGAGGTGCGGCCCCGGTTGTGGGTGAGGATCGCGTGCGAGACGGCGGGGGTGGGCGTGTAGCCGTCGGCGCTGTCGATGAGCACGGTCACGCCGTTGGCGGCGAACACCTCCAGCGCGGTGACCTTCGCGGGCTCGGACAGGGCGTGGGTGTCGGCGCCGAGGAAGAGGGGGCCGTCGGTTCCCTGGCGCGCGCGGTACTCGCAGATGGCCTGGCTGGTGGCGGCGATGTGATCCTCGTTGAAGGCGCTCGCCAGGGACGAGCCCCGGTGCCCGGAGGTGCCGAACGCCACCCGCTGTGCCGGGTCGGCCGGGTCCGGGTGCAGTGCGTAGTACGCCGTGACCAGCCGGGCCACGTCGACAAGGTCCTCGGGACCGGCCGGCCGGCCGGCGCGCTCGTGCGGCATGGGTCCGCTCCTCCGCGTGGGTGTGGTCGATCGCTCACTGCCCATCTTTCCTCGTCAGGGCCCTGACACGCGAGTCCGCCCCGCCTCATGATCCGGTGCTTCGATCTTCCCGCCGTCCCGCTGTCCAGACAGGACGCCTTCCCCAGACAGGTCTTCCACCGCGCTCGCCGTGTCGGCGGCGGCCGGGGCCGACGTGGTCCGGGTGCTGAAGGCGCGCGCTGTTCCTCGTGCGGTTCGCCCGCCGGCGGCGCAACGCCGGCCTTCTCTCCCCCGACGCGGTGCGCGGCTCGGCCGGGTGGGCCGTGGTCGCCTGGCTGATACCGGTGATCAATCTCTGGGCCCTGCGCGGGCTGGTGCTCGACGTGCAGCGCGCAAGCGAGCCCGCAGGCGCTGACCCGGGCCGCGGGAACGTGCTGGTGAACGTGTGGTGGGCGGTCTGGGCCGGGCACGGGTTGCTCGCCTTCGCGGGCTTGCACCTGGCCGGCCGGACGTCGCTGCCCCTGCTCGTGGCGACGGAGGCTCTCGACCTCCTGGCCGCCGCCCTGGCGGTCGCCGTGATCCAGCGCATCACGGCACGGCAGGCCGCCGCATTCGGCTCCGGGAACCCGGTGCCCGCGTCCGACGGCCTGCCGCACACGCCGTAGCACGCGCGCGTCAGCCGATGTGGTAACTGTCCCCGTACACCTTCCAGTCGAGCGGGGTGTGCAGGTCGAGGTTGCCCTTGCGCAGGAACACCCGCTGCTCGGTGTCGACCCGGCTCGTGTCGCTGTGCGCCTCCTCCTGCTTCATGGCCCACACCCTGGCGTCGAGGAAGGCGTTGAGGTACGTCGTCTCGTTGCCGCCCTGCGCCGGCGGCTTGGCGCTGCGCAGGGCGCGCTTGCGGATGTTGCGGAAGCTGGTCGGGTCGTCTCCGTCGCCGTGCATGACGATGGCGTCGTAGTAGCAGAACTGGCCGAGGGCACGCAGGCCGTCCGCCTTGCCCTGGGTGACCGCGGGGTCGAAGTAGACGCGGTCTCGCTCGTCGTTCTGGCACTGCTGGAACACGGTGTCCTGGGCGGCCCTGCGCCAGTCCTTGGGGAAGTTCGGGTCGAGGCCGGCGTGCGAGTCGGTGCCGTTGACCTTGCGCAGGGCGGGCAGGTACGCGGCGAGGACGTTGCCGGGCTTGCGGTCGGTGTAGAGCTGGACCACATCGAGCATGTCGCCGGTGCCGGAACAGAAGCCGATGATGCCGCCGGTGTAGCCGCGGCCGTCGCCGATGTCCTCGATGTACTTGTACTGGGCCTTCCAGTCGAGCGAGGAGTTCTCCGCGCTCGACACGAGTTCCATGGCGATCTCCTTCTTCGCCGGGTCGTCGAGGCCCGGCGCGGCCGCAGGGGCGGCGAGGGCGCGCTGGGTGCCTATCAGGGCACCGGAGGCGAGTGCGCCGAGCGCGGCGACGACGGTCCGGCGGGAGAGGCGGGCGGGGGCTGTTTCGCGGTCTGCGTGCACCACAGGGCTCCAAGGAGAGGTGGGGGGTGGCGAGTTGGTCCGTACGCCTACTGGTAGGAAAGTTTCCTATCAAAGCCAGCCGGCCCAGGTAACCCGGATGCGACAAGTTCGTAGGTTCGAACAGCTGGCACCGCGTGTCAGAAAACCCTGGACAGAAGGAAAAAGTAGGACATAATGGAGGTAGCTCGGACAGCGTTGTCATCGGGTGGCCACTGTCCCCTGCCTCTCATTCCCCCGCGTTCGTCCCGCGACTTCGAGGAGCCGCTCACCGCATGGCGTACGGAGCCCACCGCAGCCCCCTTCTGCCTCCCCACCCCGATCTGACCCTCGCCCGCGACTGCGAGCAGTGCCTCGGCTGGGGAACGGTCGTCACCCGCGACGGGGACCACGAACTGTGCCGCATCTGTCAGCCCGCCTCCGGCGACGACGAGGACACCTACCCCGCCGGTTCCTGACACACGTCAGCCCGCCACGTCGGCCGGTGAGCCGCCCGGGCGAGAACCTGGCCGCTGATCGCGGCGACGTACCGTGGAGGCATGGCCGCCCCTCCGCTCCCGGGTCCGCTGGCGCACCTGGCGCCTCTGCTCGGCCACTACGGCTACTGGGCCGTGGGGGCCGTCGTCTTCGTGGAGGACTTCGGGATCCCTGCGCCCGGCGAGACGATCTTGCTGGCCGCCGGGGTGTATGCGGGCGCAGGGCGGCTGAACGTCGTCGCCGTGGCGGTCGTCGCGTTCATCGCGGCCGTCGCCGGGGACAACGTCGGCTATCTGATCGGCCGGGTCGGTGGGCGGGCCTTCGTGCACCGGTGGGGCCGGTACGTCTTTCTGACGCCGAAGCGGTTCCAGGCCGCCGAGGCGTTCTTCGGCCGGCACGGCGGCAAGATCGTGACCGTGGCCCGCTTCATCGAGGGCCTGCGCCAGGCCAACGGCATCATCGCCGGCACCACCGGCATGCGCTGGCGCCGCTTCCTCGCCTTCAACGCACTCGGCGCCGCCCTGTGGGTCGGTCTGTGGACGACGCTGGCCTACCTGGCGGGCCGGCACATCACGACCGTCTACGACGAGATCTCGCGCTACCAGCTCTACGTCCTGATCGCCGCCGCCGTCCTGGTCGCGGCTCTTGTCGCATGGCACTTCGTACGACGGCAGCACGAGCACTGACCCGCCCCGCGTGCCCCGCCCAGCCGCCCGCGGCGCACTGGCGGGGGCGTCGAGCGTTCCCGACAGCCCACTGACCGGAGGTCCGGGAGCGAACTGGTATGTGCTCAGGTGTTACCTGTGGGTAATCGCGGGTGGTTTGATGTGCGGCGCCACTTCGCCCCCTTCGTCCGACAGGGAGATCCAGTGACACCCTTCGCATCGCGCCGCGCACTCGCCGCTGCCGTGCTCGCCCTCGCCCTGCCCGCTGCCGCGCTCGCCGGCCCGACGCCCGCAGCCGCCGCCGAACCGGCACCCGCGCTGAAGGTCCTGACGTACAACGTCTTCCTGATGAGCAAGAACCTCTACCCCAACTGGGGGCAGGACCACCGGGCCGCCGAGATACCGAAGGCGTCCTTCTTCCGGGGCAACGACGTCGTGGTGCTGGAGGAGGCGTTCGACAACTCCTCCTCGGACGCGCTGAAGAGCGCGGCGGCAGCCGCATACCCCTACCAGACACCGGTGGTGGGGCGCAGCCGCACCGGCTGGGACGCGACCGGAGGGGCGTATTCCTCGACCACGCCGGAGGACGGCGGGGTCACCGTCCTGAGCAAGTGGCCGATCCTCCACCGGGAACAGTACGTCTACAAGGACGCGTGCGGCTCCGACTGGTGGTCCAACAAGGGCTTCGCCTATGTGGTGCTGAACGTGAACGGAACCAAGGTTCATGTGATCGGCACCCATACGCAGTCCACGGACTCGGGCTGCGCCGCGGGTGAGGCGGCGCGGGACCGCAGCCGCCAGTTCCAGGCGATCGACGCCTTCCTGGACGCCAAGAACATCCCGGCCGACGAGGAGGTGCTGGTCGCGGGAGACCTCAACGTCGACTCGCGGAGCGCCGAGTACACCTCGATGCTCGCCGACGCCGGCCTGACCGGGGCCGACGCGCGCACCGGGCACCCGTACTCGTTCGACACCCAGGAGAACTCCATCGCCCGCTACCGCTACCCGGGCGATCCGCGCGAGGACCTCGACTACGTCCTTCCCCGCGCCGGCCATCCCCGTCCCGCCAGGTGGACGAACGAGGTCGTCCAGGAGGAGTCGGCGCCCTGGACCGTGACCAGCTGGGGCACGTCGTACACCTACACCGATCTGTCGGACCACTATCCGCTGCGGGCCTGCGCCGGCTAGGACGAGGTGCGTGTGGGCCGGGCCCCGGCCGGGTCCGGCCCGGGCTGCCGGGTGTCGTCGTCGGCGCGCTCGTGGCCGCCGCGCAGGGCGGAGGCCAGCGCGGCGGCCAGTGACATGACCGCGGCCACCGTGAAGACGATGGTCAGACCGTGGTGGAAGGGTCCGGAGACCAGCTCAGGAAAGAAGGTGTGGCCCGTCAGCCCGGCCCGCTGGGCGGCGGTCAGGTGGCCCAGGGTGCCACCGGAGCCGAGCAGATGACCGATCGGGTTGTTGCCGAGGAACGTGGCGAACAGAGTGCTGACCGGCGGCAGCGCGGCCACCTCGTGCGCGGTCCCGGCGGGCACGCCGTGCGCCTGGAGTCCGCTGCTGAGGGTCTTCGGCAGGGTGCTCGCGAGGCCGGAGACCATCAGGGAGAAGAAGACGCCGATGGACAGGGCCGTGCCGGAGTTCTGGAAGGTGGCGCGCATGCCGGAGGCCACGCCCCGGTGGCGGGCCGGCACGCTGCCCATGACGCAGGAGGTGTTGGGCGAGGAGAACATGCCCTGGCCCAGGCCGTTGAGCAGCAGCAGCGTCGCGAAGAGGCCGTACTCGAAGTTCACCGGGAGGGCCAGCAGGCCGAGGAAGGAGGCGGCGACGATCACCAGTCCGGCGGTGGAGAAGACACGCGCGCCGAACCGGTCGGACAGATAGCCGGAGACCGGCCCGGCGACGAGGAAGCCGAAGGTGAGCGGCAGCATGAAGATGCCCGCCCACAGCGGGGTGTCCTCGAAGTCGTAGCCGTGCAGCGGCAGCCAGATGCCCTGCAGCCAGATGATCAGCATGAACTGCAGTCCGCCACGGGCGATCGCGGTCAGCAGGGCGGCCAGATTGCCGGCGGCGAACGCCCGCACCCGGAACAGCGAGAGCCGGAACATGGGCTCGGCGGCCCGCGTCTCGACGAGGCAGAAGACCAGCAGCAGGCACACGCCGCCGATCAGGCCCGTGAGCACCCAGGGGTTGGTCCAGCCGGTGGCATGGCCGCCGTAGGGCTGGATGCCGTAGGTGATGCCGGCGAGCAGGATGCCGGCGCCGGAGGCGAAGGTGAGGTTGCCGAGCCAGTCGATGCGGCCGCGCCCGCCGGCCGAGGTCTCGCGCAGGCTCAGGTACGACCACACGGTGCCGGTGACGCTGACCGGGACGCTCACCCAGAACACCGCCCGCCAGTCCACCGCCGCGAGCAGGCCGCCGGCGAGCAGGCCCAGGAACTGCCCGGCGAGCGCGGTGATCTGGTTGACGCCGAGGGCCATGCCGCGCTGCCGGGCCGGGAAGGCGTCGGTGAGGATGGCGGCCGAGTTGGCGGTGAGCATGGAGCCGCCGAAGGCCTGCACGATGCGCCACAGGATCAGCCAGAGCGCGCCCGCACCCGCCCGGAACGGGTCGAGGGAGAGAGCGACGGAGGCGCCGGCGAAGACCAGGAAGCCCAGGTTGTAGATCCGCACCCGGCCGAACATGTCGCCGAGCCGGCCGAGGACGACCACCAGGACGGCAGAGACGAGCAGATAGCCCAGGATCATCCACAGCAGATAGCCGATGTTGCCGGCCGCGAGCGGGTCGAGGCCGATCCCACGGAAGATCGCCGGCAGCGAAATGATCACGATGGAGGCGTCCATCGTGGCGATGAGCACGCCGAGCGTGGTGTTGGAGAGGGCGACCCACTTGTAGCCGGGGCCCGGAGGTGTGTCGCGCAGGCGGGCGGAGCGGGCGAGCAGCCGGGCGCGCAGACCGCCGGCCGGGGAGCCGTGCGGGGCGGAGGCGGGGCCGGTCACAGTCGTTCCGCCAGCCGGTCGAGCAGGGGCAGGGCATCGTGCAGGGTCTGCCGCTCCTGCGGGGTGAACTCCTCCAGGGCGTGCGCGAGGCGGCTCACGGACTCCGAGCGGCGCTGTTCCAGCACGGTCCGTCCCTCGTCGGTGATCGACACGATGGCCCGGCGGCGGTCGGCCGCGTCCGGGGTACGGCTCACCAGTCCGCGGTGTTCGAGTCCCGTGAGCGTGCTGGCCATCGCCTGCGGCCGGACCCGTTCCAGCTCGGCCAGCGAGCCGGGCGAGTCGGGACCGGTGCGGGCCAGCCGGGCCAGCACCGAGGCGCCGGACAGCGTCACGTCCCCGACCGCGTGCGCCTGCCGCAGTCGGCGGACGACCCGGCCCATGGCCAGCCGCAGCGCGGCGGCGAGTGCAACCGTGTCCATGGGTACTAACGATAGGCTTATCAGTTTGGACTGTTCAACCAAACGTAAGTAGTCACGGGTCCGGTTACTGGTTTGGATGGCGTCCCAGTGGCAAGCCGAATGTCGTCCAGACACCGCGAACACGTTGGGATGTGACACCGATGGCTGGCAACCAGAAGGCGAAGGGCAAGGTCGAGCAGGCCAAGGGCAAGGCCAAGGAGGCCGTGGGCCGCGCGGTCGGCAACGAGCGCCTGGAGGCCGAAGGGCGCATGGAGGGTGCCCGTGGAGACGCGCGGCAGGCCAAGGAGAAGGCCAAGGACACCTTCAAGCACTGACGCATGCCGGTTCAGGCGGCTGTTCGACTCCGAGCGGGTCCGGGAAACCCAGCGGACGCTGGCCTCCCGGGCCCGTTCCGCCGTGTACGGGGGATCGTTTCCGCTGCCCGTGCCCGTGCGCCTCGCACGGCCGCGGCCCCTCACCAGGGGGGCCTGCGCAACCGGAGGATTCCCCGCGAACGTGCCCTTGACCGATGGCTCAGCGGGTAACCGGGCAAGGACGGCACGACCCCCGTGTGCGCAGGAAGGGACCCTGATCCCGGAGGAAAAGGGCAACGACGTATGGACATCTCGCTCAGGACCCTCGCGACGACGCAGGCGCGCTCCGCGCCCCTGCGCTACAGCCGCACCTGGGACACCGGCGTGACCAGCATCGGCGACGCCAGAGACGCCGTCGCCTCCCTGCTCTCCCGGGCCCGGCCCGCACTCGCGCGACGCTCGGTTCAGGATGCCCAGCTCGTCGTCAGCGAACTGGTCACGAACGCGGCCAAGCACGCGCCCGGCCCGTGCGCCCTGTGCCTGGAACTGCTGCCCGACGCCGCGGCGTTGCGGATCACGGTGACGGACACCTCCGCCGAGCCACCCCGGCGCCGCCCGCCCGATCCCGGCCGGGTCGGCGGCCATGGACTGCACCTCGTCGCCATGATCTCCCGCGACCTGGAGGTGACCCGGCTCCCCCGCGGCAAGCGGGTCACCGTCACCGTACCGCTCACCGACGGGGAGACCGGCCCCGCGGTCAGCCGACCCTGATGCCCACGATGCAGGTGTCGTCGTCGGTGTCCGACTTGCTGTAGGTGAGCAACCGGTCCAGCTGCTGGTCCAGGGTCGTCGGCGCCGAGCGCGCCATGTCCAGCAGATGGGACAGCGACTCCTCCACCGAGCGGTCCCGGCGCTCGATCAGCCCGTCGGTGTACATCAGCAGGGTGTCCCCGGCGGCCAGTTGCTCCTCGGTCTCCTCGTACACCGCCTCCGGCAGGGCGCCCAGCAGCAGTCCCTTGAGCGCGGGCAGCGCGGTGGCGTCCCCCTCACGGACCAGCACCGGCGGGAGATGGCCCGCGCGCGCCCAGCGCAGGGTCCGGCGCTCGCCGTCGTACAGGCCGCAGACGGCGGTGGCGGTGACGGCACCCGTCAGATGGTGGGCGACGATGTTCAGCCAGGCCAGCAGCTGGGCCGGACCGGCTCCGGTGACGGCGAGCCCGCGCAGCGCGTTGCGCAGCACGACCATGCTGGTGGCCGCCTCTATGCCGTGCCCGGCGACGTCCCCCACGCACAGCAGCACCAGCCCGGAGGGCAGCACGACGGCGTCGTACCAGTCGCCGCCGACCAGCTGCTCGGTCTCGGCCGGTCGGTAGCGCACCGCCACCTGCAGGCCGGGCACTCGCAGCGGTGCCTGGGCGGGCGGCATGATGGCGTGCTGGAGCTGGAGGGTGAGCCTGTTGCGTTCGTGGGCCTGCTGCTCGGTCTGGGCGAGCTGGTCGCGGGTCGCGGCCAGGGCGACCTCGGTCCAGTGCTGGGCCGAGATGTCCTGGTAGGCGCCCCGGACGACGAGCAGCTGACCGCCGGTGTCGAGGACCGGTTCGGCGACCACGCGGATGTGCCGGGTCACCCCGTCCGGACGCAGCAGCCGGAACGCGGCCGACGCCGGCCTGCGGTGGTGCAGCAGCGCGCGCAGGAAACGGCCGATGGTGACGGCGTCGTCGGGGTGGGCGTGGGCGGGCAGGTCCTCCAGGGGGACCGGCGGGCTGGTGGTCGGGCGCCCGTACAGGTTGAACAGCTGGCCGTTCCAGGTGATCTCACCGGTCAGCTGGTTCTCCTCGAAGCCGCCGATCCGCCCGAGCCGCTGGGCGTGCTGCAGCAGGCTGGCCAGCCGCGCGGCCTCGTCCTCGATGCGCCAGATGAGCAGCACGCTGCAGCCGTGCCGGCTGATGCTGATGTCCGCGACCGCGGAGAGCGGCACCTGGTCGACCAGCGCGGTGAGCCGCATACGACTGGCGCGGAACGGCTCGCCGGTGGCGTAGACCCGCTCCACGCGCTGGAACAGCTCGCTGGAGCCGGCGGCCATGGGATAGGCCTCCAGCAGCAGGGCGCCCCCGACGACGGCCCGCGGCCGTCCCGCGGGGTCGAGGAAGCGGCTGTTGACGTGCTGGATGCGGAAGTCGACGAGCTGCCCGGTGTGGTCGAGGTGCGGCACCAGGACCAGCGCCGGGTCGTGCAGGCCGTCCGCCAGGTCCATCAGCTCCACCACGTCGGGCAGCACCCGGAGCTCCTGCGTGGCCGCGGAGGGCAGTACGAAGGTCTCCAGGGTGTGCGCGCAGAGCTCGGCAAGCGCTTCCACCTGCCGCACCACTGGGCGCGGCAACGGCTCCTCGGGTCCCGGCCAGGCGATCTCCAGGACGCCGTGGATCCGCCCGCCCGCACCCGCGGGTACGGCGATCCGGGCGCCGTCGGCGTAGTCCCGTCGGCCGATCGTGGGCAGCCCGGAGGCGGTGAGCGAGGGCAGCCACTGCCCGTCCGGCTCGGTCAGGCCGCGCCGGGCCACCGTGGCCACGTCGGGTGGGACGTAGCGCCAGCGGGCTGCCTCGGCCGCAGGGAATCCGGCGCTGCCCGCCAGGGTCAGCGACCCGTCGGAGCCGGCAGCCCAGATCGCGACGGCGACCGCGCCGAGCGGGCGCAGGGCGTGGTCGAGCAGCGAGTCGGCCATCGCCTGGGTGTCGGGCGCGGCGAGGACGCCGCTCTCGGCGGCACGCAGCCGTACGGCGGCCGACTCCTCGACCGGCCCGGCGGGGTCCGCGGCGACGGACAGGAACGCCTCGCTGACCTCCGTGACCCGGTCCCGGGCCGCCTGGTTGATGACGTCCACCGCGAACTCCAGCGGGGTCACCTGGGCCTGCTCGGCGAGTTCGGCGAGCTGGCGGGCGGCCTGGGCGGGGCCACAGCCCAGGCGCTCCACCAGGATGCCCTTGGCCAGCTCGATCAGCGCCCGGCCCTCGGCCTCCGCCTGCGCGGACCGCACCTCGCGGCGCAGCCGCTCCACGGTGGCGGCGAGCCTGCCCACCGGCGACGTCGCCGGAACGTCGGCCGTCATGGTGTCCACGGCCGGCAGTTGAGCGGGCGCGCCGGTCGGCGCGTCCGCTCCGGCCGGCGGTTCATGGCGGTTCACCGGTTCGGTACTCCTCGGCCTGCGGACGGGCGGGTGAGCGGTGTCGTCGCCGCCGTCATGCGGGGAGCCAACGCCGGACGCAGGCGATGAGGTCATGGGTGTCCACCGGCTTTGTGACGTAGTCGCTGGCGCCGGAGGCGAGGCTCTTCTCCCGGTCACCCTGCATCGCCTTGGCGGTGACGGCGATGATCGGCAGGTCGGCGTACTGCGGCATCTTGCGGATCTCGGCCGTTGCCGTGTACCCGTCCATCTCGGGCATCATCACGTCCATCAGCACGAGTTCGACGTCCGGGTTGTTCACGAGCGTCTCGATGCCCTTGCGACCGTTGTCGGCGTGCAGGACGCGGAAGCCGTGCAGTTCGAGGATGCCGCTGAGCGCGAACAGGTTCCGCGCGTCGTCGTCGACGACGAGGACGGTACGGCCGCGGGTGTGCTCGTCGGCGAAGTCCGCCGCCGCGTGCTGCGGTTCCTCGGTGCGGACCAGGGTGAGCACCTCCCCGGGCTCCTCGGCCGACAGGTGCAAGGCGATCCGCTCCCGCAGCTCGTCCAGGCTGGACAGGTACTCCAGCGAGCCGCCCGGCTCCCCAGCCGGGTGCTCGGCACGCAGGGAGCTGTGCACCAGCACGGGGACGCCCGAGAGAGCCGAGTCCGCGCGCAGTGCCTCGAGGAACCGGGCCGACTCCCCGTCCGGCAGCCCCAGGTCCACGACGACACAGTGGCACGGCTCGGCAGCGAGGGCGCCGGCCGCTTCTTGGGCGCCGACCGCGGTGATGATGTCGACGGCCACGCCGGCGCCGTCGGCGCGGCTGTGCCGGAGGTCGCCGACCACGCTCTCGGCAACGAGCGTCAGCAGGCCGCGCGGCCGCTCCTCGACGACCAGCAGCCGGCGCGCACGCTGCCTCTTCCCACTGCCGAGCGGCGCCGCTGCCGTCGGCTCTCCCCCGGTCGCTCCGTCCGTTCGCTCCGGTTCGGCCGCCTTCGGCGCCGTGCGTCCACTGCGCAGGAGCGTGTCGAAGTCGGGCCGGGCGACGGGCAGGAAGAGTGTGAAGGTGCTGCCCTTGCCCGGTGTGCTGTCGACGGCGACGGCGCCGCCGAGCAGGTGGGCGATCTCCCGGGTGATGGACAGGCCGAGCCCGGTGCCGCCGTACTTGCGGCTCGTGGTGCCGTCCGCCTGCTGGAACGCGCCGAAGACGGACTCCAGTTGCTGTTCCGGAATCCCGATGCCGGTGTCCTTCACGCGGAACGCGACGACCGCACCGCCGCGCATCACCTCCTCGGGCACCTCGTCGTCGGCAGCGGGCTCCACGCGCAGTTCGACACCGCCCTGTTCGGTGAACTTCACCGCGTTGGACAGCAGGTTGCGCAGGATCTGCCGCAGCCGGGAGTCGTCGGTGAGCAGGTCGGCGGGTGCGCCGGCGGCCGTGCTGACGGTGAACTCCAGGCTCTTCTGCGAGGTCATGGGCCGGAAGGTGGCCTCGACGTACTCGAGCAGTTGCCTCAGCGACACCCGCTCGGGGGTGACGTCCATCTTGCCGGCCTCGACCTTGGACAGGTCAAGGATGTCGTTGATCAGCTGAAGCAGGTCCGAGCCGGCCGAGTGGATGATGCCCGCGTACTCCACCTGCTTCGGGGTGAGGTTGCGCGACGGGTTCTGGGCGAGCAGCTGGGCGAGGATGAGCAGGCTGTTGAGCGGGGTGCGCAGCTCATGGCTCATGTTGGCGAGGAACTCGGACTTGTACTTGGAGGCGAGCGACAATTGCTGGGCCCGCGCCTCGAGTTCCTGCCGAGCTTGCTCGATCTGCAGGTTCTTCGCCTCGATGTCCCGGTTCTGCTCGGCCAGCAGCGAGGCCTTCTCCTCCAGTTCGGCGTTGGACTGCTGGAGCTCCTCCTGCCTGATCTGCAACTCCGCCGAACGCGACTGCAGTTCACTGGTCAGCCGCTGCGACTCCTCCAGGAGTTCGTCGGTGCGGGCGTTGGCGACGATCGTGTTGACGTTGACGCCGATGGTGTCCACCAGCTGCTGCAGGAAGTCCCGCTGGACCGCGGTGAACCGGGTGACGGACGCCAGCTCGATGACGCCGAGGAGTTGCTCCTCGAACACGATGGGGAGCAACAACAGCGCGGTCGGCTCGATCCGTCCGAGTCCGGACGAGATGGTGACGTAGCCGGGCGGCAGCTCGTCCACCGCGATGGTACGGCGGCTGCGCGCGGCCTGGCCGACCAGGGAGCGGCCGAACGGGATGACGGCGGGCCGGGTGTCCTCCTCGGGCCTGCCGTAGGAGCCGACGAGCCGCAGCCCGGGTCCCGACGGGCCGTCCTCGGCGAGGTAGAAGGCCCCGTACTGGGCCAGGACCAGGGGCGCCAGCTCGTCCATGATGAGTTCGGCGACGACGGGCAGGTCACGGTGACCCTGCATGAGGCCGGAGATCCGGGCGAGGTTCGTTTTCAGCCAGTCCTGTTCCTGGTTGGCCCGGGTGGTCTCGCGCAGCGACTCCACCATGGAGTTGATGTTGTCCTTGAGGTCGGCCACCTCACCGGAGGCGTCGACGGTGATGGACCGGGTCAGGTCGCCCTCGGCGACGGCGCTGGCCACGTCGGCGATGGCACGCACCTGCCGGGTGAGGTTCCCGGCGAGTTCGTTGACGTTCTCCGTGAGGCGCTTCCAGGTGCCGGAGACGCCCTCCACCTCGGCCTGACCGCCGAGCCGCCCCTCGGTGCCGACCTCGCGGGCCACCCGGGTCACCTCGTCCGCGAAGGCGGAGAGCTGGTCGACCATCGTGTTGATGGTGGTCTTCAGTTCGAGGATCTCGCCGCGCGCGTCGACGTCGATCTTCTTCGACAGGTCGCCCTTGGCCACGGCCGTCGTCACCAGCGCGATGTTGCGCACCTGGCCGGTGAGGTTGTTGGCCATGGAGTTGACGTTGTCGGTCAGGTCCTTCCAGGTACCGGCCACGTTGGGCACGTGGGCCTGCCCGCCGAGCCGGCCCTCGGTGCCCACCTCGCGGGCCACCCGGGTCACCTCGTCCGCGAACGCCGACAGAGTGTCGACCATGGTGTTGATGACGTCGGCGAGGGCGGCGACCTCGCCCTTGGCCTCGACGGTGATCTTCTGCGAGAGGTCGCCCTTGGCCACGGCGGTGGCGACCTGGGCGATCGAACGGACCTGGCCGGTGAGGTTGGAGGCCATCACGTTGACGTTGTCGGTCAGGTCCTTCCAGGTGCCGGCGACCCCGCGCACCTGCGCCTGCCCGCCGAGCCGGCCCTCGGTACCGACCTCGCGGGCCACCCGGGTCACCTCGTCCGCGAACGCGGAGAGCTGGTCCACCATCGTGTTGATGGTGTTCTTCAGCTCCAGGATCTCGCCGCGCGCGTCCACCGTGATCTTCTGGGACAGGTCACCCTGCGCCACGGCCGTGGCCACCTGGGCCACGTTGCGCACCTGGGCCGTCAGGTTCCCGGCCATGAAGTTCACCGAGTCCGTCAGGTCCCGCCAGGTGCCCTTGACGCCCTTGACGTCCGCCTGGCCGCCCAGCCGGCCCTCGGTACCGACCTCGCGGGCCACCCGGGTCACCTCGTCCGCGAACGCGGAGAGCTGGTCCACCATCGTGTTGATGGTGTTCTTCAGCTCCAGGATCTCGCCGCGCGCGTCCACCGTGATCTTCTGGGACAGGTCACCCTGCGCCACGGCCGTCGTCACCTGGGCGACATTGCGCACCTGGGCGGTGAGATTCCCGGCCATGAAGTTGACCGAGTCCGTCAGGTCGCGCCAGACGCCGGCGACGCCGGGAACCTGTGCCTGTCCGCCGAGCCGGCCCTCGGTGCCCGCCTCGCGGGCCACCCGGGTCACCTCGTCCGCAAAGGCCGAAAGCTGATCGACCATCGTGTTGACGGTCTCCTTCAGCTGAAGGATCTCGCCACGCGCGTCGACGTCGATCTTCTGGGACAGGTCACCCTTGGCCACCGCCGTGGCGACCTGGGCGATGTCACGGACCTGGGTGGTGAGATTGCCCGCCATCGCGTTGACGGAGTCGGTCAGGTCGGCCCAGGTGCCGGAGACCCCGGGCACCCGTGCCTGCCCGCCGAGGGTGCCCTCGGTGCCCACCTCGCGGGCCACGCGGGTGACTTCGGAGGTGAACACGGACAACTGGTCGACCATGCCGTTGAAGACGGTGGCGATGTCCCCCATGAGCCCGGTGGAGTCGTCCGGCAACCGGGTGCCGAAGTCTCCGTCGCGCACCGCGGTCAGCCCCGCGAGCAGTCTTCTCAGTTCCTCATCGCCCGGGACCACGTCCGTCGTCCCGCTAGCCCTGCCGGCCATGCACACCCTCGTTCCACTCCCCAGGAGCCCTCGTGCGGAAGGCTCGGAACCACTGCCGGGCACACGGCCTGACCCGGCGGCTGGCATGTGCATTTCCGCAGTTCACGGACGTGCACGATGAGAAAGTACGCCGCAGGTTAACCCGACTGCACCGGCTCGGACAAAGCATTCGGCCAACCTTCGACGATCATGAAAATCACCCGGGGAGACGGGAATGAGGCCGGATCAGCCGGGTATCCGAAAGGGTTTGTCCAAGGCGGTCGGGCGGCGCTTCTCCCCCGTGCCCGCGATGCGCGTCCGGGCCCCGCCGGACGCCCAGTCGGGCGGGGTCTCCCCGTCCACCACGAACTCCAGCACCGTGGGCCCCGGCTGGGCGAGCACGTCGGCCCAGACCGAGGCGACGTGCCGGGGCCGGTCGCAGCGGACCGCCGGCAGACCCGCCAGCCGCGCCCACTCGGCGTACGGCATGGCGGGGACCTCGGCGGACAGCGGGATCAGCGGATCGCCGGCCGCGGCGCGGCGTTGCCAGGTCAGCCGGTTAAGGTCGCCGTTGTTCAGCACGCAGAACACCAGCGGGGGAAGACCGGCCAGCCGGTCCGAATGGCGGCGGACCGTGATGAGTTCGTTCAGGCCGCCGCTCTGGAAGGCGCCGTCGCCGACGAGGGCGACGACCGGGCGGTCGGGGGCGGCGAAGCGGGCGGCGACGGCGTAGGGCACGGCCGCGCCCGGCATGGCCAGCCGGCCGGACAGCAGCGCGCGCATCCCGCCCCGGAGCCGGAGGTGGCGGATCCACCAGTCCAGCGAGGTCCCCGAGTCGGTGACGACGACGGCCCGGTCGGGCAGCCGCTCGGACAGCTCGGCGACCACGGCACGCGGGTTGACGGACGTACCGAAGTAGCGGCCGGCCTTGGTGTGTCCCTCGGCCCGCCAGGCCCGCACCGCGTCCTCGACCCGCGTGCGCCAGGTACGGTCGGCGGCGCGGTGCAGCAGCGGGATGAGCGCTTCGAGGGCCGCGGTGGCGTCGCCGTTGACCCGCACCGCCGCACGTGCTCGGTCCAGGGGGCAGTCGGCCGGTTCGGGATCGACCGTGACGATCCGGCACCGGTCGGGGCCGGGCACCAGCGCGGGGTCCAGGTCCTCCGCGCCGACAAGCAGCAGGGTGTCGCAGTCCCGCAGCAGCGCGGCGGCGGCCTCGCTGCCGAGGGTGCCCGCCACGCCCGTGAGGTACGGCAGGTCGCCGGGCAGGGCGTCACGGGCCAGGGCCGTCGTGGCGACACCCGCGCCGAGCAGCGCCGCCACGCCCACCGCCGGCCCGGACGCGGCGCGCCCCGCGTTGCCCACGACCACGGCCGGTTTCCCGGCGCCGTCCAGAACTTCGGCCGCGCGCCGGACGTCCCCCTCGCCGGGGTGCGCACCGGCGGGCGGAAGTCGACGGGTACCGCGCCGTCCGGCCCGTCGGGCGCCGGCGCCGCGAGGACATGGCGGGGTACGACGAGGCCCGCGACGCCCCGGTCGGTGAGCGCGGCCCGCACGGCCCGGTTCAGGGCGTCACCCATCAGCTCCGGCGCGAAGACCTCCTCGCAGAAGACACAGACCTCCGCCAGATGGCGCACGATCCGTCCGCCAGGACGACGGGTGCTCGCCGTGTCCCCCACGACGGCGAGCACCGGAGCCCGGTCCGCCGCCGCGTCCCACAGCCCGCCCAGCAGCCGCAGCGCGCCCGCGCCGGGCGGGGCGAGGCAGCAGCCGAGGCGGCCGGTGAGCTTGGCGTCGGCGCACGCCATGAGGGCGGCGGACTCCTCGCCACGCGTCTGCACGAACCACGGCGCCGCCGGCCCGCCGCCGAGGGCGCCGACCAGCGGATCGACCTCCACTCCCGGCACGCCGTAGACCCGCTCCGCGCCCCAGGCCCGCAGCCGGACGGCGAGCATATCGGCCACGTTCACCACGCCGGCCTCCTCACACCGGGACACCTGTCCGGGCGCCGGGTAGCCGCGCGCCGGTCCGGGCAAACGGACAACGGCACCGGGTACCCCGTCCGACCGTGCCGTTTCGAGCGAGCGGAGCAAGGGCACCCGTGCCAGGCTCGGGACAGAGCAACCGAGAGTGAGGGGCCCGGCACGGGCGGAAGGCGGGCGCGGTGGCGGTGTCCGAGGAGCGGCGGTCGGTCCGGAACGAGGGACGCGGTGAGCGCCTGGTGTCGGCGCTGGACAAGCGGCTGCCGGTCGCCTCGGCCGGCAAGGAGTTCCTCCGCAAGGCGTTCCCGGACCACTGGCCCTTCCTGCTGGGCGAGCTGGCGCTGTACAGCCTGCTGGTGCTGGTGCTGACGGGCGTCTGGCTGACGTTCTTCTTCCACCCGGACATGACGGAACGGCCGTACACCGGCTCGTATCTGCCGCTGCGCGGCACGATGACCTCCGAGGCGTATGCGTCGGTGCTGCACATCAGCTTCGACGTGCGCGGGGGCCTGCTGGTCCGGCAGGTGCACCACTGGGCGGCGCTGGTGTTCGTGGCGGCGATCGGGGTGCACCTGCTGCGGATCTTCTTCACCGGCGCGTTCCGGCGGCCTCGGGAGGTCAACTGGACGGTCGGGGTGACCCTGTTCCTGCTGTCCCTGCTGGAGGGCTTCTGCGGCTACTCGCTCCCCGACGACCTGCTGTCCGGCACCGGTCTGCGCACCTCCCAGCGCATCGTGCTGTCGATCCCTGTCGTGGGCACATATCTGTCGTTCTTCATTTTCGGCGGCCAGTTCCCGGGGCACGAGATCATCTCCCGGCTGTACGTGATCCACATCCTGCTGGTGCCCGGCCTGCTGCTGGCCCTCGTCGGGATGCATCTGACGTACATCGTGGTCCACAAGCACACCCAGTGGGCGCAGCCCGGCCGCACCAACCGGAACATGATCGGCAAGCCACTGGTCCCGCAGTACTCCGCCAAGTCCGCAGGCCTGTTCTTCGTCCTGGCGGGCATCCTCACCCTGATGTCGGCCCTTTTCCAGATCAATCCGGTCTGGGCCTTCGGGCCGTACCGCGCGGACCATGTGTCGCTGGACGCGCAGCCCGACTGGTACGTCGGCTACCTGGAGGGCGCGCTGCGGCTGATGCCGGCGGCGGAGACGAACATCGCCGGACACACGATCGTCTGGGACGTCCTCCTGCCGGGCGTGATGCTGCCCACGGTGCTGTTCCTGATCCTGTACGGCTACCCGTTCTTCGAGCGCTGGCTCACCGGCCCACAGCCCGAGCAGCACCTGTGCGACCGGCCGCGCAACCAGCCGACGCGTACCGCGCTGGGCGCGGCGGCCGTCTCGGCGTACGGGGTGCTGCTGATGGCGGGCGGACAGGACGTGCTGGCCTACAAGTTCGGCCTGCCGGTGGAGTTGCTGACACGTGCCTTCCGTACGGCGCTGTTCGTGGTGCCGTTCCTGACGTACCACGCCACCAAACGCGCCTGTCTGGGTCTGCAGGCGGCGGACCGGCGGCGGCTGCTGGACGGCGAGACGACGGCGGAGGTGCGGCGCACGGCGGGTGGCGGCTACGAGGAGGCGCACACCCTGCTGTCCCGCGAGGAGGCCTATCGCATCCTCGTGCGCGACACGCCCCGGCCGCGCGCCGAGGGCACGGAGGCCTGGCGCTGGTTCCGCAAACACCGGCTGCGCAACGCCCTCAGCCGCTGGTACTTCGCCAAGAGCGTGGAGATGCCGGCCACCGCCTGGCAGAAACACCGGGTGGAGGTCGTGCGGGCGGCGCCGGGCGAGGTACCCGGGGAGGGCGAGGAGTGATGGGCGAGGAGGTACGGGGATGAGCGAGGGCGACGAGGTCCGCGGAAACCTGCTGTACGGCCCGCAGCCGGACGTGGCCGGTGACTCCGGCTGGCCGGGCGCCCCGCCGCGGATGGGCTTCTTCACCGACACCTCCGTGTGCATCGGCTGCAAGGCGTGCGAGGTGGCCTGCAAGGAGTGGAACGCCATCCCGGAGGACGGCCTCGAACTGACCGGCATGTCCTACGACAACACCCAGGGGCTGGGTGCCGACACATGGCGGCACGTGGCCTTCATCGAGCAGCGCAAGCCGTTCGGCGGGCAGGAGCCCGGGGTCGCGCACGAGGACGTCGACGTGTTCGCCGCCGCCGCGCGCCTCGGCACCGATGCCGCCTCTCCCGGTCCCGGCGCCACCACTCCCCCGCCCGGCCGGGCCCCCGGGGGCGCGCCCGCCGGGCAGATCTCTCCCGTCTCCCCCGACGGCCGCACCGAGCTGCGCTGGCTGATGGCCTCGGACGTGTGCAAGCACTGCACGCATGCGGCCTGCCTGGACGTGTGCCCGACCGGGGCGCTGTTCCGCACCGAGTTCGGCACGGTCGTCGTGCAGGAGGACATCTGCAACGGCTGCGGCTACTGCGTGCCCGCCTGCCCGTACGGCGTCATCGACCAGCGCGAGGACGACGGCCGGGTGTGGAAGTGCACGCTGTGCTACGACCGGCTCGGCGTCGGCATGGAGCCCGCCTGTGCCAAGTCCTGCCCCACGGACTCCATCCAGTTCGGCCCGCTGGAGGAGCTGCGCGAGCGGGCCCGGGCCCGGGTGGCGCAGCTGCACGCGGCCGGCGTGACCGACGCCCGGCTGTACGGCGAGAGCCCCGAGGACGGGGTCGGCGGCGACGGGGCGTTCCTCCTGCTGCTGGACGAGCCGGAGGTCTACGGCCTGCCCCCGGACCCGGTGGTCACCACCCGGGACCTGCCCGACATGTGGCGGCACGCGGCCCTGGCCGCCGCCTCCCTGGCCGCACTCGCCGTCGGCAGTTTCGTACGGAGGCCGCGATGAGCGAGTCGGACGTCACGCGGAACGGCGTACAGGGCGCGCGGCCCGGCCGGGAGGCGACGACGGGCGCGCACGCGGGTCGCCGCCGGCGTCGGCGCGGGCGGGGCGAGCAGCCGATGGTGCCGGACGCCGCCTTCTCGTCGTACTACGGCAAGCCCGTGCTCAACAAGCCGACATGGAAGCCCCTGGACATCGCGGGCTATCTCTACCTGGGCGGCCTGGCCGGGGCGTCGTCGCTGCTCGCGGCCGGGGGCCAGGTCACCGGCCGGCCGGGGCTCGCGGCACCGGCGAAGCTCGGGGCGGCCGGGGCCATCTCGCTCTCGCTGGCCGCGCTGGTGCACGACCTGGGCCGCCCGGCACGCTTCCTGAACATGCTGCGGGTCCTCAAGCCGACCTCCCCCATGAGCGTGGGTTCCTGGCTGCTGGCGGGGTACGCGCCGCTGACGCTGACCGCGGCGGCCACCGAGGTGACGGGCCGCTGCCGGCTGCTGGGCTCGGCGGCGACGGCGGCCGGCGCCGTCCTCGGCCCGGCGGTGGCGACGTACACCGCAGTCCTGCTCTCGGACACGGCGGTGCCCTCCTGGCACGAGGGCTACCGCGAACTGCCGTTCGTGTTCGCGGGTTCCGCCGCCACGGCCGCGTCGGGTCTGGCCCTGGCGGCGGCTCCGACCGCTCAGGCGGGGCCCGCGCGCCGGATGGCCGTCCTCGGGGCCGCGCTGGAGCTCGGGGCCTTCCGGACGATGAAGCGGCGCATGGGCCTGGCCGCCGAGCCCTTCGAGCGGGGCGGGCCGCACCGGTTTCTGCGCGCGGCGGAGCTGCTGACGGCGGGCGGCGCGGCCCTCGCCCTGTTCGGCGGACGGGACCGGCGCCCCGCCCTGGCGGCCGGAGCCGCCCTGCTCACCGGCTCGGCGGCCCTGCGCTTCGGCGTCTTCCACGCCGGGGTGGCCTCCGCCGAGGACCCCAAGTACACGGTCGTACCACAGCGCGAACGGCTCGCCGCACGCGGCCACTGACCTACTCGGCCCCGAGCCGGGCCGCCAGGTCGGGCAGCGAGGTGGCGGTCAGGCCGGCGGGGTGCGCCACCGAGGGGTAGGGGTGCGATGTCCGGCGCAGCCAGGCGGTGGTCAGGCCCGCGCGGGCGGCGCCGTCGATGTCCCACGGATGCACCGAGACCAACAGGGCCTCACCGGCGGTCACTCCCACGGCGTCCAGGGCGTAGGCGTAGGCCTCGCGCGCGGGCTTCCAGCGGCCCGGGCCCGCCACGTCCAGGTGGGTGGTGAAGCACTCGGTCAGTCCGGCCCTGTCCAGCACCGCGCGGGTGGTGTCGGCCGAGCCGTTCGTCAGGGTGGCGAGTCGGAAGCCGGCCGTGTGAAGGGCACGTACCCCTTGGGGCACGTCCGGGTGCAGGGGCAGCTCCCGCAGCCCGGCGAGGACGTGGGCCGCGGCCTGTTCCGGGTCGGTGGCGCCCTCTTCGCCGGCCGCCAGCGCCCGCAGTCCGTCCCCGGCGACGGCGGCGAAGGACGCGTGGCCGCCGGCGAGGGTGAGGGCCACGCCGTCGCGCAGCACTCCGGCGAACCAGGTGGCGAGGAGATGGCCGGGCAGACCGACGTGCTCCAGACGGGCGGCGAGCGGGGCCATGTCGGTGAGTGTTTCGTTGACGTCGAACAGCAGGACGCGGGGGCGCAGGTCAGCGGGCATACGGGTCACCTCCGTGCGCGGGCAGGGCCGGGCTCTGTGCCTCGCGCTCCTCCCGGTTCACCCAGGACCAGGTGAGGGCCGCCGCCGCGACACCGAGGGGCAGCATGCCGACGATCATGGCGAGGCCGGCCGCCGAGTGGCCCGTGGCGACGACGCCCACGGCGGGCAGGTCCAGCAGGGGTGTGGCGAGGAACAGGTACAGGCAGCGGCCGGGGTCGTCCAGGCGGTGCCGGGTGCGGGCGGCGACCGGGAGCCAGAACAGCACGGCGGCCGCCAGGAGCACCGGTTCGGTGACGAGGGCGCCACCGGGAGCACGCAGGCCGGCGAACGCGCCGAGTACGGCCCACGCGTGGACCAGCACCAGCAGGGGCAGGGCCACGGGCGCGGGCACGCTGATCCGCTCCCACAGCGGGGAGCGCCGCAGGACATGGACGACGCCCGGGACCACGGCAGCGGCCAGCAGCGCGGAGGCGGCCATCGGGACGACGGACATGTGCGCCATACGGTCCATCCGGCGTCACCTCTCCCGGGCCGTCGTGCCCCGCACCGCCATGGCCGCCGACACGGCCAGCAGAGGTACAGCGACGACCAGCAGCCAACGGCCGTAGACGAAGCAGAGCGCCACGAGCAGCAGGCCGAACGCGGCGGGCGGGACCGCGCCCCCGCCCCGGTCCGGGACGTGGTAGCGGACGTGCTGGTCGGGCGCCCTGCGCGAGGACAACAGCACGAGCAGTGCCGCCAGTTCGAGGACGAGGACGACTCCGCCCCACAGCCGGAAGACCAGCGCGCTCTCGCCGTAGACCGCGAGCACGGCGAGGAGGACACCGTTCAGCAGGCCCCAGCCGGCGACCAGCACGGCGGACAGGTGCCGTTTCATGTGCCGCTCCTCTCCCGCCGCCTCAGGTCGAGCAGCGGGGCGAAACTGCTGACGGGCACGAGCGGGCGGCCGGCGGGGAAGTTGAGGGGCGGCGGGGGTGAGGCGGTGGTCCACTCCAGGGTGTGCGCCTCCCACGGGTCGTCACCGGCCGGCTCGGCCCGCCCGAGTGAACGCCTGCGCAGTGTCCGGAGCACATTGACGGCGAACACGGTCATGCCGGCCACGAGGAAGGCGGCGCCGATGCTCGCCAGCAGATTGAGCAGTCCGAAGCCGTCGAAGACGGCGTAGGTGGCGACCCGGCGTGGCATGCCGAGGTAGCCGAGGGCGAACATCGGCAGGAAGGTCAGGTTGGTGCCGATCACCAGCAGCCAGAAGTGCAGCCGGCCCAGGCCCTCGTCGAGGAGCGTGCCGGTGACCTTCGGGAACGCCGAGGATCGTGCCGAGCATGCCGAAGTACTCCACGCCCGCGGGGACGAGCAGGGCGATGGAGGTCAGGGAGTAGTAGTCGTTGGCGGCCTGGCCGGTGGCGAACATGTGGTGGCCCCACACGCTCATCGACAGCGCGGCGAACACCAGCAGCGACAGCGCGGTGCCCTTGTAGCCGAAGAAGCGGCGGCCGGAGAACACGGCCAGCACCTCGGCGACGGCGGCGAGATAGGGGAAGAACATCACGTACACGACCGGGTGGCCGTAGAACCAGAAGAGGTGCTGGTAGCCGATGTTCCACACGTTGGACGCGAAGACGGAGGCGTCGGCGCGGCCCACGGCGAGCAGGATGAGCGCGGCGAGCAGGGCCGGGAAGGCGCCGATCACCATCAGACAGGTGGCGATCATCGCCCAGCAGAACACGGGCAACCGCAGCATGGTCATCCCGCGGGTGCGGCGGCGCAGGACGGTCCACAGCACCGCCCAGCCCATGAGGATGGTGCCGGTGACGGCGAGGAGGACGCCCGCGATCCACAGATCCGTGCCGGCGCCCGGCGAGTGCTCGCTGTCGGCCATCGGCGGGTAGGAGAACCAGCCGTCGGCGTGCGCCCCGGTGGGTGTGGCGAAGCCGGCGAGCATGGTGAGCGCGCCGAGGACGTAGAGCCAGTGGCCGAGGAGGGTGAGGCGGGGCAGCGCGATGGCGGGGGCGCCGATCTGCAGGGGCGCCAGGTAGACGCCCATGCCGAGGGCGAACGGCGTCATGACCAGGTAGATCATCCCGGAGCCGTGGAGGGTGAACAGCTGGTCGTAGGTCTGCGGGGTGAGGAGGTTCTCGTCGGGCTGGGCGAGCTGACTGCGCATGAGCAGGGCGAACACGCCGTAGACCAGCAGGAGGACCAGGGATGTGCCGACGGTCAGCAGGCCGATGCGCTTGTGGTCGGTGGTGGTGACCCAGCCGAGCCAGCTGCCCGGCGGGACGGGACGGCCGGCGTCGTCGCGCTGACCGGCGGCGGGCGGCGCGACCGTCATACGGCACCGGTCCCGCCGTGCGCCCAGCGGTCGTAGTCCCGGGGCGGGACCGCCTTGATCCAGAAGTCCATGGCGTAGTGCCGCTGCCCGCAGAACTCCGCGCACCTGCCGCGCCAGCGGCCCTCCCGGTCCAGGGTGAGGGTGAAGGTGTTCTCGTGGTGCGGGAAGGCGTCCATCTTGTAGCGCAGGTCCGGCACCCAGAAGGAGTGGATGACGTCCCGCGCGGTGACGCGGAACTGCAAGGTGCGCCCGGTCGGTACGACGAGCGTCGGGATGTCCTTGCCCTTGCAGGTGCCGGAGACGCGGCGGTGGGCCGGGGACTGCGGATGGCCGAAGGTCCAGCACCACTGGAAGCCGGTGATGTCCACGCGCAGGGGCCCGGGGTCGGCCGTGTGCTGTTCCTCGTGGTTCTGCCAGGCGGTCCAGGCCACCAGGAAGACGGCGAAGGCGACGAGGGCTCCGGCGTAGAAGGCCTCCAGCCGGGGGCGCTCGGGCCGGTCGGAGGCTTCGGTCCGCCGTCTCACCAGCGCCCGGACGAGCACGCCGAGGATCACCAGGAACACGCCGCCGGCGACGATCCACTCCAGCGTGAAGACGGTCCCGAAGACATGACGCTGCCTCACCGCGCCGCCGCCCACGCCTCGATGACCCTGACGCTCATGCGATCACTCCCGTCACCTCACTCAGGGCCGCAACCAACCGGACATTACGATCATCGGGTACGGTCCGTGCGCCGACACACCAGCGGCGGGGTTTCCCGGCTGGGGGGACTCACACCTGCCGGCGCCGTTTGGCCCCGCCCGGCCGGGGTACTCCGCGGCTCACCAGGGCGCGAGATGCCGTGGCCGCGCGCATGCGGGAAAATCAGGGGACCGGGCGGAAGGAGTGGTCGTGGGCGTACGCACCTGGATCGACTCCTGGCCGGTCTACCGCCAGCTGACGGGCACCGACCCGCTGGGCCGGGGCGCTGCCGCGAAGAGCGGGCGCAGTGAGCGCCTGCAGCCCCGGGTGGCCACGGCCGACCGCGTGGTGAAGTCCGTCTGCCCGTACTGTGCGGTGGGCTGCGGCCAGAACGTCTACGTCCAGGACGAGCAGGTCACCCAGATCGAGGGCGATCCGGACTCCCCCATCTCGCGCGGCCGGCTGTGCCCCAAGGGCGCGGCGAGCCTGCAGCTGACGACCGGCGACGCACGCGAGCACCAGGTCCTCTACCGGCGCCCGCACGGCACCGAGTGGGAGCGCCTGGACCTCGACACGGCGATGGACATGATCGCCGACCGGGTGATCGAGGCGCGCAGGGCCGGCTGGGAGTGGGAGGTCGACGAGACCCGCACCCGGCGCACGCTCGGCATCGCCAGCCTCGGCGGGGCCACGCTCGACAACGAAGAGAACTACCTGATCAAGAAGTTGTTCACCGCGCTCGGAGCGATCCAGATCGAGAACCAGGCGCGTGTTTGACACTCCTCCACCGTTCCCAGTCTGGGAACCTCGTTCGGACGCGGCGGCGCGACCACCTTCCAGCAGGACCTGCAGAACGCGGACTGCATCGTCATCGAGGGCTCGAACATGGCCGAGTGCCATCCGGTCGGGTTCCAGTGGGTGATGGAGGCCAAGGCGCGGGGCGCGAAGGTGATCCATGTCGATCCGCGCTTCACCCGCACCAGCGCGCTCGCGGACCTGCACGTCCCGCTGCGTGCGGGCAGCGACATCGCCTTCCTCGGCGGGATCATCCACTACGTCCTCACGCACGAGAAGTACTTCCGCGACTACGTCGTGGCGTACAGCAACGCCCCGGTGATCCTGCGGGAGGACTTCCGCGACACCGAGGACCTGGCGGGTGTCTTCTCCGGTCTCGACGCCGACAGCCGCTCCTACGACAACAGCAGCTGGCAGTACGAGGGCACCGAGATCCAGGCGGCCTCCGGCGAGCGCGACCAGGAGTACGAGGAGCGCACCGGCGGCGGCAGTTCGGTGACCGAGGCGGCGCGCGGCGAGGCGCACGGTTCCGGCGGCGCGGTGATCGGCGAGGGCGAGCCCGAGCGGGACGAGACGCTCACCCATCCGCGCTGTGTCTTCCAGGTGCTCAAGCGGCACTACGCCCGCTACACACCGGAGATGGTCGAGCAGGTCTGCGGGGTGCCGCAGGATCTGTTCCGGCAGGTGTGCGAGCTGGTCACGGAGAACTCCGGGCGCGAGCGGACCACGGCGTTCGCGTACGCGGTCGGCTGGACGCAGCACACGGTCGGAGTGCAGTACATCCGGGCCGCCTGCGTGCTGCAGACCCTGCTCGGCAACATCGGCCGGCCGGGCGGCGGCATCCTCGCGCTGCGCGGACACGCCTCGATCCAGGGCTCCACGGACATCCCGACGCTGTTCAACCTGCTGCCGGGCTACATCCCGATGCCGCACGCCCACCAGAACCAGGACTTGGACGCCTTTGTGCAGGCCGAGGCGGCTCACAAGGGCTACTGGGGCAACATGCGCTCGTACCTGGTGAGTCTGCTCAAGGCGTACTGGGGCGAGGTGGCCACCGACGAGAACGACTTCTGCTTCGACTACCTGCCCCGGCTCACCGGCTCCCACTCCGCGTACGAGACGGCCATGGCCCAGCGGGAGGGCACCTGCAAGGGCTACTTCCTGTTCGGTGAGAACCCCGCGGTGGGCAACGCCAACTCCAAGCTGATGCGGCTCGGCATGGCGAACCTGGACTGGCTGGTGGTCCGCGACTTCTCGCTGATCGAGTCGGCGACCTGGTGGAAGGACGGCCCGGAGACCGAGACCGGGGAGCTGCGTACGGAGGACATCCGCACCGAGGTGTTCTTCCTGCCGGCCGCCGCGCACACCGAGAAGGACGGCAGCTTCACCAACACCCAGCGGCTGCTGCAGTGGCACCACCAGGCCGTCGAACCGCCCGGCGAGGCGCGCAGCGACCTGTGGTTCACGTACCACCTGGGGCGGATCATCCGGGAGAAGCTGGCCGGGTCCACCGACGAGATGGACCGCCCGGTGCTCGATCTGGCCTGGGGCTATCCGACGCGGGGGCGGCACGCCGAGCCGGACGCGGAGGCCGTCCTCGCCGAGATCAACGGCCATGACGCCGACGGCAACCCGCTCTCGTCGTACGAGCAGCTGAAGCCCGACGGCTCGACGACCTGCGGCTGCTGGATCTACTGCGGTGTCTACGCCGACGGCGTCAACCAGGCGGCCCGCCGCAAGCCCGGACGGGAGCAGGACTGGGTGGCGGCCGAGTGGGCGTGGGCCTGGCCCGCCAATCGGCGCATCCTGTACAACCGCGCCTCCGCCGATCCCGACGGCAGGCCGTGGAGCGAGCGGAAGGCGCTGGTGTGGTGGGACCCGGAGAAGGGCGAGTGGTCCGGGCACGACGTGCCCGACTTCAAGAAGGACAAGTCGCCCGATCACCGGCCGCCCGAGGACGCGACCGGCCCGGAGGCGCTGTCCGGTACGGACCCGTTCATCATGCAGGCCGACGGCAAGGCCTGGCTGTACGTGCCGTCCGGGCTCACCGACGGCCCGCTGCCGACCCACTACGAACCGCAGGACTCGCCGTTCCCGAACCTGCTCCACGACCAACAGCGCAACCCGGTACGGCAGTTGATGCCCACGGTGCGCGACAACCGCTACCAGCCGAGCGGTGACGAGCCCGGCGCGGAGGTGTTCCCGTACGTGGCCACCACCTACCGGCTGACCGAGCACCACACGGCGGGCGGCATGTCCCGCTGGCAGCCGTACCTGGCCGAGCTGCAGCCGGAGTTCTTCTGCGAGGTCTCCCCCGAGCTCGCGGCCGAACGGGGTCTGGAGCACACCGGGTGGGCGACGATCGTCAGCGCGCGCGGGGTGATCGAGGCGCGGGTGCTGGTGACCGACCGGATGGCGCCGCTGACCGTGCAGGGGCGGCGGCTGCACCAGGTGGGCCTGCCCTACCACTGGGGTCCCAACGGCTACAGCACCGGCGACGCGGCCAACGAACTGCTGCATCTCTCCCTGGACCCGAACACGCACATCCAGGAGTCGAAGGCGTTCGCCGTGGACATCCGCCCGGGCCGCCGGCCACGGGGTCCGGCGTCCGTGGAACTGGTGCGTGCCTACCGGATCCGGGCGGGCATCGACGAGCACACGGGCACGGAGCCCTGAGTCACCTGAGCACCAGGGAGTGGGAGCCGCGCGGCACCAGTTCCCCCACCACCGGCGCTCCGGGCACCTCGCCCGCGACGAGCAGCCCGCCGGAGGTCTGGGCGTCCGCCAGCAGCAGCCGGGTGTCGGCGTCGGTGGTCCCGAAGTCGGTGTGCGGGGCGACCCATTCGAGGTTGCGCCGGGTGCCACCGCTGACGTAGCCGTCCCGGACGGCCTCCCGCGCCCCGTCCAGGTAGGGCACGGCGGCCGTGTCGACCACGGCGGTCACGCCGGAGGCGCGGGCCAGCTTGTGCAGATGGCCGAGGAAACCGAACCCGGTGACGTCGGTGGCGCAGGTGGCCCCGGCCGCGAGCGCGGCCTCGGCGGCGTCCCGGTTGAGCGCCGTCATGGTGGCGACGGCCTGCTCGAACCGCTCGCCGGTGACCTTGTGCCGGTTGTTCAGCACCCCCACGCCCAGCGGCTTGGTCAGCGACAACGGCATGCCCGGCCGTCCGGCGTCGTTGCGCAGCAGCCGCTCGGGGTCGGCGAGGCCGGTGACGGCCATGCCGTACTTCGGTTCCGGGTCGTCGACGCTGTGCCCGCCGCCGACGTGACAGCCGGCCTCGGTGGCGATGTCCAGGCCGCCGCGCAGCACCTCGCGGGCCAGGTCGAAGGGAAGCCGGTCGCGGGGCCAGGCCAGCAGGTTCACCGCGAGCACCGGCCTGCCGCCCATCGCGTACACGTCGGACAGCGCGTTGGCGGCGGCGATGCGTCCCCAGTCGTAGGGGTCGTCCACGACCGGGGTGAAGAAGTCGGCCGTACAGACGACCGCCGTGCCCCGGTGGGTGACGACGGCGGCGTCGTCCCCGGTGGCGAGTCCGACGAGCAGCGGGGTGTCGCCTCCGGCGAGCGGGGGCACGGTCAGCCCGGCGACCACCTCCTCCAGCTCTCCGGGCGGGATCTTGCAGGCGCAGCCGCCGCCGTGGGCGTACTGGGTGAGCCGGACGGGCGCCCGGCCGATCGGCGGGGATGTCGATGTCATACCGGCGGTCTCCTGGGGCAGTAGCCTGACGTGCGGGGAGGCGTGTGGGTGCCTGGTGGCCCTCCCGGTCTTCAAAACCGAGGGGCCCGAGGATCTCGGGCCGGCGGGTTCGATTCCCGTCCGCCTCCGTTCACCGCGTCGGTGCGGCAGCGTCTGCGCTGGTCGTCGACGCGTTCGGTGTGGCCGTGGACGTCCAGGAACTCCAGCAGCGGTACGGCCACCCGGCGGGTGGTGTCCAGGGCGCGCCGGGCCTCGCTGAGCGTGAACGGCTGGGGCAGGGTGCGCAGCACGGCGGCGGCCTCGGTGTCGGCGCCGGGCAGCAGCACGATCCCGTCGGCGATCCGCAGCAGGGCGCCGGCCGTGACGGCGGCGGCCAACGCCTTGCGGTCCAGGCCGAGTTCGGCGAGCCGGCCGGCCTCCGGCGCGCGGAACGGCGCACGGGTGAGGTCGTCGCGCACCGCGTCCACGCCGGCCTGGACGGGCGGCGGCAGGGCGGGCCGGAGGCTGTCCGAGCGGTACAAGCGGCCCTGGCGGGCGTGGAGTCGGGGTGTTGCCCCGGCCAGCGCGTCGACCAGGGCACGGTCGGGCAGGCCGAGCAGCCGGCGGGCCGCCTCGGCGGGCAGACCGGGCTCCAGCGGGTGCGCGCGGGCATGCCGGCCGACCTCGGTGGCCAGCCGGTCCTTCAGGGCGTTCCAGTAGGCCGCATCGGCCACCCAGTCCCCGGCGACGGTGTGGGCAGGGGACCGCCCTTCGCCGGTTCGCCGGCCGGCGGTGCCCGCTGGGGCCTGGACCTCGGGTGCGGCAGGTGGCGGAACGCCCATCGCCCTCAGGTCGGCGCACCGGATCAGCTTGCGGCGGCGCAGTTCGGCGGTGCCGTCGGGACGGCCGGTCATGCCCGCGAGTTCCGCCGCGCGGGCCCGGCCGGCGCCGCGCCGGGTCAGCCGGGGCGGCCGTACGTCGAGGACCGTGACACCGCAGGGCATGCGGCTGCCACCGGGTTCGCGCAGCACCGCGCGGTCGCCGACCCGCAGGGGCAGCCCCCGGGCGAGGGTGAGCCGGGCGGTGTCCTCGCCGAGCGGGCGTACGGCCACCGGTACGGCGGCGGTGCCGATGTGCAGGGTGACGGAGCGGGGCAGGTCGGCGACCGGCTCACCGGTGACCCGGACGTCCGTCACCTCACTGCTCAGCCAGCGGTCCGGGGTCAGCAGCACCTGACCCCGGCGCAGGCGGTCGTCGCCCGGTCCGTGCACGTTGACCGCCACGCGGGCCACGCCGCTGACCTCCGTCCGCTCCTCCTGCAGCGTCTGCAGCGCGCGCACCCGGAGCACGGCCGTACCGTCCCCGGTGACCAGCCGGTCGCCGATGCGCAGGGTGCCCGCGCCGAGCGTGCCGGTCACGACGGTGCCGTGTCCGCGCACGGTGAAGGCCCGGTCGAGCCAGAGCCGTACATCGGCGTCGGGGTCGGGGTCCGTCAACTCACCTGCCAGTCGCGCCAGTTCATCGCGCAGCTCGTCGAGTCCGGCGCCGGTGACCGCGCTCACCTCGACCGCGGGCACCTTGCCGAGGGAGGTCCGGGCCAGCCGTTCGACGGCGTCGGCGCGCACGGGTCCGGGGTCGGCGAGGTCGCTGCGGGTCACCGCGAGGACGGCGTGCCGGACGCCGAGCGCGTCGAGGACGGCCAGGTGCTCCTCGGACTGGGGCTGCCAGCCCTGGTCGGCGGCGACCACGAACAGCACGGCGGGCACCGGTCCCACTCCGGCCAGCATGGTGGGCACGAAGCGTTCGTGCCCTGGGACGTCGACGAAGGCGAGGTGGTCCCCGTCCGGGCCGAGCCGGGTCCACACGAAGCCCAGATCGAGGGTGAGTCCGCGGCGGCGCTCCTCCTCGTAGCGGTCGGGCTCCATGCCGGTGAGGGCCTGTACCAGGGCGGACTTGCCGTGGTCGACATGGCCGGCGGTGGCGAGCACCCGCATCACGCCCGCCCTTCCCCGGCGGGCCGGGCCGAGCGCACGGCATCGGCCAGCCGTTCGTCGTCCTGCTCGGGCACCGCCCGCAGATCCAGCAGGCAGCGACCCGCCTCCAGCCGTCCGACGACCGGGTCGCGGCCGGTGCGCAGCGCGGCGGCGTACGGCTCGGGCAGGGACAGGGCGGCGCTGGGCAGGGTGACCCCGGGGGCTCCGCCGCCGCCGACGGTCGCGGCGGACTCGACGGCCCGTACGTCGATGCCGTCGGCGGCGAGGCTGTCGGCCAGCCGGTCGGCGCGGGCGCGCAGGCGGGCCGGGTCGGCGGTGAGGGCGAGGGCGGTCGGGGTGGGCGGGCCGGTGAGGGTGGCCTCCAGCGCGGCCAGGGTCAGTTTGTCGACGCGCAGGGCGCGGGCCAGCGGGTGCCGGGCGAGGGCGCGGACGAGGTCCCGGTCACCGAGCAGCAGTCCGCACTGGGGGCCGCCGAGCAGTTTGTCGCCGCTCGCGGTGACGAGCGCGGCGCCCGCGCGCAGCTGCGTCTCGGCATCGGGCTCCTGAGGCAGCGCCGGATGCGGGGCGAGCAGCCCCGAGCCGATGTCGACGACGACCGGCACACCGAGAGCGGCGAGGTCGGTGACCTCGGCGGACTGCGTGAAGCCGGTGATACGGAAGTTGGACGGATGCACCTTGAGCACGAACCCGGTGTCCGGGCCGATCACGGTGGCGTAGTCGGCGGCGGTCGTGCGGTTGGTCGTACCGACCTCGCGGAGCCGGGCGCCGGTCGTGACGAGCAGGTCGGGCAGGCGGAAGCCGTCCCCGATCTCCACCATCTCGCCCCGGCTCACGACGATCTCCTTGCCGGCTGCGAGGGCGGTGGCGGCGAGCACCAGCGCGGCGGCGCCGTTGTTGACGACGTGCACCGCCCCGGCGGCCGGCACCCGCTCGCGCAGGGCGGCGAGGGCGGAACGGCCACGGCGGGCGCGTACGCCGGTCACCAGGTCCAGTTCGACGTCCGTGGGCCCGGCGGCCTCCTGCACGGCCTGCCGGGCGGCATCAGACAGCGGGGCCCGGCCGAGGTTGGTGTGCAGCAGCACTCCGGTGGCGTTGAGCACCGGGCGCAGCCCGCTCGCGGTACCGGGCAGCAGGGCGAGGGCGGTCTGCAGGACCTGCTCGGGCGGGACGGTCTTCTCGCGGGCCCGCCGCTGCGCCTCGTGCACGGCAGCCTTGACCACGCCGACGCCGAGCCGGTCCACGGCTGCGGCCAGGCGGGGGTCGCGCAGCAGACGGTCGGTGCGCGGAATACGACGGCGCACGTCGGCGCCGTCCGGCGGCCGTACGGAATCCTCCGACAGCCGTGCACAGTCCTCCGGCGGCCGTGCGGAATCCCCCAGCGGCCGACCACAGTCCTCCGGCGGCCCTGCGGAGCCCTCCGGCGGCCGTGCGGTGTGATTCCGTGGTCCTGCGGTCGTGCCGGAACGCCGTTGCGGGGCGGCCGGGCCGGGCTGGGCCGCCCCGGTCCGCTGTTCGGCCGCGCTCGCCGTCCGCTGCTCCATGCCGCCGCTGTCCCTCCGGTCCGGCCCGGGCCCGTCCGGGCTGCGCCCATCGTCTCCCAGTGCCCCGGACCGGCCGTTCGACACGCCGGGAGCCGGGTTGGCGGCGGCCACCGCCCGGGTACTCGACGCCGCATGAACGACAAGGAGCGCGTACACGCCGGCGAGGACCGCGGCCGGCAGGACGAAAGGGCCACGGCCGCCGAGCGCGCCGCACACCGCCGGCGCGAGACGGAGCGCGAGCGTGCCTCCGCCGAGCCGTTCGACCACCCGTACCCGGAGCGCCGGGCGGGGATCCGGGCCCGGCGGCACGTGAGCGAGGCCCACGCTGTCGCGGACGCGCCGCCGGGCATCCCGGGCGGCTACGGCACGACCGGCGGGGGCCAGGCCGGCGCCACCGGCTCCGCACATCCGCCGGTGCAGCGGGACACCACGTCAGGTACGGGCTCCGCGGAGCCGGGCGGCGACGACGAGGGCCGGTGAAGCGCTCCGGCCGGTGAAGCGGGACCGCGGTGTCCTGGCTCTCCCGTTCCTGTGTGACGGGGCCCGGTCGGTCAGCCCCGGCCGTCCGTGTTCGGGAAGTTCTCGGCGTTCTCGGCGTCCGGCTGCGGCCGGGGCGGCGGGGCTTCGCCGGCGGTGAGGTGTTCCAGTACCTCGACCAGTTCCTGGCAGGCCCTCTCCACCGAGCGCCGGGTGTTGCGCTGCTCGGTGATCAGCGCGGACAGCAGGAGCGCGGTCAGGGCCATGGAGCCGTTGAACGCCTGGAGCTTCGCCATGACCTCGATCCGGCTGAGCCCGGTGAAGGAGCCGACGCCGTCCGTCGCCGCGACGGTGGCCAGCACGGACGTCAGCAGCGCGGACAGCGCACTGCCCGCCAGCTGGAAGCGCAGGGCGGCCCAGATGAGGAGCGGGTAGACGAGGAAGAGCAGGCTGACCGTGCTGTAGACGGCCAACGGCACCAGACAGCAGGCGACGACGGTCAACGCGGTCGCCTCCTTCCACCGGGCCAGGGGCAGCGGCCGGCGCGCGCGGTGCAGCAACAGCAGGAGCGGGGTGACGATCAGGACGCCCATGGCGTCGCCCACCCACCAGGCCAGCCAGACGAGCCAGAAGTCCGCCGCGTCGAGCTTGTCCGTGAGAACCAGGAGGCCCACGCCGACGGTGGCGCTGATCAGCGTGGCCGTCAGTGCGCCCAGGAACACCAGGGCGATGCCGTCCCGCAACCGGCCGAGGTCGGTGTGGAAGCGGGCGCGGCGCAGCAGAAGCGCCGCGCACACCGGTGCGCCGGTCTGGCCGGCGAGGGTGATCAGCACGTCGGGGCGGAAACTGGTGACGGACATCACGGCGAAGAAGGCGCCGATCGTGATGCCGGGCCAGCAGCGCAGCCCCAGGATCAGCAGGGCGGCGACGGCGACGCCCGTCGGCGGCCAGATGGGGGTGACGACGGCGCCCTCGACGGTGAGTTCGCGCACGAGTCCGAGCCGGGCGGCGGCGTAGTAGCAGGCCGCGACCGCCAGTACCTGGACGGCGTAACCGCCTGGCCGGCGCAGAACCTGGAAACCCACCACAGCAGCCATCTCACACCGGCGGCCCCGGGTCGGCGAGGCGAGAGGCGGTGCCGTCCGGCCCTATGGCTGAATCCCCGCCCCGGTCGAGCGGCGGCGGGCCGCCCCGGTCGGCGCCGGATCCGGACGACGCCGGACCCACGGCTCCGTCACGATGGGGCCGAATGGCGCGGTGGCCCGGCGGTCGGGGCGGGTCATGTGCGGATTCCGTCCAGGCCGACGACGAGGACGGCCGCGTCGTCCTCGTGCCCGACGCTCTCCGCGCCCTTGATCACGGCGGCGGCCAGCGCGGGCGCCTCCAGGCCGGCGACGGCGGCGATACCGGCGAGGCGCACCACTTGGTCGAGGCCGTCCTCGACGGTCAGCGAGGGGCCCTCCACCACGCCGTCGGTGAGCAGCACGAACACACCGCCCGTGGTGAGCCGGTGTCGGCTGACCGGGAACTCCATGCCCTTGTCGATGCCGAGCGGCGGCCCTCCCTCCGCGTCGACGACGCCGGACCTGCCGTCCGCCGTGGCCCACACGAACGGGATATGGCCGGCCCGTGCGCTCTCCAGCACTCCGGTGGCCAGGTCGAGGCGCATGAAGGTGCAGGTGGCGAACAGTTCGCTGCCCAGCGAGACCAGCAGGTCGTTGGTGCGGGCGAGGAGTTCGCCCGGCTCGCCGGTGACGGAGGCGAGGGCGCGCAGTCCGGCCCGCACCTGGCCCATGAAGGCGGCGGCCTCGATGTTGTGCCCCTGGACGTCGCCGATGGACAGCCCGATCCGGCCGTCGGGGAGGGTGAACGCGTCGTACCAGTCGCCGCCCACATTGAGACCGAGGTTGGCCGGTGCGTAGCGGACGGCGAGATGCAGGCCCGGTGCCGTGGGCAGGTCCCGGGGGAGCATGCCGCGCTGCAGGGCGATGGCCAGCTCGACCTGGGTGCGCTGCAGCTCCGCGCGCTCCCGTGCCTGGGCGGTGAGCGAGCCGAGCCTGGCCAGCAGCTCGTCGCCTTCGTCCGTGGAGCGCTTGCGGGGCATCGATCACTTCCGGCGGGGCGGTGGTCTTCCCTGACCGGCCGCCTGCATGTTCGGCAAACGCCTAGATTTTACCTATATCGGAAGATCTCGCCCTGCGGGTGGGGCGCGGTACGGCTCCCGGTCAGCGCACCTCGGAGTCGATCCCGGTGATCACGGCCGGTCCCAGCGGCGCGCTCCGTTCGTCCAGTCCCGCGTCGTGCAGAGCGGAGTCGGCCAGCCGACGGGCCTCCTGCTCGGCATGCGGACCGGTGTCGGCCTCCACGGTCAGGCGGAGCGTGAAGGTGTTGTCCTCGTTGACGCTGAGCACGTCGAGATCCTCGGCGCTGCCCATCCGCGTGCCGTGCGGATCGGCGGGCCTGAGCGACGCGGCCAGGCGGCTGCGGGTACTGGTCCCGACATCCGCGGTGAAGGTGCCGGGAACGCTGATCACGTAGGTCGTCATGACGATCCTTTCCTCGGGCGTCCCCCCGCCTACCCCGATTCACGGCGTTCGCACGGTGCCCCCGCGGATCAGCCCGTGCAGGCCGGAGGCGGCCGTCCACACCAGGAGCGGCAGCACGGCGACCCGTTCCATGCCGCCCATGCCGAGCCCCGGGTAGTGGTGGGAGAGGAAGAGCCCGAAGGCGACGAGAGCGACACCGCCGAGCACCGCACTCCCCCACCGCAGCAGGCGCGGCACGCCGTCGGCGAGAACGAATCCGGTCAGCAGCAGGCCCGTGTTGCCGGTCACCATGATCAACACGGCGCCGAGCACGTGCTGGTTCTCGTGCACGTCCGCGGGTGCCGACCCGACCAGCACGAACCCGACGCCGGCCCCCGCGAGCAGCACCCGGCACAGGACCGCCGCGCTGCCGCGCCGCCAGAGCGAGCCCGTCAGCGCGACACCGGCGACGAGCAGCAGGCCGACGGTGACGAACGAGGTGTTCATCAGGGCGTGGCGGGGAGAGCAGACATACCGCGGCTCGGGCTCGGCCTGCCAGGCGCAGCGCGCGTTGCCGAGATCGCTGATGTTGTTCCGCGCCCAGCTGTACGGCCGTGCCCACGCCGACTCGGCGAGGCCGTGGCACACGAAGAACTGCGCCACCCCCGCGATCCACGCCGCACGCCCGACCCTGTCCCGCATCCGTTCGCCTCCCCGTCCCCGGCCTGTGTCACGGCAAGCCGATCACGAGGCGGGCGAGCGGCACACTGCGGCAGGCCCCCGTATCCCCGGTGCCGGTACCCCCCGGCACCTGTCTGGCCCGGATCCGCCGTAAACCGGGTGGCAAGCACGTGCGCTTCAGGGTTGGCGGGCCGGGGCCGCGTTGCTCACCGGCCGGCCGCTGCTCGCACCGGCCGCCGGGCACACCGTGGCGACCGTCCTCCTCGTCCTGCCCAGGGCCTCTCCGTGTTCGGGGTCGGTGCGACGCTGATCAGCCGGATGCTGTACGAGGCCACGGACGACCCGTCGCTCGCGGGTGCGTTCGCGACGTCGGCGCTGAACGCCGGCGCCGCCCCGGGGCCGGTGCTGGGCGGCGCCGTGATCGACGGCGGCCTCGGCCGCCGCTCGCCGGGCTGGGTCGGCGCCCTGCTGGTGACCTTCGCACTCGCCGCCCTGGGCGGCGTTCGTCGGGGCGGGCGGGAGCGGCAGTCCGTGTGACGAGCCGGCGGTGGCTCACAGCGGGGAGTGGGCCACCGCCGTCACATAGGCGCCGAACAACAGGGACACGACGGTCAGGGCTCCGTAGACGACCACGGCGTGGGCCGGCCGGTGCCGCCAACTGCGGGCCAGGGCGCGGGCCATGGGGATGAGGAGCGGGAAGGCGGGCAGCAGGAACCGCGGCTTGGAGGAGAAGGAGCCGGAGCCGCCGACCACGAGCAGGACCAGGACCCCGGCGAAGACCACGAGGACCAGCGGGGCCCGTTCCAGGCACAGCAGCGCGAACAGCAGCACACCGATCACGACGATCATCAGGGCCGCCGGGTAGACGACACCCCCGCCGTACAGCAGCAGGGCTTTGAGGAAGCGCACCGATCCGGCGCCGAAGTCGAAGCGGGAGTCCCAGGCGCTCTGCACCTTGAAGTAGCCGCCGAGCATGTCTCCTATCCGGCTGCCCACCCACAGCACATAGCCGAGCCAGCCCAGCGGCGCCAGTACGGCACCGGCCCACAGGCTCACCGGGACCCGGCCGCGCTGCCGCAGCGCCTCGTACCCGGCGGCGAGGGCGACGGCCACGGCGATCGCGAAACCGCTCGGCCGCGACAGTCCCGCCAGCGCGGCCAGCGCCCCGGCCCACAGCCAGCGGCCTTTGAGCACGCAGTACAGGGACCAGATGGCGAGCGCGGCGAACAGCGACTCGGTGTAGGCGATGGTGAGTTCGACGGAGTGCGGCAGGGCGGCCCACAGCGCGACCAGTGCGGTGGCCACCCCGCGGCCGTAGAGGTGGTGGCCGATGACGTACACGCCGTACGCCGCCACACCCGCGGCGATCCAGGCGATGAGCAGCGCGGCCTGGCCGGGGGTGAACGGCAGGACCGTGGTCAACGCCCTGATGAGCCACGGATACAGCGGGAAGAACGCCCAGTCGCTCTGGACGTCGCCCTGCGGTGTGATCCAGATCTTGTGGCCGTAGCCCTGGGCCGCGATGTGCAGGTACCAGCGGGAGTCCCAGGAGTGGGCCAGGGTCTTGAGGAGCGGGTGGCCCCTGACCGCGTTCATGAGGATCACCGCGAGGACCCCGGCGAACCGGACGGCCACGAACAGGGCTAGAGCCGGCAGCGCTCCCTCGGGGATGCCGCGCCGGGTGATCCGCGGCAGGCCGGGGCGGCGGAGGGGACCGGAAGGGGCGGCCGACTCGGACGGCCGGGGTACGGAAGAGGTGCTCACTCTGTTGACCTTGGGCACGCCGGGTAAGACGTGCAAATCGCGACCCGGGTTTCTTACGCACTTCCACCCCGATTCAGGAATTGGTCAAGAAATGGGTGCACATCCCTTACCTCACCACCCCCGGGAGGAGCACCTGAGAGGTGTGGTTACCATATGAGCGCTGCCTAGCTCGAAAGATGGATCCGTGACTGTCAACGACGACTCGTTCACCAACTGGAAGATCCGCGAGGAGATCGCGGAGTCGATGATCCCGCTCATCGGGAAGCTGCACCGCGAGCGGGACGTGACCGTCCTGCTGCACAGCCGCTCCTTGGTGAACAAGTCGGTGGTCAGCATCCTCAAGACGCACCGTTTCGCCCGGCAGATCGCCGGCGCGGAGCTGTCGGTCACCGAGACCATGCCGTTCCTGCAGGCCCTGACCGCGCTCGACCTCGGGCCCTCGCAGATCGACCTGGGCATGCTGGCCACCACCTACAAGGCCGACGACCGAGGCCTGAGCGTGGCGGAGTTCACGGCCGAAGCCGTCGCCGGCGCCACCGGTGGGAACAAGATCGAGCGCCGTGAGCCGCGCGACGTCGTGCTGTACGGCTTCGGCCGCATCGGCCGGCTCGTGGCCCGCCTGCTGATCGAGAAGTCCGGCTCCGGCAACGGTCTGCGCCTGCGCGCCATCGTGGTCCGCGGCGGCGGCGCCGAGGACATCGTCAAGCGCGCCTCGCTGCTGCGCCGCGACTCCATCCACGGCCAGTTCCAGGGCACCATCACCGTCGACGAGGCCAGCAGCACCATCGTGGCCAACGGCAACGCCATCAAGGTGATCTACGCCGACGACCCGTCGGCCGTGGACTACACCGAGTACGGCATCCGGGACGCCATCCTCATCGACAACACCGGCAAGTGGCGCGACCGCGAGGGCCTGTCCAAGCACCTGCGCCCCGGCATCGAGAAGGTCGTGCTGACCGCGCCGGGCAAGGGCGACGTCCCGAACATCGTGCACGGCGTCAACCACGACACCGTCAAGCCGGACGAGCAGATCCTGTCCTGCGCCTCCTGCACCACCAACGCCATCGTGCCGCCGCTGAAGGCGATGGACGACGAGTACGGCGTGCTCCGCGGCCATGTGGAGACCGTCCACTCGTTCACCAACGACCAGAACCTGCTGGACAATTACCACAAGTCCGAGCGCCGTGGCCGCTCCGCGCCGCTCAACATGGTGATCACCGAGACCGGGGCCGCCTCCGCCGTCGCCAAGGCGCTGCCGGACCTCAAGGCGAAGATCAGCGGCAGCTCGATCCGCGTCCCCGTGCCGGACGTCTCGATCGCGATCCTCAACCTGCAGCTGGCCCGCGAGACGACTCGCGAGGAGGTCCACGACTACCTCCGTGAGGTGTCGCTGACCTCGCCGCTCAAGCGCCAGATCGACTTCATCACGGCGCCCGACGCGGTCTCCAGCGACTTCATCGGCTCGCGCCACGCCTCGATCGTGGACGCCGGCGCGCTGAAGGTCGACGGCGACAACGCGATCCTGTACCTCTGGTACGACAACGAGTTCGGCTACTCCTGCCAGGTCGTCCGCGTCGTCCAGCATGTGTCGGGCGTGGAGTACCCGACGTACCCGGCGACGGCGGTGTGACGCCGAAACCCTGAGCATGTGTGCGGCCGCCGACCGGGGTTCCGGTCGGCGGCCGCCGTGTTCGGGCGGGTGCGGTCAGGCCTTCGTCGGCTTGGCGCACGCGCCCGCGGCGCACGCCGTGAGCCACTGGTCGAAGTCGGCGTCGTAGCGGGTGCCGATGCCGTCGTGGTAGACGGCGTATCCGCCGGCGAAGTCACCGGCCCGGAAGCGGGCGAGCATGCGCTGCAGGTCGTCGGGGTGGTTCTCGGCCATGTAGCGCACGGCGAGGTAACCCCACGGGTAGGTGCGGATCACATCGCTGTTCTCGTAGGTGTTCTCGAACAGCGTGCTCAGCTTGTAGGTGTGCTTGCCGGCCTCCTGGATCGCCTGGTCGTCGGCGAGGCCGCGGTAGCTGTACGAGATGTACTCGGCCACGCCCTCGATCCACCACACGTCCGGCACGGTGGTCTCCTGGGCGAAGTCGCCCTTCATGTCGTCGCGGCCGTCGAGGAAGTGCGTGTACTCGTGGTTGAGGTTCCAGATCCGGGCGGTGAAACCGTCGTCGTAGTTCTTCTGGTACATGATCGACGTGACGTGGTTGGCCGGGTCGGTCGGGTCGCCGTCCAGGGTCATGCCGCCGTTGTCGGTGCTGATGCCGTAGATCGGCCCGGCATAGGTCTGGTAGTCGGCGCGGCTGGCGAAGACCACGAGCTGGATGGTGGAGACGTACTGGCCGGGTATCGCTGCGTCGGCCTTCACCACACCACGGAAGTAGGCGCTCTGGTTCAGCACGCTCGCGCAGGCGGCGTCGAGGTCGGCGGCGGTCAGCGACTGGGCGAGGACGGTGACGTTCCCGTCACAGTGGCGGCTGACCGGCAGGACTGCCCGGGTCAGCTTGCCCGCCAGGTCGCAGACGTCGTAGTAGGCGCAGTTGGCGCCGTCGTAGGAGTTGGCCTGTGTGGCGACGGAGACCCAGAGCCCGGCGGTGGGACCGGTGATCGCGGTCCGGTCCAGGACGTCCTTGGCCAAGGGCCGGACAGCGTCCTGAAGTTCGGGGTGCTCGACGTAACGGGCCAGGTTCATCCCGGCATTGGAGTCCAGGAAGGCCAGATCGGTGCCGAGCTGGTCGGTGTTGGCGAGCGCGAAGTCGTACAGGGTGTCGATGACGCGCGGGTCGGACTCGACGGCCTTCACGTACTCCGGGTTCCAGTTGCCGCGCCACAGCGGGGTGTAGACGTCGTTGACGGCCCGGATCATGCTGTCGACCGAGTCGTAGGAGCTGTCGTAGTCGTTCAGCAGCCGCCGGTAGACGTCCAGGTAGCGGCCCTGCTGGTCGGCGCTGTCGGTGAGGATGACGCTCTCGCCGAGGATGTCGCCGTTGGCCGCGCTGACGTCCCGGGAGTGGGAGCGGGCGAAGAAGGCGTCCAGGCCGGCCGTGACGGCGGAGGTGAGGCGGGGCGTGTACGACCCCACGTCGCCGGAGTGGTTGAACTGCACGTAGTAGCCGGCGCGCAGGAAGAGGACCAGTTGCTCGACGCTGCCGGAGTTGTCGCCGCGGTACTGTCCGGCCGCACGCGTGTACGCGTTCGCGACGGTCAGCATCTGGGCCTGGCGGAAGATGTCGTGCGCGTCCCTGCCGGTGACCGAGAACAGTGTGTTCACGCAGTCCGTGGACGAGGCCTTCACGAAGGAGACGAGAGCGGATCCGGTACGGCGGCCGAAGTCGGCCGGGGTGCACGAGGCCGCCTTGGTCACACCGCGCGGTGCGGCTTCCATGCTGCGGGTGAACGCCGGTGCCCGCGGCGGGAGCTGGGCCGGACTGAGCCGCCGGGCCTGGTTTGCGGAATGCTCGGTGACGGCGGTGGTCGCGCCCGCCGGCGACGGCACGGACGTGTGCCGGTGGGGAGCGGCGGTGGCAGCGGAGTGCGGCATCGGTGCCGCCGGTGCCGGCGTGGCCAGCAGACCGGTCACGGTGACGCAGACGGCCGCGGCGCCGGCCAGGCGTCCGCCGGTGCGGGGGTGCCTGCGGCCGGGCATGCGTCTGGGCAGCGCGAAGCGATAGCGCATCTGGATTCCTCCACGAAGGGATGCGCCTCTGTGGGGTGTTGAGGCGTGTGAGGCACTGTCTCAGCGGGCCGCCCGGCTCAACAATGCCGTGTGACATAGCACATGCCACTACCCGCTCATAACATCACGGTGCACCTTTGACACACCATTCCCGCATCTCCGCCACGATCCGCCGGACAGGCCTGGTACTCCAGTCGGAAGTCGTTGCCCGAGCTGGCCGGCTTTGTTGTCCCTATGACCCGGCGTCCTCATCGGCGGGGCCGTCGGGCGCGGGCGCAGCCGGCCGCGGGGCCAGGGCCTGGACCGCCGCCAGCCGGACGGTGTCATCCGGGTCGTGTTCGGCGCAGTCGCGGAGCACTCCACCGGTGCGGGGATCGTGCCTCCAGCCGGCCCCCAGCGCGGTGACGGCGGCCTCCCGCACGGAGGCGGCCTCGTCGTCCGTGGCGTGCCGGACGAGGGCGGACGCGGTGGCGGGGTCGTCGGGCCAGCCGGCGGCCAGTTCGGCCAGGGCGACATCGCGGACCATCTCGTTCCAGTGCCCGGCGTTGAGATGGTGGTGCAGGACGGCACGGGTGTCGTACTCGCCCGGCCATCGGGCGCACAGGGCACGGACCGCTTTGCACTGCGCGGTCTGACTCTCGTCGGTGAGGGCACGCTCGCGCAGGAACGGCGCGGTGTGCGGATCGTCTTGCCAGCCGGCGGCGAGCGCATCGAGCGCCGCCTCGCGCACGTCCAGGCTGTCATCGGATGTGGCGCGGTCACGCAGGAACGCGGCGATCGCGGGGTCGCCGGGCCATTGGGCCCCGAGAGCCCGCATCGCGCCCTCTCGTATCCAACTGTCCCGGCACTTCACCGCCTGGTCGCGGAGCCATTCGACCGTTTCCGGGTGGTCCCGCCAGCCCGCGGCGAGCGCCTCGACGGCCGTCATCCGCACGTCGGGGACCGGATCCTTGCGGGAGCGCCTGCGCAGCAGGCGTTGAGCCTTGGAGCTCCCGGCCGCGATCACCGCCAGGGCGGAGATCGCCGCAGCCCGGACATCGTAGAAGGGGTCCTTGACGGCGATCGTGCGGATCAGGCGCTCGGTTCGGCGATCGTCGCGCCACCAGGTGACCAGCGCGTCGAGCGCCGCTTCCCGCATGGTCCGCCAGTCATCGGCGCACAGCGACGCCAGCGATTCGAAGGAGACGTCACCCGCTCCCCCGGCATGTTCGGCGCCCCTGCTGTCCCCGGCGAACAGCGCGAGCCGGGTTTGCAGGGCCACGACGCGCACACGGGCGTCGAGGGCCGGACGGATCATGAGCGAGGACAGCTCCCGACGGAGCGCCTCCCCTTCCAGGCGGACATCTGCCGCGTCAAGGGTGCGGAGATAGTGCAGGGCCTGATGTATCGCCACCTCCCTTCCAGCCTCGCCGCACCTGAGCTCCGCCAGCACCAGTGCCACCCGTTCGGCGCCGTCGAAGTCGTCGTACTGGCCCTCCATCAACGCCCAGAAGGCGTGGCTGCGCACGTCCGGGTCGGTGTCGTTGGCGGCGCGGTCACGCAGCAGTGCGCCGGTGTCCGGATCACCGGCCCAGCCCAGGCCCAGTGAAACGACGGCCGTGAGGCGCAGGTCGTAGGGCTTGGCCTCGGTGGCCAGTCGCCGCAGAAACCCCCCGATCTCCGGGTCTCCCCGCCAGGCGTCCAGCGCGGCGATGGCGGCCTTCCGCACCTTGCGCGTACGGCCCCGTACGGCCAGGCCGCGCAGCGTACCGCCGACCTGCGGGTCGCCCGGCCACCCGGTGCCGAGATCAGCGGTGGCGAGATCGTCCCCGTGTTCGGCGTGCGCCTCCAGGAGGGCACGCGCCTGAGGGTCGCCGGGCCACGCTGTCGCCAGCGCGTGGCGGGCGGCCTGCGCCTGGTGGACGCGCCGGATGTCCCGGTCGTCGGCGAGGTCGAACAGCAACTGCCGTGTCTCGGGGTCGTTCCGCCACCCCTCGGACAGCGCGGCCACCGCGGCCTGTCTCACTGCCGGATATTCGTCGCTCGTGGCCAGGGCACGCAGAATCCGGCCCGTGTCACCGTCTCCAAGCCAGTCGGCGGCGTCCTGCACCGTCGCGGTCATCGGCCCCTCCCCTGACGACACGTTACCCCTTGGTCGCCCCAACGGGCCGTCCCGGGAGCCGCAGTTCGCAGTGATACCCGCCGATCGGAGCGGTACGGTGAACCCTACTGATCAGATCATCTGTCAGGATACGCCGTGGTACGGGTGGGTCGCTGCTTCTTCCCAGAACCCAGGGATGCCAAGTGGAAGACGAGTCGGACGAGTTGCACGAGCTGTTCGTGATCGCGTCCCTGGCCGCACAGGAGGGTGCTCGCCTCCTCCGGGACACCGACAAGACCGTGAGCGGTGCCGACCGGCCGACCCGAGCGGGGTCGGGTGCGTGCAGCTGCAAGGCGGAGGAGGGAGTCGACGCGGAGCGTCGGCGAGTGACGACAACGCGGCAGATGCGCGTGCCAGGGCCCGCGACGCCGGGATGATCCAGACGACACCCCCTAGGCGCCGGTGACGCTCCAGGTCCGCGAGGCCCAGGCCCGCAGGTGAGGTGCCTGGGCGACGAGGTCGCTGTAGGCCGCCGTCGCGGACTGGGACAGCGCCTCCACGACCTCCTCGGTGACGGTGTCTGGCCGCCAGGCCAGCACATAGCGGCACCACAGCGGGGAGCCGACCAGCGGCTTGACCACGACGTGCGGGATCGGCCGCAGCGTCGGCTGCACGAGGGACACCCCCAGGCCGTCGGCGATCATGCTCTGCAGCTGGGTCTGGTCACCGAGGAACTCATGGACCGTGACCGGGGTGAACCCGGCCGCCGCGCAGGCGTCGTAGAACACCCCGGGCCAGCCGGCGCCGTCGTCCGGGGTCACGAACCACGCGTCCTCGGCCAGATCGGCGAGCTGGACCTGGGCGCACTGACGCAGCCGGTGCCGGGAGGGCAGGGCCACGAACGTGGGTTCGGTGACGATCCCGCGATGCCGCACCGCGCCCGAGTGGCGCAGTTCCATGCCCGGATAGTCTGCGGCGATGGCCGCGTCCACCGCGCCGTCCTCCAGCAGCTCGACGATCCGCGAGGAGGCGTAGACGCTGGTGACCGCGAGGGCCAGTTCCGGCAGCCGGGCGCGGACGCGCGAGACCGTGCCGGACAGCATGGGTGAGTTGGTCGCCGCCACCCGCAGGGTACGGCGGGCTCGGGCGGCGGCCGGGCGGTGGCCGATGGCGTCGGCGCGGGCCAGTACGTCGCGGGCCTGGGCGACGACCTCGGCTCCGTAGCGGGTCGGCCGTACTCCGCTCGTACCGCGCTCGAAGAGCGGCTCGCCGAGGTGGCGCTCGATGCGCCGCAGCTGGGTGCTCACGGCGGGCTGCGAGTAGCCGAGCTGTGCCGCGGCCCGGCCCACGCTTCCTGCGTCGGCGATCGCGCACAGCACCCGCAGGTGCCGCAGCTCCAGCTCCATCGCTCCACTCCTCGTTCCGTCCACGGCCGCCCCGGAGATCCGTCCGCCTCCCGGGAAAACCACTGCTCACAGCCACCGCCGGCCGAGGTGCGGCCGGCGGACCGAAGCGTCGCACTGTGCCGCGCCCGGCACAAGTCGCAGGTCCGCCGAGCTGGGGCACCGCTTCCGAGCGGACCGGTCCGCGTCAGTGGCGGCCCAGCACCTCCGCGACCCGGATGAAGCCGTCCGCGCCGTGGCCGAGGCCGATGGTGCGCCGGGCCATGCCTTCCACGGCGCGCATCACGCCCGCGTCGATCCCGTGGTCCTCGGAAACGGCCACCACATGGGCCATGGTCGACGCGGCCGAGGTGAGGGGATTGACCGCCCCGGAGTAGGTGCCGTCGTCGGCGTCCTGCGCGAACTCGGCGAAGAGCGGTGGCAGGATCGCGCCGATGCCCTGGGCGAAGGGTGCCAGTTCCCCGGCGGTGACACCCTCCGCACGGGCGATCGCCACGGCGTGCGCGTAACCCGCCATCGCAGTCCAGAAGAGGTCGAGCAGCGCGATGTCGAACGTTGCGGCGCGCCCGATCTCCTCGCCGAGGTGGGTGTGGGTGCCGCCGAGCACCGCCAGTACGGGCCGGTGCTCCTCGTACAGGGCGCGCGGTCCGCTGTGCAGGAAGACCGCCTCGGGTGTCCCGATACTGGGGGCCGGCGTCATGATCGCGCCGTCCAGGTAGCGGATGCCGTGGGCGGCCGCCCAGTCCGCCGTCTCCCGGGCGCGGGCCGGGGTGTCGGCGGTGAGGTTCACCACGGTACGGCCCTTGAGGGCGGTGCTGACGGGCTCGGGCCGCAGAAGGGCGTCGACCGCGTCGTAGTTCACCACGCAGACGACGGTCAGGTCACCGGCGGCCACGGCCTCCTCGGCCGATCCGGCGCCGACCGCGCCCTGCTCGATCAGCTCCCGGTCCCTGCCCGGTGTGCGGTTCCAGACCGTGGTGCGCAGACCCGCCCGCAGGAACGCGCCGGCCAGCGAGCGGCCCATCGGGCCGAGACCGAGCACGGTGACGGCAGGAAGATTTGTGGACGTGGACATGTTTCAACTCCCGTATGTGTAAAGGACTGTGGCCGTACGGCCCGACGAGGAACAGAAGAGGACGCCGATGACACGCAGCCGCGCCCAGGATCCGAACGTCTGCGGGGTGACCGCTGCGATCGCCGTGATCGACGGCAAGTGGAAGACGTCCCTGCTGTGGCTGCTGGAGTCAGGCCCGCACCGGCCCGGCGAACTGCGGCGCCGGCTGCCGGGGTTGAGCGAGAAGGTGCTGACTCAGGCGCTGCGCGAGATGGAGGAGGACGGCCTGGTGCACCGTGAGGTGTACGACGTGCTGCCGCCGAAGACCGTGTACACGCTGACCGGTTTCGGCCGCGACCTGTCCGAGGCCCTGGGCCCTGTCTCCGAGTGGGGACACCGCCATGTGGAACGGCTCCGCGAACGCGGGGCGGCGTCCTGACGCACCACCGCTGTCACCTCCTCCCGTGCCGTCGCCGTGGTCCCTGACCTTGGAAAACAGCCTCTCCCGGGCGGGTCGCGCTGCCAAGTACGCACAAAAAAGTGGGTGTGCGGGCGGCGGTGCAGCACGGCAACCACCACATCGGCACGGAGCAGGCCGCCGAGCGCGTCGTTCGGACCTCGTACTCCCGCGGGGCGCGGGACACGGAACTCACCGACTGCGACCACCTGTTGCTCGGCCTGGCCGGAGTCGGGCGCGGGCCGACGGCCACCGTGCTCGCCGAGGCGGGTTTCACCGCGGACACCTGTACTGCCGGTTCCGCGGAGCACCAGTGCGGGCGGGCGCCCCCTCCCCCGGCGGCGGAGGCGCCCGCGTCCGTCAGTACGCCCGCGCCACGACCGCCACGTTCCCCGGCTGGTCGTCGCTCTCCGGGACCGAGCCGTCCGCCGCGACCAGGCACCGCACCGACACGCCCTGCTCGGCGAGCCTCGCCTCGCCCTCCGGGCCCAGCGTGGCCCAGGGAATGCGGGCCCAGCCGGTGCTCGCGGCCTCCACGGCCTCCTCCAGCGTGGTCACCTCGACCGTGCGGTCCTCGCGGCGTCGGCGGGACTGCTCCAGCAACAGCGCCTGGTCGTCCTCCAGCACCCCGGGCAGCAGCGTGGGCAGCGCCCCGATCGCGGTCGGTTCCTTGGTGCCCGGGACACGGCGGACCAGCACGGCGGTGCCGTTCTCCAGGTCGCGGGGCCCCACCTCGATCCGTACGGGCACGCCCTTCAGCTCCCAGTCGACCGCGCGCCGGCCGAACGGTACGTCCGTGCGGTCGTCGACGTGGACCCGGACACCCGCCTCCTTCAGCCGGTCGCCGATCGCATGGACCAGGTCCAGGACCGCCGCGTCGCCCTTGACGGCGAGGACCACCGCCTGCACCGGGGCCAGCCGGGGCGGGACGCGCAGCCCGTCGTCGTCCCCGTGCATCATCACCAGCGCGCCGACCATGCGTGTGGTGGAGCCCCAGGAGGTCTGCCAGACGTATTCCTGGGAGCCGTCCTTGGACAGGTAGCGGGTGTTGAACGCCCTCGCGAAGTTCTGCCCCAGCTCATGGCTGGTGACCATCTGGAGGGCCTTTCCGTCGCCCATCATGCTTTCCAGGGTGAGGGTGTTGACGGCGCCCGCGAAGCGCTCCTTGACCGTCTTGCGGCCGGAGACGTGGTCCGCCGCGAGGACGTTCTTCAGGAAGTCGCCGTAGACCTCGCTCTGGATGTGCGCCGCGAAGGCGCGCGCCTCCTCGTACGTGGCGTGCGCGGTGTGGCCCTCCTGCCACAGGAACTCCGTCGTGCGCAGGAACACGCGCGGGCGCAGCTCCCAGCGCACCACGTTCGCCCACTGGTTGATGAGGAGGGGCAGATCGCGGTAGCTGTTCACCCACTTGGAGAAGTACTCGTTGACGATCGTCTCGGAGGTGGGGCGGACCACGACGGGCTCCTCCAGCTCCTTGCCGCCCCCATGGGTGACGACGGCCAGCTCGGGAGCGAAACCCTCGACGTGCTCGGCCTCCTTGGTCAGGTAGGACTGCGGGATGAGGAGCGGGAAGTACGCGTTCTGGGCGCCCGTGTCCTTGATCCGGGCGTCCATGTCCTGCTGCATCCGCTCCCACAGACCGTACCCGTACGGTCGGATGACCATGGTGCCGCGCACCGGGCCGTTGTCGGCCAGCTCGGCCTTGCTGATCAGGTCCTGGTACCAGCGCGGGAAGTCGTCCGCGCGGGGTGTGAGTACGGGTGCCTTCGCCATGCCCGGCAGGCTAGGCCCCGCTCACCGCCGCCTGCGAACCAATTAAGGCCCCCGCCGGCCCCTCATGCCCAAGCCTTTCAGGCAAGTCCATAATGGCTCATGGCAGAAGGGGAGGCACGGAGACGTCCACCGCGACTAAGGGCCCGCGACGCCGGGATGATCCAAACGACACCCCCTAGGCCCGCGCACACCCCGGCCGCCGCGAGCGCCGGTGCATGGCACGCGCAGCTGACCCGGGCCGTCCTGCGCGGCTACGACCTGGCCGAGCCCGACCAGGCCCAGGCGGTCCGTCTCCTCGGCGGCGTCCTCCACGGCTACGTCGGCTTCGAACTGGCCGGCGGATTCGGCCACAGTGTCCCCGACTTCCAGGAGTCGTGGACGCGATCGCGGACGCCCTGGGCCCCCTGCTGCGCAATTGGCCCGCCCCCTGACCCCCAGGACAGCCGCATGATGCACACCACGCCCCTGACCGCCGATCTCGTCCGCGGCGCCCTCGATCTGGAGCGCACGGCCATCGGCCTGCTGCCGCACCGGCTGCCGGCCCGCGCCCGCGCGCAGTGCGCCGATCCGCAGCTGGCCATGGCGGAGTCCCAGCCCTCCGGCGTACGACTGGTCTTCCGCACCCGCGCCACCACCATCGAGCTGGACACCCTGCCCACCAAGCGGGTCTTCGTCGGTGCACCGCCCCGCCCGGACGGCGTGTACGACCTGCTCGTCGACGGACGTCCGGCCGGCAGCGCCCGGGTCGCCGGCGGCAGCACGCTCACGATCGACATGGCCGCCGGGACCGCCGAACACCGGCCGGGCCCCGTCGGCACCGTGCGCTTCACCGGTCTGCCCGGTGCCACCAAGGTCGTGGAGGTCTGGCTGCCGCACAACGAGACGACCGAACTCGTCGCCCTGCGCACCGACGCGCCCGTCGAACCCGTACCGGCGCGGGGCGCCAAGGTGTGGCTGCACCACGGCAGTTCCATCAGTCATGGCTCGGACGCCGCGAGTCCGACCACCACCTGGCCCGCGCTCGCCGCGTCCCTCGGCGGAGCGGAACTGATCAATCTGGGGCTCGGCGGCAGCGCCCTGCTCGACCCGTTCACCGCACGCACCCTGCGCGACACGCCCGCCGACATGATCAGCGTCAAGCTCGGCATCAACGTGGTCAACACCGACCTGATGCGGCGGCGCGCATTCGGCCCCGCCGTCCACGGCTTCCTCGACAGCATCCGGGACGGCCACCCGGACACCCCGCTCATCGTCGTCTCGCCGATCCTGTGTCCCCTCCACGAGGACACGCCCGGTCCCACTCTTCCGGACTTCTCCGCCCTGAGCGAGGGGCGGCTGCGGTTCCGGGCGGCCGGGGACCCCGCGGAGACGGCGAGCGGGAAACTCACCCTGGGAGTCATCCGCGAGGAGCTGGCCCGGATCGTGCGCGAGCGGTCGGCCGAGGACCCGCATCTGCACTACCTCGACGGCCGTGACCTGTACGGCGAGGCCGACTTCACCGAACTCCCACTGCCCGACGGCCTCCACCCGGACGCCGCCGCGCACCGCCGGATCGGCGAACGGTTCGCGGCGCTGGCGTTCGCGCCGGGCGGTCCCTTCGCGCACTCCGCCGTCTGACCGTCCCGGCCGGTTCACACCAGGTGGGCGAAGACGACTAGGTTGTCGGTGTAGTCCCGCACGTCGTGGTCGTAGTCCCCCGCGCAGGTGATCAGCCGGACCTCGGGGCGCCGGGCGTCGGCGTAGACCCGCTTGCTGGGGAAGGCGTCCTTGGCGAAGGTCTCGACGCTGTCCACGACGAACTCGGCGTCGCTCCCGTCGGCACGCTGCACGGTGAAACGGTCACCGCGCTCCAGCTCGTCGAGGCCGGCGAACACCGCCGCGGAGGTCGTCGTGTCGACGTGTCCCGCGATGACGGCGGTGCCCCTCTCGCCGGGCGAGACACCCTTGGCGTACCAGCCGACGAGGTTGGTGTCGCCCGTCGGCGGGGGCTCGAGCTGGCCGGAGGCGCCGATGTCCAGGGTGGTGAAGGGGGCGTCCACGGAGATCTTCGGGATGACCAGGCGGGTCGGCGCGGACCGGGGCAGCGCCTCGCCGGCCTGCCGCGGATCGGTCTGTGCGGCGGCGCTCGCGCCCGCGGCACGGGACGCATGCGAGCTGCCGTCCGAGCCGTGGTGTCCGCCGAACATGGTGACGGCGAGGATCGCGATCGCCGCGCCCCACAGCGTCAGCCGCCCGCCACGGCCCGAGCTCTGCCCGTCCGCCGGCGGTTCCGCGGGGGGTGAAGAGGAGGAATCTGCTGCCATCGGACACCACCTCACTCGGGCACGGCAGCACGGGGATCAGAACAGGAGGGCGCCGGGGCGCATGGCGCGGCGCGGGAGTGGGACGTACACGGGCGTCGGTGTGCAAGGCCCCGGGTGCGGGGCGGGACGTACCGGGTGCCGGCGCAGGGGCCGAGCGCCGGGAGGAACGCTCACGGGGCACCGGTGCGCATGGCCCGGCCGGGGGGGCGTACGGGGCGCGGGCGCGGCCATGCCCCGGGTGTGGGGGGCGGGACGTGCCTGGGCGCGGTGCACATCGCCCGGCGTGGGGCAGGGTCGCAGGGCCGGGTCGCCGCAGGTGCGGGCCGCCGACGCGGTGAGCGCGTCGGCGGCGGCCGCAGCCTCTGGTGACGAGTCGTCTGGTCAGGACGCCGGCTGGCCGGCCTTCTTACGGCGCAGCGCGTACATGCCGGCGGCTCCCACGCCCAGCACGGCCAGACCGCCCGCGGTGACACTCGGAGTGGCAAGCGCGCCGCCGCCGGTGTGCATACCGCCGCGCGGCTTCTCGTGGTCGTCGCCTCGCTCGTCGCTGTCGCGACCGCTGTCCCGGCCGCCGCCCTTGCCCCCGTCGCGGTAGCTGTCGGGGTCGAACCGGCTGTCGTCGCGCCCCGAGTCCGAGTCCGAGCCCCAGTCGTCGCCCTGCACCATGGCGAGCGCTCCGCCACCCGTGTGCATTCCGCCGCGCGGCTCGTCGTGTCCGCGGCCCTTGTCGTGGTCGTCGCCGTGATCATTGTCCTGGTCGCGCCCCGAGTCGTCGCCACGGTCACCGCCGTGGTCGTCGTCGGAGCCGTGGTCGCGCCCCTGGCTGTGGGAGGAGCTGTCGCGGCCTCCGTCGTCACCCGCGGGAACCGCGAACGCGGCGCTGGGCGCGCCGAAGGCGAGGGCTGCAGTGGCGGCAGCCGTCGCCAGAATCATGCGGGCAGAACGCATAGTGATGTCCTTCCGCCGTGGTCGGGCAGCGGATACCTCATCAGCTGAACAGACCCGGCCTCGACATGAACCACCGTCAGTGAGCCCTCCGGCTCCCACCATCCGAGCCGCCCAGCCGGGTCACTGCGCCACCCGTCTGCCTCACTTTCCCCACCCGGCGTACCCCTCGTCCGGGCGTATCCGTTTCCTTCGAGGGCCGAACGGCGCTCGGGACACCCCCCTCTTGTTATGACCGTCGTCATAACGCAGGCTGGTGCCGGCAGCACGGAACGTCGACGCGGTGGGAGGAAAGCGGTGGCTGACGGGATGGCGCGGCACCTGTGGGAGCGGTACGAGCCGGTGCACGATCTGGTGTACTTCGCGCCGGAGGTGCGCCGGGAGGCGGACGCGCTCGGGATGCGCGGGTTCTGGATGGGCTACTTCGCGCTGCGCGCCGCACCGCTCGGCGCCGTTCCCCCGTCCGTCGTGACGAGCTGCTTCTACGTCTTCCACCCGGCCCGGGTGACCCGGGCGCTGCCGGACGCCTGGGCGTACGCGACTCCCGCCGATGTGCTGGCCGCCCGTCAGGATGCGCTGAATGCGGCCATGACAAGCCTGTTCGGACCGGACGCCGTGGGCTCGGCCGAGTTCGCCGAGGCCGCCGACCTCGCCTGGGAGGCCGCCGCCGTGGCGGACACCACGGGCCGGGTGCTGGCCGCCGCGAATCAGGCACTGGAGCGGCCGGACCGCCCCACCGCGCGGCTGTGGCAGGGCCTGACGACCCTGCGCGAGCATCGGGGCGACTCGCATGTCGCGGTGCTGGTGAGTCGGGGGCTCGGCCCTGTCGAGGCCATGGTGCTCAAGGCGGCGGCCGGCGAGTCCGACGGGGCGCTGCTGCGGGAGACCCGCAAGTGGGAAACGTCGGACTGGGAGGCGGCCGGGACACGGCTGCGCGAGCGCGGGTTGCTCGCGGCCGACGGCTCGCTCACCGCGGCCGGGGCGGCCGCACGCGCGGAGGTGGAGGCGCTCACGGACGCGGCGGCCGAAGGACCGTGGACCGCGTTCGGCACCGAGCGCACCGCACGCCTGGCCGAGCTGCTGGAGCCGTTGGCCCGCATGGTGGAGAGCTCGGGCCTGCTGCCGTCGGGCAACCCGGTGGGCCTGACCAGGGGCTCGCACCGCGTCGGCCGCTGACCGGCGACCGGCGACCGGCGACCGGCGACCGGCGACCGGCGACCGGCGACCGGCGACCGGCGACCGGCGACCGGCGACCGGCGACCGGACAAACCCGTCGGCGCGCCTCGGGTCACCCTCCGCCTTCCAGGGAAACCCCGAGGACCGACCCGGTTGCCCGGCCGTCGGCCGGGCGCTCGGCGTCCCCGCCCCGGGTTCCGGGTCGGGGACGTCGCAGGGACGGCGGGGTGTCCCGCCTTACCAGGTCACCGGGAGCCGCTCGGGGATGCGCTTCATGAAGCCGGTGCGCCAGACCAGTTGGCCGGGCGGTACGGCGAGCGCGAGGTCCGGGAACCGTTCGAGGAGGACCTCCAGGGCGATCCGGGCGTGTGCGCGGCCGAGCGCGGTGGCGGGGCAGTAGTGGGCGCCGCCGCCGAAGGAGAGGTGGTCGGCGGTGTTGTCCCGGTGGATGTCGAAGCGGTGCGGGTCGGGGAACTTCTCCGGGTCGAGGTTGGCCCCCTCCACCAGCACCAGGACGAGTTCGCCCGCGCGGATGTCCACGTCGCCGAGCCGGACGTCCTCCAGGGCGAGGCGTGGCAGGCCGTCGCCGATGGAGAGGTTGACCCGCAGCAGCTCCTCCACACCCGGGCCGATCAGGTCCGGGCGGTCGCGGAGGAGGTCGCGGGCGATGGGGTGGGTGAGCAGGTACACCAGGGCCATGGAGAGGAAGCCCGAGGTGGAGATCACTCCCGCGCCGAACATCGTGACACCGACGGTGGCCAGCATCTCGTCGGTGAGGTGAGCGTAGTCGGGGTCCTCGCGCAGGGCGGCGAGTTCGCCCATCAGGCCGTGCGTCGCCGGGTCGTCGAGCAGGGCCGTCATACGGGCGATGTCCCGGTCCCAGTTGATCTTGGCGCCGGTGATCGGGCACGGGGAGTTCATGAAGGCGATGTCGAGGCTGCGCAGAAAGCCCGGGGCTTCGGTCTGCGGGACGCCGAGGATGCGGCAGTGCATGCCCGCCGAGTACGGCTCGCAGAACGCGCCGCGCAGATCGGCGGTCGGGCCGTCGGCCGCCATCCGGTCCACCAGCCGGTACGCCTCCTCGCGCAGCCATTCCAGCAGGCCCGGTGACTTCGGGTTGAGCGCCTTCAGCACGGCCCGGCGCAGCCCGGCGCCGGTGATGTTGCCCATGTTGTTCACGACCTCGGGCGGGATCGTGAGGGCGTACTGCCGGGGCACTCCGGGGGCGGAGGTGTCCTTCAGGGAGAACCGGTCGTCCTTCAGCACCTGCGCGCACAGGTCGTACGACGACACCAGCCAGGCCTCGTCGCCGGCGATGGTCCGCACGCGCCGTACGGGGGTGGCGGCGCGTACCTCCTCGACCTCGGCGGGGACCCGGGTGCCGTCCCAGGAGAACGGGAATTCGAGCAGGGGCGGGTGGTCGGTGCGGGTGTCCGGGGCGGTGGTCATGCCACGGCTCCTTCCAGGGCGGTAGGGGTGACGATGGCGTGGCCCTGGTTGCGGGAGGCGCGCAGGCCGGCGCCGCGGGAGTACAACAGCTCGGCCATCGGCAGCAATTGGTGGTAGCAGTTGAGCGAGGAGGGCACCTTGAGAATCGCGGGGGTGTCCAGGAAGAGCGGGGCCTCGGCGCAGACGTACTCCAGGCACACCGCGCGCTGCCGCTCGGTCGGAGCCTCGCCCCGGGCACTGAGGAAACGATTCACCAGGGCGTCGCACACGGCCCGGAAGGCTGCGTCGGAGGCCAGGCGCGCCTGGAGTTGCCGGTGGATGTCCTGGTAGGCGGGATTGGTGCGGAACTCCGACATCGGGTGCCAGTCCAGCCGCAGGCCCTCTGGGTCGGCCGCCGACACGGCGTCACGAACCTTGGCGCGCACCCCGCGCAGGTTCTTCACCGCCTTGCGCCGGGCCTCGTCCGGCGGGTAGCCGGAGGCCTCGTACATCTCGGCGACGTACAGGTCGGTGTACACGAAGTCGACCCTGTCGAAGTGGTCCAGTCCCCAGCGGGCGAGGTCGTGCAGGCGACGGGCCGAGAAGTAGCTGTTGCCCGGGGACACACCGATCACGGCGTGCGCGCCCTCGCCGAGGATGACTTCGCAGTGGGATGTGTACGGCTGGACTTCGAAGACGTCGGCCATCAGCACGGATGCTGTGGTCAAGGGGGATTTCCTCCGCCGCGCGCTAGTCCCTGCGGAGCCCTGTGCCCCTGGTGTGGCAGCGCGGCGTGCTCACGCTAGCCGTACGGAATCAGCACGGGTAGTTACCGCCGGGGTTTGGCTGAAAACAATCGTAGTAATGGTTGAAGTCCCGCACTACTGCCCCTTGTTGCGGGCCGTAGGCTGGAGCCGTGCTCAACCGAGACGAGGATCAGGAGGATCCGCGGCGGGCCGCGTCCCGGCTCACCGGACGCCCGGTCACCGGCGCACGGCCGGCTCCCGGGTCACCGGCCCAGGTCACGCTGGACGGGGGGACTTCGGTGATGGTCAAGCGCGGCAACGCTCCCGGGGCCGTACGCGCCGAAGTGGCGGGACTGCGCTGGCTGGCCGCCGCGAACGCGGTCAGGGTGCCGGCGGTGCTCGGACACGACGAACACTGGTTGGTGACGGAGCGGGTGCCGACCGGTCGGCCGGATCCGGCGGCAGCATCGCGTTTCGGCCAGGCACTCGCCGCGCTGCACGCCGCGGGTGCTTCGGATTTCGGAGCGCCGCCGCCGGACGGCCCCGAGGACGCGTTCATCGGCCTCGCCCCCATGCGCAACACGCCGGGCACCGACTGGCCCGGCTGGTACGCCGAGCACCGGGTGCTGCCGTATGTGCGTGCCGCGGTCGACCGCGGCACGCTGCGCCCGGACGAGGCGGCCGTGTTCGAGCGGGTCTGCGCGCGGCTGCCGGAGCTGGCCGGACCCGCCGAGCCGCCCGCGCGACTGCACGGGGACCTGTGGAACGGGAACGTACTGTGGGGCGCCGACGGCGAGGTCCGGCTCATCGACCCGGCCGCGCACGGCGGCCACCGGGAGACCGACCTGGCGATGCTTCAGCTGTTCGGCTGCCCGTACCTCGACCGGGTGCTCGCCGGGTACGAGGAGAGGGCACCGCTCGCGGCCGGCCGGCGGGAGCGGGTGGGTGTGCACCAGCTGTTCCCACTGCTGGTCCACGCGGTGCTGTTCGGACGCGGGTACGCCGAACAGGCCCTCACTGTGGCCCACAGCACACTCGCGGCCTGACGCGGACACCGGCCGTTGCCCCTGCCCTGTTGTCCGGGCGGCCCTTCCGGTGCACCCTCGACCTGCGGTTACGCAGCGTAAGGAAACCAATCACCCGTTCGATTCGTATAAGGACGTGAAAGCCGAATCAGGGAGAGACCATGCAACCGTTCACGCTCAACTACGCGCGGCCCGCTGTGCAGTTGGACGTCACCGCACCGTACGCGTACGACTCCGGACTGCAGTTGAACGTCCTCCCGGACGGGCGGATCGCCGCCACCGACCATGCGACTCTCAGGGCCCTTGGGACCACGACCTCGACGGCCGGTTCCAAGACGCACTTCGACGACTGAACCGCGGGCCCTGGAAGATGACCGTGCTCATCCTGACCAGTGAAGAAGACGTGACGGCCGACATGGTGGTCCTGCGACTGGGCGAGGCCGGCGTGCCGGTCGTCCGGCTGGACCCCGCCGACCTCACCAACGGGGTGGCGCTGTCGGGCGAGTACGTGCAGGGCGCCTGCCGTGGACACCTGTCCGCCGGCGGGCGCCTCGTGAGCATGAACGGCCTGCGCTCCATCTGGGTACGCAGACCCGGGGAGGCCGCCGCCCGCGCCGCCCAGCCGTCCGCCTGGCTGACGGAGGAGTCGTCACAGGCGCTGTACGGCATGCTGCGCGCCACCGACGCGCGCTGGATGAACCATCCGGACGCGGCCCGGAGAGCCCGCCACAAGCCCTGGCAGCTGCGCCTGGCACAGGACAGCGGCCTGGCGGTGCCGGCCACGCTGATCACGACGTTCCCGCAGGCGGCGCGGGAGTTCGCGGAACGCTTCCCGGACCTGGTGGTCAAACCGGTGTCGGGTGCGCATCCGCAGGAGCCGCCACGTGCGGTGCCGACCAGCCGGGTCGCGCCGGACACCGACTTCTCGGCGGTGGCCTTCGGTCCGACGCTGCTGCAGCGGCGGATCGCCAAGCGCGCCGACATCCGGCTCACCGTCGTCGGCGACACGCTGCTGGCCGCGCGCAAGCCCACCGCCCCGGACGCCCACCCGGACGACGTGGACGTCCGTTTCGCCCCGTCGGTCTCTCCCTGGCTGCCCGCGGACGTGCCGCCGCGCGTCGCCGAGGGCGTACGGCGGTACATGAGGGGCGCGGAACTGGCGTACGGCGCATTCGACTTCGCGGAGGACGCGGACGGGATCTGGTGGTTCCTGGAGTGCAACCAGTCCGGCCAGTTCGGGTTCGTCGAGATGGACACAGGTCAGCCCATCTCCGCCACGATCGCCAAGTGGCTGGCCGAGGGCGGGGACCGGGACCGCAGGTGTGCGGAGGGCGAGCGGAGCGCAGCATCTTGAGGGTGCGGGGATCGGCTGGGAGGAAGGAACGCGACATGCGTATCGGACTGCTGGGGACGGGTCCTTGGGCCCGGGCGGCGTACGCCCCCGCCCTCGCCGGGCACACCGGCGTGGAGTTCGCCGGGGTGTGGGGCCGCCGGCCGGAAGCGGCCACGGCACTGGCCGAGCAGTACGACGTCGCCGCGTACGCCGACGTCGACGCACTGCTGGCCGACGTGGACGCGGTGGCCGTGGCCCTGCCGCCGTCCGCCCAGGCCGAGTTGGCGGTGCGCGCGGCTCGGGCGGGCCGTCATCTGCTGCTGGACAAGCCGCTCGGGGTGTCGGTCGCCGAGGGGCGGGCGGTCGCGGAGGCGGCGGAGCGGGCGGGGGTGGCGTCGGTGGTGTTCTTCACCGCGCGCTTCCAGAAGGAGCCGGAGGCCTGGATCGAGGAACAGGCGGGGGAGGCGGGCTGGTTCACGGCGCGTGCCCAGTGGCTGGGGGCCGTGTTCACTTCCGACAGCCCGTTCGCGGCCTCGCCGTGGCGGCGGGAGAAGGGGGCGCTGTGGGACGTCGGCCCGCACGCGCTGTCGGTACTGCTGCCGGTCCTCGGTGACGTACGGCAAGTGGTGGCGGCGGCGCACGGTCCCGCGGACACCGTCCATCTGGTCCTCGACCACGCCACCGGCGCGTCGAGCACGCTCACGCTGAGCCTGACGGCGCCGCCGGCGGCGGCCGGGGCCGATGTGGAGCTGCGGGGCGAGGCGGGCGTGGCGCTGATGCCGGGGAGTTCCGAGGGAGCGGTCCCCGCGCTCGCCCGCGCCGCCGACGCCCTGGTGCGGGCCGCTCGCACGGGCCGCCCGCACGCCTGCGACGCCGCGTTCGGCCTCCGCGTCACCGAGATCCTGGCAACGGCGGAGTCCCGCCTCACAGCCCCCAGGGACTAGGGGGTGTCGTTCGGATCAGGCCGGCCGGCACCCCCAGGGGGTGTCGTTTGGATCACCCCGGCGTCGCGGGCCCTGGCACCCCCTGGCCCCGGACGCCCGGACGCCACCGCCCGCGCACGGCTCCTGCTCCGCTCCGGCCACTCGGCGCGGAGCAGTGGCGCGGGCGGTGCCGTCTCGATCACCGCCCCGTCAGCATGTCACCCGGCGCTGACAACTCCGTCGGCCCAGTAGTTGATCCGCTCCCGCACCACGGGGTAGCCGGCCGTGGTGAAGTGGGCGGCCATGGGGACGTTGGTCCGGTCGGTGGCGGCGGCGATGAACTCGGCCCCCTGAGCCGCCAGGAAGTGGGTGCATTCGGCCAGCAGGTCGTAGGCGTAGCCGTGGCCCCGCTGCTCGGGCACGACGCCGACGAAGCCGACGCAGGGCCCGGACGGATTGCGCGCGGGGATGTGGACGCCGACCGTCTCGCCCTCGGGTGTGCGGGCGATCCGCCACCACGTGCGCGGGGACGGAAACCAGTGGAAGACGTCCAGCTCCTGTTGTGCCGCCCGGTCCGGTCCGCCCTGCTCGATGGCCCGGCGGGCGTGGGCGTCGAGGGTGACGGAGTGGATCCGGCGCAGCAGGCCGAAGAACACCGCGTCGTCCGGCTCTCCCTCGAAGAGCAGGCGCCCGGGCCGCTCGGGCAGTCCCCGGTCCGGGGTCCAGCGGTACACGAACCGCTCCGCCAGGGGTGCGTAACCGGCTGCGCGGGCGGCAGCGGCGCACGCGTCGGCGGCGGCCCGCTGCCGGGCGTCGGCCCGCCAGCCGGCGGGCAGGTCGAGTTCGAGTTCGTCGGTCCGCCAGGGTGCCGTGCGCAGGAGTTCGGCTCCGGCCTCCTCCTCGCCCTCGGCCACGTCGAACCAGTTGATCACGAGCGGCTCGGGGTCCTCGGGGCGGCCCCACCAGGCGGCGCGGGCCACGGTACGGCCGTCGCGTACGGCGATGCGCTGCCAGTCGGGGCGGTAGCGGGTGCGCCGGTGCTTGTCCTGGAACGCCAGCGGGTCGGGCATGGTGTGGAAGAGATGCGCGGTGCTCTCGTCGAGCGTGCGGATGACCGTGGTGGTCATGGATTCCTCCGGGTTGCGTGCCGCGGTGCGGCGGGGACGCGCTCCCGGTCAGGCGTGGCACACCCGGGTGACGGAGTGGCGGGAGCGCGGGATGACAGTGGCCATGACGCTCGCCTCCTTCCTTCCGTCTCGGGCGTGCCGGCCACAGGCTATGCGGCCCACCTCCGGGGCGTCCACCGCTTATCGCCGCCGCCGGCTCATCAGTGCCGGCGCCCGGCGACCCGCCCCGGCCGCGCGACTCCGGGTCCGGGCCCGGACCACGACGCGGCTCGGCAACAACCGAACGCCGCGAGCAGACGGTCCAGGCGCGCCGAACTGGGCAGGAGGCGTCGGTGCCGTCCCAGGCGGGCGGCGGCAGAAGGCCTCCCTGCCGTTCCAGGCGGCAGGCCCGGGTGCGGTGGGCGGCGTAGGTTGGGGGTGTGCGATGGGTGCGCGGCGGGTCGTCGCGTGGGGACCTGGAGGATCGCGGCTGGCTGCGGGGCGCCCCGCCGCCGTGGTGGGTGCGGGTGCTGCCCGTGTTGCTGCTCGTGGCCGTCAGCACGGCCACGATGGTCACTGTCCACGCGCGCGATCTGGGCTTCCTGCTCGGGGCGATCCCGCCGCTGGCCGTCCTGTCGTACGGCCCGCTGGCCACCGCGCTCCTCGGCCTCGGGGTGGTCGTGGTGCTGAACGTGCCGGCCACCCATCTCGACCGTCCCGGCGACACCGATCTGCTGACCATCGTGTTCGTGGCCGCGCTGAGCGTGTTCGTGTCGTTCGTGCGCAGTCACCGGGACGCCCAGCTGGACACGGAGCGGGCGATCGGCGAGGCCGTGCAGCGGGCGGTGATGCCGCTGCTGCCGCAGCGGGTCGGGGGCGTGGGGTGCACGGGCTTCTACCGGGCCGCGCAGAACGGGACGCTGGTGGGCGGGGACTTCTTCGACGTGCGCGACGGACCGTACGGGGTGCGCGCGGTGATGGGCGACGTTCAGGGGCACGGACTGTCGGCGGTCGCCACGGTGGTGTCGCTGCTGGGCGCTTTCCGGGAGGCGGTGCTGGACCAGCCGGACCTGGAGTCGGTCGCCGCGCGGATGGACCGCAGGCTGACGGTGGACTCGGCGGGTGTGCGGCACACGGAGCTCTTCGCCACCGGGGTGCTGCTGGAGTTCGCCCCCGACGGGCGTGTGGTTCGGGTGGTGGCCTGTGGTCATCCGGCCCCCGTGCTGCTGCACGAGGAGCACGCCCGGGAGCTGACGGTCGTGCCGGGACCGCCGCTGGGGCTCGGGCTGGTCGGCGTCGACCCGCCGAAGGAGGTCACGGTGACGCTCGGGCCGGGCGACCGGCTGTTCCTGGCCTCGGACGGGGTGTGGGAGGCACGGGACGCCGGCGACGCCTTCTATCCGCTGCCCGCCCGCCTCGCCGCCCTGGCCCGTACACCGCCCGCCGAGTTGCCGGGGGTGGTGTGGGCGGACCTCATGCAGTTGCGTTACGAGGTCCGGGACGACGTCACGATGCTGGTGCTGGCACCCGAGCCGCCGGCTGCCTGATCGCCCCGTCTCCTCCCCCAACCGGCGAACTCCTGGCCGTGGTTCGAACGTCCCGTCTCAAACGCCACGGTTCGCCACCCCTTCCGCCCCGTAGAAATATCTACGAGCATGCATATGCCGGGTCGGTGTGCAGGCGCACGAAGTGCCCGGTCACGGTCGTTCCCTGCGCCGGGCGTGGGCGAGCGAGGACACCCGGAGCAGTGCATGACGAACACGATGTGGATGCGGGGCGTGGAGTGGCTGGCCGCGGCGGCGGCCGACCCGCGGTCCTGCAAACGGGAGTGGGATAACGGAGAGGGCATCGCGCTGCTGGAGGCCGGCCGCTTCTGGGACGTGCTGACAGTCCCCGACAAGCTGGGACTGCTCACCCTGGACCTGTTGTGGCGCCCAGGGAGGCCGGCGCCGGGACCCACGCTGGTCGACACGGCGGCGGGCCGGGTCGGGTTCTTCCTGCCGCCGGACCCGTCCGGGGGCTGGGTGGGAGCAGGTCTGCGATACGCGACCAAGGGGGCCTGGCTCGCCGTACCGCCGCCGTACCGGCCCGCCCGCTTCCTGGAATGGCTCGTGCCACCCGACGGCACCGGCACGCTCCACTCACCCGGCGCCCTCGAGGACGCGCTGCGCCAGGCCAACGGCACCCTCGCCGTCCTCGCGCCGGTGTGCGGCCAGTGAAGGCTCAGTCACCCTCCGACGCGGACGGCACACCGGAAGCGAGCCCGGGGCGAACGGGCAACTGCGGGGGTGGGGGGCCGCTCCGGTACGACCGTCCGGTCGGCGGGCGGGGCCGGATGGGCGCTCCTATGCTGGGGAGGTCCGGGCTCCGACGTCCCGCTCACCGCACGTTCGGCTCTCCCGTGCTTGGAGTCAGACCATGTCGCCATCCCGCCGTCTGCTGAGGGGGGCCGCGGTCGCCGTCACGGTGGGGACGCTGATGGCACCACTGGCCGCCGCACCCGTCTGGGCCGCACCGGTCTCCGTGCCGGCCACCGTCGCCGCCGAGCAGCCCAGCCCGACGCCCTCCGGACCGGCCGTCCGTGACCTCACCCCCCGCGTGGCACGCCAACTCGACGCAGCCGTACGGAAGGTGATGCGCGAGGCGAACGTGCCCGGCGTGACCGTCGGCGTCTGGACGCCGGGACAGCCGGACTACGTCCGCTCGTTCGGGGTCGCCGACAAGCGCACGGGGCAGAGGATGGCGCCGGACATGTACATCCGCATCGGCAGCGAGACCAAGACGTTCACCGTGACCGCGCTGCTGCAGCTGGTGGACCGGAAGAAGGCCGGTCTGGACGACCCGATCGGCAAGTACGTCGACGGCGTACCCAACGGGAACAGGATCACGTTGCGCCAGCTCGCCGAGATGCGCAGCGGGCTGTTCAACTACTCCGAGGACCCGGGCTTCTTCGAGGCGCTCACCTCGGACCCGCAACGGCCCTTCACGCCCCAGCAGTTGCTCGCCTACTCCTTCAAGCACCCGGTGATGTTCCAGCCGGGGCAGAAGTTCGACTACTGCAACACCAATCTCATCCTGCTCGGTCTGGTGGTGGAGAAGCAGAGCGGGCAGCACCTCGGGGACTACATCGCGCGGCACATCCTCGCCCCGGCCGGCATGAAGCACACGCTCTTCCCGTCCGGCAACGAGTTCCCCGCCCCGCACGCGCAGGGCTACACCCGGCAGACCGCGAACGGCAAGGAGGCCGACTCGGCCGACTGGAACCCGTCCTGGGGCTGGGCGGCCGGCGCGATGATCTCGACGCTCGGGGATCTGCACACCTGGGCGCGCACCGTCGCCACGGGCCAGTTCCCGGACGGCAGGCGGATGGTCGCCGCCGCCACCCAGAAGGAGCGGCTGATCATGCCTCCGACCGGCTTCAAGGGCGCCGGATACGGTCTGGGCATTTTCGACGTGCAGGGCTGGATCGGCCACAACGGCTCGCTCCCGGGCTACGAGACGGTGACCATCCATCTGCCGCCGTCGCGAACGACGCTCGTGGCCCTCCTCAACACCGACACCGGCTACCGGTCCCAGGAGCCGAGCACCGTGCTGGGCGAGGCCATCACGCGGATCATCTCTCCGGCGCACATCTACAACTTGCCAGTCACGCGGACCGGATGACGCACAGACGCGGCCGGTTTCCGACCCCCGCAGGGCCCGCGCGGTGTGCCGGGCGGCGATGACGGCGTCTACTGAGGGCGACCGCCTCGCAAGAGGGCCGCTCGGCCAGGAGAGCAGACGTGACCGTCACCGACCGCATCGCCCTCGATCCCTTCGGCTCGGACATCGTCGCGCAGAGCGCCCGGCTGCGCGCGCTCGGTCCCGTCGTACCGGTCGAACTGCCCGGCGGCATCCCTGCCTGGGCGCCCACCGGCCACGGCTGCCTGAAGGAGCTGATCCTCGATCCCCGGGTCAGCAAGGACGCGCGCCGCCACTGGCGACTGTGGCCGGAGCTGGCCCAGCACCCGTCCTGGAGCTGGATCGCGACCTGGGTGGGGGTGGTCAACATGCTCTCCACCTACGGCGCCGACCACGCCCGGCTGCGCAAGCTGGTCGCGCCGAGTTTCACGCACCGGCGTACCGAGGCGATGCGGCCGAGAGTGGCGGCCCTGACCGCCGAGCTGCTGGACACACTGGCGGCCGACGGGGCCGACGGCCGCGTGGTCGACCTGCGGGCCGGGCTGGCGCATCCGCTGCCGATGCGCATGATCTGCGAACTGCTCGGGGTACCCGAGGAGCTGCGGCCCGCCGCGGCACGGCTCATCGCCGACATCATGGACACCTCCGACTCCAGCCCCGAGTTCGCCGCGTCCGTGCACGAGCGGATCGGCTCGGTGTTCGGCGCGCTGATCGCGCACCGGCGGACGCATCCGGGCGACGACGTCACCACGGAGCTGATCCGGGTTCGCGACGAGGACGGAGACCGGCTCTCGGACGAGGAGTTGCTGCACACGCTGCTGCTGGTGGTGGGAGCCGGGTTCGAGACCACCGTCAATCTCATCGGCAACGCGGTGGTCGCGCTGCTGACCGGCCCGGCGCAGCTGGCGGCGGTGCGCTCCGGGGTGGTGGGCTGGGGCGCGGTGGTCGACGAGACCCTGCGGGTCCATCCGTCCATCGCGGCGCTGCCGCTGCGGTTCGCGATCGAGGATCTGAAGGTGGGGGACGTGATGATCCCGGCCGGTGACGCGATCATCACGACCTATGCGTCCGCGGGCCTGGACCCCGCGCACTACGGCCCCGACGCGGCCGTCTTCGACGCGGCCCGGGACGCCGAGGACCATCTGGCGTTCGGGATCGGTGCGCACCGCTGCATCGGTGCTCCGCTGGCCCGGCTGGAGGCGCTCACGGCGCTGCCCGCGCTGTTCGCCCGGTTCCCGGGCCTGCGCCTGGCCGTGGACGCCGGTGAGCTGCGGCATGTGCCGTCGTTCATCGCACACGGCTGGGAGGAGATCCCGGTCCTGCTGGGGTCCTGAGCCGGAGCGCGGGGCCGCGACCGGTCCCCCGTGCCGGTCGTGCCCCGCGGCCTGCCGAACCTATGTCCCGCTGCCGTACCCGGGACAGTGCACCGGTGCCCGGTGCGGCCCGCCCGGCACTCACCGGTGCACAGACGCGTCCGGTTGGTCCTGGTCCGGCGCACCGAGGCCGGGTACGGGCAGTTCGCCGGTGACGAGCTGGGCGAGGACGACCTCGTACAGGTCGGTGCCGCCGGCCGTCAGCCGGCGCTCCAGCACGGGTTCGGCCGCACGGACGCGTTCGCGGACGGTCTGGGCGTGTACGCCGAGTGCCTGGGCGGCGCGTTCGGCGTGCGCGTCGGCGGCGGTCCAGGCGCGCAGGGTGCCGCGCAGGTCGCGGCCGTCCGTGTCGAGGCGGCCGAGGAGCCCCTCGGCCCAGGAACGCAGCGCGCTCGTGTCGAGCAGCTCGGCGAGCCGGGTCCGGGCCGGCGGACCGGGGGCGCCGCCGCGTGGGTCGTACGTGCCGTGGGCGGCCTCGGTGTTGAGGGCGGCGTGGACGATGGCACGGGCGGTCGCCCGGGAGAGGTCGGCGCCGAGCAGCGCGGCCACCCGGTCCATCCGGGCGCGGACCGTGTTGCGGCTGACGCCCAGCACCTTCGCCGCGTTCACGGCGGTGAACTCCAGGCCCAGCCGGGTGGTGGCGAGCAGTTCCGCGCGCACATGGTGCGGCAGCGCGTCGAGCGGGCGCAGCACGGCGGCGGCCCAGGCCCGTAGCGCGGCGGTGTCCATGAGCTGTGCGGGGCGGGTGCGGGCGGCGTAGACGGCGGCCCGGTCGGGATGGAAGCGGGCCACGGCGAGCGCGGTGACGGCCTGCCCGTAGGCGGTGGCGGTCAGCGCGAGGCGCTGGCGGGGGCTGCCGCCGAGGAAGGTGCCGGGCCGGTCGGCGACGAGGGACCGCAGCCGCTGCCCCACCTCGGCGGACGGGCCGACGACGATGACGTGTTCGTCCACCGCGGGACAGCGCACGACCAGCGCCCGGCCGTCGGTGGCGGCCACGCACGCGTCGGCGAGCCGGTCCCGTTCGACGGCGGTGCCTTCGAGGACGTACACGCGGGCGGTGTCCTCCTCCAGCAGGCCCGGCCACAGCCCGGCGGCGACCCGGCGGGCGGAGACGGTGTCCTCCACCATGAGCAGCTGCAGGATCGCCAGCCGCAGATCGGCCGTGGCCCGCCGCAGCCGCCGCCCGGATTCGGCCAGCTCCCGTTCCCTGAGCAGCAGTTCCAGTACGCCCGCGGTGTGGCCGAGGATGTCTGCGGTGCGCCGGTCGAAGGGCGCCGGGCGGGCCACGGCGAGGACGGCCCGGGCCGCCGGGCCGGACCCCGGATGCCGTATCCCGAGCAGGCGCAGGTGCCGTTCGCCGTCCTGCAGGGCCGCGGCGGAGACCCGGCCGGAGGTGACGTCGGCGACGACGGCGTCGTCGAGCGGCAGGCGCTCCCCGGCCAGCAGGCCACCGCCGGCGTCCTGGAGACACACCGACGCGCGCACCGTCCGGGCGAGCCAGGCGACGAGCCGGCGAAGATCGCGTCCGGCGGGCCGCAGATGGCCGAGCAACTCCTGGGTCCAGGCGTTGTCGCCGCCGTACGGCTGCGGGAACGCCTGGCCTTCGTCCGGTCGGCCGGCCACGTGCCCCTCTCCTCGTCACCGCGTTCACCTGGGTGTACGCGCCGCACGCTACCCCACGCGCCGGACATGGCTCCGCCGGCGGCCCGGGGGGGGTGGGCCGCCGGCGGAGACGTCGCGTCCGGGGCCGGGGGGGAGGCCCGGGACGGCTCACGGGTCCGATGCCCCGGAAACACGGGACGTACGCACGTCGATTCAAGGGTCGGCCGGCCGCAGGCGGCTCGGTCCGTCCCGACCCGCGGCCGACCCGACCGCGCCACACCGCCACGGGCCGGCCTCGCGAGTGGGGCACGTGGGTGTGTGGGTGCGTGTGGGGTGCGGGGACGGCATAAGCTCGACACGTGGCGAAGTACTTCGACGTGCATCCCGACAACCCGCAGCCGCGCAGCATCGCGCAGATCGCCGACGCGGTGCGCTCGGAAGCGCTCATCGCATACCCGACCGACTCCTGTTACGCGCTGGGCTGCCGGCTGGGCAGCCGGGACGGCATGGACCGGATCCGCTCCATCCGTCATCTGGACGACCGGCACCACTTCACCCTGATGTGCCGGGACTTCGCGCAGCTCGGCCAGTTCGTGCGGGTGGACAACGACGTGTTCCGGGCCGTGAAGGCGTCCACGCCCGGCAGTTACACCTTCATCCTCCCGGCCACCCGCGAGGTGCCGCGCAAGCTGCTGCACCCGAAGAAGAAGACCGTGGGTGTGCGCATCCCCGATCATGTGGTGACCCAGGCGCTGCTGGCGGAACTGGGCGAGCCGCTGCTGTCCAGCACGCTTCTGCTGCCGGACGAGGAGGAGCCGCTGACGCAGGGCTGGGAGATCAAGGACCGGCTCGACCACGCAGTGGACGCGGTGGTCGACTCCGGCGACTGCGGCACCGAGCCGACGACCGTCGTGGACTTCTCCGGCGGCGAGGCGGAGATCGTGCGGCGGGGGGCGGGAGACACCAGCCGGTTCGAGTGAGCACGCGGCACACCGGGTGCGGGGTTGCGGATCTTGCATGACAGCATGGTCCGCAGTCCTGGCGCCGGGGGGTGACTGCCATCCGGCGCCCGTTCCCCCAGGGAGGCCTGCTCACCATGATCGATGTCCAGGGAACCGACCTCGACATCCAGACCGAGGACGGCGTCGCCGACGCCTACCTCGCCCATCCCGCCGACGGGCGCCCGCGTCCGGGCGTGCTGTTCTACCAGGACGCCTACGGCCTGCGCCCGCACCTGAGGTCGATGGCCGACCGGCTGGCCGCCGCCGGCTACACCGTGCTGGTGCCGAACGTGTTCTACCGCCTGGGCCGGACCCCGGTCGTCGAACTGCCCGAGTTCATCGACCCGGGCGCCGATCCGACCATCTGGGACCGGCTGGGCCCGGTCGTGGGCTCGCTGACACCGGATCTGGCCGCGCGGGACGCGGGCGCCTATCTGCGCTGGCTCGCCGACAGCCCGCTGGTCGCCGACGGACCGGTCGCGCTCACCGGTTACTGCATGGGCGCACGGCTGGCCCTGTGGACGGCGGCCGCCCACCCGGAACGGGTCGCGGCGGCGGCCGGGTTCCACGGCGGTCGGCTCGCCACCGACGATCCGCACAGCCCCCATCTGAGCGCCCCGAACATCACCGCGGAGCTGTACTTCGGGCACGCCGACAACGACCACTCGCTGCCCCCGGAGCAGATCGAGCGCTTCGAGAAGGCCCTGACCGAGGCCGGGGTCCGGCACACCTGCGAGGTCTACCCGGGCGCCCAGCACGGCTACACGCAGGCGGACACCCCGGTGTACGACAAGGAGGCCGACGAGCGGCACTGGGCGGCCCTGCTCGGCCTGCTCCAGCGCACCTTCTGACGGTACGTCGACTGCCGGGCCGGTGCCGGTCGAAGGCGTCCACCGCATGGTGGCGCCTTCGACCGGTCCCCTCTGTTTCCCGTTCAACTCATTGACACGGACGCGGCCCACGGCCACGCTGAGAGCGCTCTCAAACAGGTACGGACCAATATCCGTACGACCCCGACCCCACACGGAGGTGGAGAGTGCCTCACGCACGCACACGCCCAGCACTGGCCCTGGCGGCCACCGCGGCCCTGACCGGCGGAGTACTCGCCCTGGGCGCCCCGGACCGCGCCGGTGCGGCCGTGGCGGACACCCTCCCGCTACGGATCACCAACAACTCCGGCCGCTCCGAACCGGTCTACGTCTACGACCTCGGCACCCAGCTGTCCTCCGGGAAACAGGGCTGGGCCGATGCGAACGGCGCCTTCCACGCCTGGCCGGCGGGTGGCAACCCCCCGACGCCCGCTCCGGACGCGGCGATCGACGGCCCGGCCCCCGGACAGTCCAAGACGATCCGGATACCGAAGTTCTCCGGGCGGATCTACTTCTCCTACGGTCACAAGCTCGACTTCCGCCTGACCACCGGAGGCCTCGTGCAGCCGGCCGTGCAGAACCCCTCCGACCCCAACCGGAACATCCTGTTCAACTGGTCCGAGTACACCCTCAATGACTCCGGACTGTGGCTGAACAGCACCCAGGTGGACATGTTCTCGGCGCCGTACGCGGTCGGGGTGCGGCGTTCCGACGGCAGCGTGAGCAGCACCGGACACCTCAAGTCCGGCGGCTACAACGGATTCTTCAACACGCTGCGGGGCCGGTCGGGCGGCTGGGCCGGGCTGATCCAGACCCGCTCCGACGGCACGGTCCTGCGCGCGCTCTCGCCGCTGTACGGCGTGGAGACCGGGGCCCTGCCGGCGAGCGTGATGGACGACTACGTCAACCGGGTCTGGCAGAAGTACACGACGTCGACGCTGACCGTCACACCGTTCGCCGACCAGCCGGGCACCAAGTACTACGGCCGGGTGTCGGGTGGCGTCATGAACTTCACCAATGCCTCGGGCGCGGTCGTCACCAGCTTCGCCAAGCCCGACGCGGACAGCGTCTTCGGCTGCCACAAGCTGCTCGACGCGCCCAACGACAATGTCCGGGGCCCCATCTCCCGCACCCTGTGCGCCGGTTTCAACCGTTCGACCCTGCTCGTCAACCCCAACCAGCCGGACACCTCGACGGCCGGCTTCTACCAGGACGCGGTGACGAACCAGTACGCGCGTGCGGTGCATGCACAGATGGCCGACGGCAAGGCCTACGCGTTCGCCTTCGACGACGTCGGCAACCAGGAGTCGCTGGTCCACGACGGCAGTCCGCAGCAGGCGTATCTGACGCTGGATCCGCTCGGCTGACAGGACACGTCACAGCCCCGCACCACTTCCGGGTGCGGGGCCGCGACGGGTGACTCAGCCGGTCGTCAGGGCGGTGTCGTCCACGACGAAGCTGGTCTGCAGCGAGGAGTCCTCCACGCCGTTGAACTTCAGCGTGACCGTCGAGCCTGCCAGCGAGGACAGGTCGAAGGACTTCTGGCTGTAGCCGGCGGCCTTGTTGAGGTTCGAGTAGGTCGCCAGCGTCTTCGAACCCGCGGTCACCGTCAGCTTGTCGTACTGCGTGCCGGTGGTGGTCTCCGCGGTGTCGATGTGCAGGTAGAAGGTCAGGGTCGCCTTGCAGCCCGCGGGGATCGTCACCGACTGGGACAGGGTGTCGGTGTGCGAGGAGCCGTAGCCGTCGAGCCAGGCCTTGTACGAGCCGCTGTGGGCGGCCTCACCGGTGTCGTTGGTGATGACGCCGCTGGTCGCACTCCAGCCGGAGCCTCCGGACTCGAATCCGGGGTTGCTCAGCAACTGGGTCGAGGTGCAACCGCCGCCACCGCCGGAGTTGACCGTCCAGGTGAAGGTCGCGGTACCGGTGGCGCCCGTGGAGTCGGTCACCGTCACCGTGGTGTTGTACGTGCCCGCCGTGGTCGGCGTGCCGGTGATCAGGCCGTTGGAGCTGTTGATCGACAGACCCGCGGGCAGACCGGAGGCGCTGTAGCTCAGCGCGCCGCTGTTGGTGCTGCTCGCCTGGATCTGCAGGCTCACGGCCGTACCGACGGTCGAGGTCTGGCTGCCCGGGTTGGTGACCGTCACTCCGCTGCTCGGCGGAGTGATGTGGCTGCCGACGTTGATACCCGCGAAGGCGTTGCCGACTCCCGCGTACTGCGTGGAGTTGGTGCCGTACAGGGCGGCCGCCGCGTTCAGGGCGGCGGTGCGGGCGGCGGCGTAGTTGGTGCTGGACGTCATGTACGTCGTCAGCGCCTTGTACCAGATCTGCAGCGCGGCGGCCCGGCCGATGCCGGTGACGGCGACGCCGTCGGAGGTCGGGCTGTTGTAGGTGACACCGTTGATGACCTTGGTGCCGCTGCCCTCGGACAGCAGGTAGAACATGTGGTTCGCCGGGCCCGAGGAGTAGTGCACGTCGAGGTTGCCGACGCCCGAATACCAGCTGTCCGCCGAGCCGCCGTCCTTGCTGGGCTTGTCCATGTAGCGCAGCGGGGTGCCGTCGCCGTTGATGTTGATCTTCTCGCCGATGAGGTAGTCACCGACGTCGGTGGAGTTGTTGGCGTAGAACTCCACGCCGGTGCCCATGATGTCCGAGGTGGCCTCGTTCAGGCCGCCGGACTCACCGGTGTACTCCAGGCCCGCGGTGTTGGAGGTGACACCGTGGCTCATTTCGTGCCCGGCCACGTCCAGCGAGGTCAGCGGGTCGTTGTTGCCGGACCCGTCGCCGTAGGTCATGCAGAAGCAGCCGTCGTCCCAGAAGGCGTTGACGTAGCCGCTGCTGTAGTGGACCCGGCTGTAGGCGGCGACGCCGTCGTTCTTGATGCCGCTGCGGCCGAAGGTGTTCTTGTAGAAGTCCCAGGTCTCCTGCGCGCCGTAGTGGGCGTCCGCGCCCGCGGTGGCGGCGTTGGAGTTGGTGCCGTCGCCCCAGGTGTCGCTGGACTGCGAGAACAGTGTGCCGGTGCCCGAGGTGCCGTGGTTGAGGTTGTACGTCTTGTGGCCGCCGCGCGTCCCGTCGTTCAGCGTGTACGTCGAACCGGACTGGGTCGTGGTGAGCGTGACCTGCCCGCTGTAGCGGGTGTTGCCCGTGCCGGTCCTGATCGCCTGGTAGCGGTACAGCTCCTTGCCGGTGGTGGCGTCGGTGATGACGTGCAGCTGGCTGGGCGTGCCGTCGTCCTGGAAGCCGCCGACGACGGTCTCCCAGGCGAGTTTCGGAGTACCGGTGCCCGCCCAGATCACCTTGCGGGCGCTGTCGGTGGTGGGCTTCTTGGCGTCGAGCGCCTTGGCGGCCTTCAGGGCCTTGGTCTCGGCGGCCGACTTGGCGAAGGCCGCGGTGGTGGAGGCGACCTTGATCCTGTGCTTGTTGTTGTACGTGGTGCTCACGGTGCCCGCGGCCAGGGAGGCGGGCGGGGTGTGCACGACGAGGTCGCCGCCGAGGACGGGGAGGCCGGCGTACGTGCGCTCGTACCGCGTGTGCAGGGTGCCGTCGTTGTCCTTGACGACGTCCTTGACGACCAGCTTCTCCTTGGCGCCGAGGCCGAGGGTGCGGGCGGTCGCGGCGGTCTTCTGCCGGGCGCTCTCGATCAGCGCCTGGTGCTGGGCCGGGCTGAGCCTGGCCTCCAGGCCGCCGGCGCGCAGCGGGCTGGGGTGGGGAGCGGCGGGCTTGGCGGCCGCCGGGGTGGCCTGGAGGCCGACGGCGAGGAGAGCCGCGGTGGAGAGCAGGGCGGCTCCGACCGCGGCACGCTTGTGACCGCTGGGGGAAAGGGGTCTGTGGCGAACGGGTCTGTGGGGAAGACGTCTCACTCGTACTCCTCCTGCTGCGGTCGCCGGGTCGCGACCGGTGACAGACGGGCAGACGGGTCTGCTGCCCGGGTGAGCTGAGCTGTGCGGGACCGTGATCCGTGCACACACCGGGGATGTGCGGTGTGTGGGGGAAGGATTCCAGCCTTGACCCGCACATGTCAGCCATGGGCGGGTATTCAAGGGTTTTCCCTATGCCGGTCCCCACCGGTGCGGGGGCCGTCGTCGACGCCCGACTCCCGCGGCCGCGTACGCGGCATCCCCGGAGGGATCCGTCACCGTTCGTCGCGTAGCCGAAGAAGGTACACCGCAGTCAGTGCGACGGCACGGTCCTCGTCATGCGACAGCTCCACGAGGGCATGTGACGCCGTTGTCCCCGGGATGTCCGCCAGCGCCTGGGTCAGCCGTCCGCGTGCAGGCGCTTCAGTGGTGCTGTGAGCGAGGCGGTCGACGAGCCTGCTCGCGATCTGATCCGCTGTCGCGGTGTCGCTCGCCAGCACGCTCAGGGCATCGGCTGCATCGGTGTCGTTCCTGCCCTCCACGATCATCTCGATGAGCGTGGGGACCGCATCGGCCATTCCCCGTGTCCCGAGTGCCACAGCCGCACACCCGCGGACCGCGGCGTCGGGGTTCGCGAGAGCCTCCTGCAGCCGCGCGGTGGCCTCACCCCCCGGCAGCTCGGCGAGGGACCGGACGGCACGTTCACGCACCGCGGCCACCGGTGAGCCGAGGCCCTCCGCCAGCAGTGCCGGTACGCCGTCGCCCGATCGCGCCAGCGCCCATCGCAGGGCTCCGGCCACGTTCGGCTCCGTCTCGCTCAGTGCCGCCTCGACCAGGGCCTCCACCGGCACCGGAACCTCGTCGACCGAGCAAAGGGCCGCGCGCTGGCGCGCGTCGGCGCTCTTCGAACCCAGTGCCTGGAGGAGCGCGACGATCTGGAGGACGTCCTCCCAGCCGGCGGGGTCCGCGGCATCGATCCGGCGGAGCCGTGTGAGCAGTTCGGTCTCGGCTGCGATGCGGTCGCGTGTCTGGCGGATGAGGCCGTCGACGAGCCCCGAGGGGGTGAAGCCGGGATCGTCGAGCGCGCGCCCGATCTCACGCAGTGACAGCCCCAGCGATCGCAGGCTCTCGACATGGAAGATCCGCCGGATGTCGTCCTCGGAGTACTCCCGATAACCGGAGCCCGTACGCCCCGTAGGCCGCACCAGACCCAGCGACTCGTAATGCCGGAGCATGCGAGCACTGACCCCGGACCGTCGCGCCACCTCACCGATCAACACGCCCTATCGTCCCTCCTGGCCGGACCCGCCGAGGGCCACGACGCGCTTCGCCTCCTCGATCGCGAACTCGAATCCGGTGTCCGGCTCGCGCAGCAGCCGTTGTGTGGCGAGCGCGTGCGCGCGCACATGCGGGTCAGGGGCCGTCGTCGCAGCATGCAGAGCCGGCAGAACCACTTCACCCAGCGCGACCAGCGCCCGGCTGAGACTCAGCTGCGTCTCCCGCTCACCGCGCCCGAGCTGCGTGGCCAGCACCGCGGCCAGCGCGGACTCCTCGCCTTCCGGCACGAGCACGACCGCGGCCCGCCAGGCGCTCCGTGCCACCTCGTCGTCCGCGTCGGACAACAACGCCCGTGTGATCGCCGGCCACGCCTGCCGGTCCCCGATCTTGGACAGCGTGTGCAGCGCCTGGCTCCGCGCCTGCGCACGTTCCGAGCGCACCTCACGCAGCAGTCCGGGAAGCGTCATGGACACCGGGTGGCGGGTGAGCGCCCAGGTCAGCATGTCGCGGACGAAGAACTCGGGCTCGATCGCGCATCGTTCGACGAGCTTGTCGACGAAGCGCGGGTCGGGCGTCGTGCCGACCGCCAGGGCAGCCCGCAGTCGCACGGACGAACGGCCGTCCTCCAACCCCTGCAGCGCCCCTGTCGCATCCGGGTCCTGTCTTGTGATCGTCATCGAGACCACCTCCTCGGCAAGCAGTGAAGACCCTGTCACCGTGTCAAGGTCAAACAGGCGTGGACGGCGTCCTCTCCGGAGGCGCACGACGCCGGGCCCCGCCAACCGGCGCTGACCGGCGCGTTGTTACCGTGCGGTGCGTGTCTGACTCCTCGCGCGATACCGCACAGGGCGCCGGCTGGGGCTCGGCCGAGCCCGGTGCCTACCAGCAGCTGATGCCGGACCACGTCGAGAAACTGTCGTGGCTGAATCCGCGGACTCTGTGGGCCGCCCGCAACGGCGTGCTGGCGTCCTGGTTCGGTGATCCGACCGGCCGCACCCGCAGTCGCTGGGTGGCGCGCCGGGAGGCGGCCGGGGCGCCCGCCGACAAGGTGATCCGGCGGGAGGTCTCCGACTCGTTCTCGTTCATGGTCATCGGAGACACCGGCGAGGGCGACGACTCCCAGTACGCCGTCGTGCCAGGGTTTCTGAAAGCAAGTCGGGGCACCGACTTCGCGGTGATCGCGAGCGACGTGATCTACCCGGTGGGCAGCGCCGACGACTACGGCAGCAAGTTCTTCCGTCCCTACCAGGACTATCCGGCGCCCATCTTCGCGATACCGGGCAATCACGACTGGTACGAGGACCTGGGCGCCTTCATGCGCGTCTTCTGTGCCGACACCCCGCCGCTCGCCCCCGAGCCCCGGCCGCGCCCGCTCACCCGCGCCTGGTGGCGCGCCCTGCTGTGGCACCGGCCCCGCCCGGCCGACGAGCAACGGCTGGCCGCCGCACGGGCCTTGCGGTCGGCCCCGGGCCAACAGGCCGCGCAGCCCGGGCCGTACTGGGCGATCGACGCGGGCCCGGTACGGATCGTCGGCATCGACACCGGTCTGCTCGGCACGCTCGACGCCGAACAGGGCGCCTGGCTGCGCGAGGTGTCGAAGGGGCCGAAGCCGAAGATCCTCATCACCGGGTCGCCGCTGTACGTCGACGGCGAGCACCACCCGTGTGCGATCGGCGGTGGTGGGACGGTGGACGACATCGTCCGGGACCCGGAGCACCACTACGTGGCCGCGATCGGCGGCGACATCCACAACTACCAGCGCTACCCGGTCGCCGTGGACGGCCGCACCATCCAGTACGTGGTCGCGGGCGGCGGCGGGGCGTTCATGCACGCCACGCACACCATCCCGCGGGTGTCGGTCGCGGGCGTCACCGAGCGGGACTTCCGCTGCTATCCGCTGCGCGGCGACTCGCTGGCCTTCTACAGCCGCCTGTACGGCCGCCGGCTGCGGCTGCGCCGCTTCTTCACCCTGACCGAGGCGGAGGCGACCGCGGTCGTCGCCGAACGCCTCGGCATCGAGCCGGGCCGCAAGGCCGACCCCGACGCCCGGATCACCCGGCGCACCCGTCTCGTCGCGAGCCTGCTCGGCACCGGTGGGCGTCCGGATCGCACATCCCGGTTCCGGCTGCCCGTGCGCAAGGTCTACACCCAGTTGTTCTCGCCCGGCTCGGCCACCTACAGCCCGCCGTTCTTCAAGTGCTTCCTGCGGCTGGACGTCACCGCGGAAGCGGTCCGGCTGCGCTGCTTCGCCGCGACCGGCAACCGGGCCCAGGAAGTCGATCCGCCGGTCGAGGACGAGATCGTCATTCCGCTGAAGTGATCACACGGTTGTCACACTCGCCTGCGAGAATCACCTGCAGCCGGAAGCGACGTACGACCGCTGGAGGAGCCCGTGCCGTCCACCGCCCGCCCGCTGCGCAAGCTGGGTTTCCTCACGATCGGCCTGTTCGACCCGGCGGACCCGGCCCGGGGCCACGCGTCCACGCTGGAGATCATCGAGCTGGGCGAGCGGCTCGGCTTCGACACCGCGTGGCTGCGCCACCGTCACCTCCAGTACGGCATCTCCTCGCCGGTCGCCGTCCTCGCCGCCGCTTCCCAGCGCACCCGCCGGATCGAGCTGGGCACCGCGGTGACCCCGCTCGGCTGGGAGAACCCGCTGCGGCTCGCCGAGGACCTGGCGACGGTGGACATCCTGTCCGGGGGCCGGCTGAACCCGGGCGTCAGTGTGGGCCCGCCGATGCACTTCGAGCAGGTCAAGGGCGCCCTGTACCCGGACACGGCCGACACCGAGGACTTCTCCTACGAGAGGGTGCGGCGGCTGCTGGACCTGGTGCGCGGCAAGCCCGCGAGCGACTTCAGCGGGGTCGAGGGCTTCGAAGTGTTCGCGGACGTGGTGCAGCCGCAGTCGCCCGGGCTCGGCCGGCGCATGTGGTACGGCGGCGGCAGCCTCGGCTCGGCGCGCTGGGCGGGCGAGCACGGCATGAACTTCCTGACCAGCAGCGTGGTCAAGGCCGAACAGCCGGACGGCCCCTGGGACTTCGCCGAGATCCAGCTGTCCCTCATCCGGGAGTTCCGCGCCCGTCACCCCGACGGTGAGGCAGCCCGGGTCTCGCACGGCCTGGTCGTGATCCCCACCGACTCCGCGAGCCCCGAGCAGCGCGCCAAGTACGAGGCGTACGCGGCGAAGCGGCTGCCGCGTACGGCCTCCCCGCAAGGGCCGGCCCGGCTGCTGTTCGCCCCGGACCTGGTCGGCACCTGCGACGAGATCGCCGAACGGCTGCGCGCGCACGCCGCGTTCCGCGAGGTGGACGAGGTGGCCTTCGCCCTGCCGTTCACCTTCGAGCACGGGGACTACGTACAGATCCTGACAGACATGGCGACGAAGCTGGGCCCGGCGCTGGGGTGGCGACCGGCGGCCTGACCCGGGTGTGCCCGCTGTGGGCGCGGTCACGAGACGTCCGCTGCCGCCGGCACCGCCCAACCGCCTACCAGCGGCCCACCGCCGTACCCGTGACGGCCTCGGACCGCCGGCCGTCCACCCCCACCGGCACGTCTCCGGCGAGCATCACCCGGTGCATGATCCGGGGGAAACCGAGGTGGGCGTTGTCGCCCGGGGCGAGGTGGATGGTGGCCCGGTTGTCCCAGAAGGCGACGCTGCCCGGCTCCCAGCGTAAGCGGACGGTGTACTCGGGGCGCACGGCCTGCTCCAGGAGCATCTCCAGCAGGGCCGCGCTCTCCGGCCGGGAGACGTCGGTGATCTGTTCCACGTAGTAACCGTTGACGAACAGCACCCGCTCCCCCGTCTCCGGGTGCACTCGGACCAGCGGGTGCACCGAGGCGACCTGGTGGTCGAGCAGATGGCGCAGGTACGCGTCGTCGCCGGCACGGGGCTGGTAGCCCACGCCCAGCCGGTGCTCGGCACGCAGCCCGTCCACGAAGGCCCGCACCGGCGCCGAGAGGCCGGCGTAGGCGGCGGCCAGGTTGGCCCAGGTGGTGTCGCCCCCGTAGGGCGGTACGGTCTCGGCGCGCAGGACGGTCGCGGCCGGCGGGTCGATCCGGGCGCCGTGATCGCAGTGCCAGCCGCGCAGCAGGGTGTGCCGGCGGCGCCGCAGCCACTCCTCGTGGTCCATGCCGAAGCGGCCGCCCAGTTCCAGACGGTCGGCGGTCGTCTCGATCTCGGGGAAGTCCTCCGGTGAGGCACTGCCGCGGCGGCCCAGGACGACGGGCTCGCCGAAGCGGCGGGCGAAGGCGACATGCCGGGCATGGTCCAGTTCCTGCCCGCGGAAGAACACCACCTTCCAGCGCAGCACGGCCTGCCGGATCAGGGCCACCACGGAGTCGTCGAGCGGTCCGGCGAGGTCGACGCCGGTGATCTCGGCTCCGATGTGCCCGGCGACCGGCCTCACCGCCACCCCCTCGATCCGATCCGTCTGATCCGCGGTGGCCCTGTGCGTCGTCATGCGCGCTCCGATGCTCGTCCGAACCGGCTGCACTCCCGATCGTGTCACCCCGGGCCTCACCCGGTCGCGCGGATCGCCGTCGGGCACGGGGTGACACCGGGGCAGGTACGGCCTGACCCTGACCCGGGTCGGGTACGGCGCCATGCCGCCGGCCGGGCCGCACGTCTTCGGCCCGCCGAAGGACCGTGACCGGGCGGTGGCGGTGCTCCGCGCGGCCCCAGGCCCTGAAGGCGCAGCTGTACGACAACCTGCGGAACCTCGGGGTGGAGGCGCTGGACGTCGTCACGACGCGGTCGCCGGCTGAACGCCATCGGGGGCTGAACGTCAGCGCGGGCTGAACGACCCGGCCCGGGGTACCCGGGGCCCGTGAGGCGGACGTAGGGAAGGAGCCGCAGGTGGCAGCGGAGGACCGGCTGCGGACGTACCGCGGCAGGCGCGACTTCGAGCGGACCCGTGAACCCTCGGGCCACGAGCCCCGGGCCGGGAGCGACGAGCCCCACTTCGTGGTGCAGATCCACGACGCGCGGCGGATGCACTTCGACTTCCGTCTCCAGGTCGACGACGTCCTGAAGTCCTGGTCCGTCCCGAAGGGACCGTCCACCGATCCCGCCGACAAGCGGCTGGCCGTGCCGACCGAGGACCATCCGCTGGAGTACGAGGACTTCGAGGGCGTGATCCCGAAGGGCGAGTACGGCGGCGGCACGGTGATCGTGTGGGACCGCGGCACCTACGAGCCGCTCAGCCACGACCGCCGGGGGCGCCCGGTGGAGTTCGCGGAGTCCCTGGAACGCGGGCATGCCACCTTCCGGCTGCACGGGACCAAGCTGCACGGCGAGTACGCGCTGACCCGGTTCCGCAGCGGCGAGGGCGAGGAGGAGGCCTGGCTGCTGGTGCGCAAGGGGCCGGCACGCTCGGACGGGCACGGCACGCCGGATCCCCGACGGGCCCGCTCGGTGCGCACCGGCCGCACGCTCGCGCAGGTCGCCGCCGACGGGGACGGGTGAGCCCCGGTGCCGGGGCTGCCGGCGGCACTCCCGGCCGACCGGCGGCGGCTGCGGCGGATGGGGTGACCCGGCGGCGGGACATCGAGGCGTCCGGGGTCGCGGTGACGTACTGCGTCTTCGGTCTGCTGCGCCGGGCACTGTCCTTCCGTGCCCCGCTGCGGCTGACCCCGCATCGCAACGCGGGCGGCGCCGAGTTGCTGGACCGGGCCTGTGCCCGGGGCTGGAGGGGCTGATCGCCAAGCGGGCCGACGGGCCGTACCGGACGCGCCGGTCCACGGACTGGCTGAAGCTCACGTGCGCACGGGGGCAGGAGTTCGTGATCGGCGGCTTCACCGACCCGGCGGGCAGCCGGGTCGGGTCGGGTGCGCTGCTCCTCGGTCACTACGAGGGTGACCGGCTGCGGTCCAGTGATCAGGTGCCGGGCAGTGCCTGTTCGGCCCCGTGCGGACAGCGCTGCCGGCATCGGCGGCCAGGTGTCCGGGCGACGCGTCGGGGCAGGCGGTGAGGGCCACCTCATCGAGGTGGCCCTCCCGGTGGGGCAGCTGGACTGTGCCGGCCCGTGCGGCGATTGGGTCCGACGGGAGGTCCTCAAGGACGTTCCGGTTGCACGGGCGCATCAAGCGCGCGAGCGGTCCCGCTCATCCGGCGCCGCAAGGGGCGGATCAGCCCTTGTGGACGCGCAGGGCGGCGAGGGCCCGGTCGGCGTGGGTGTTCATGCGCAGTTCGCTGCGGACGATCTCCAGCACCGTGCGGTCCTGGGCGATCACGAAGGTGACGCGTTTGGTGGGGGCGAGGGAGAAGCCGCGCCGGACGCCGAACCGCTCACGGACCGTGCCCTCGGCGTCGGAGAGCAGGGGCATGCCGAGGCCGTGCCGGTCGGCGAACTCCTGCTGCTTGGCGACGCCGTCGCCGCTGATACCGACGGGCCGGGCACCGGCCGCGGCGAATTCGGCGGCGAGGTCGCGGAAGTGGCAGGCCTCGGCGGTGCAGCCGGGGGTGAGCGCGGCCGGGTAGAAGAAGAGCACGACCGGGCCGTCGGCCAGCAGCTCGGTGAGCCGGCGGATGGTGCCGGTCTCGTCGGGGAGGGCGAAGTCCTCGACCTTGTCCCCGACCTCGATGCGTTCCGTCATGACCGTCCCTTCTCGTTGCGGGCAACTCCTCGCGCCCACAGGACCAGCGGCACCTGCAGCGGCAGCCGCGCGAGAGCGGCCGTCCGCAGCGGCGCGGGCCGGTGCCGCCAGTCCGCGGCCATCTGCACGTTCGCCGGGAACACCCCGACGAAGAAGGCCGCGGCCGCCTTCGCGGCGACCGCGCGCGTCCGGGGTGCGGCGATCCCGGCGGCGAGCGCCAGCTCCACGACTCCGCTGCCGTAGGTCCATGCCCTGGGCGAGCCGGGCAGCCGACGCGGAATGGTGGCGTCGAAGGGGCGCGGGGTGGCGAAGTGGGCGACCCCCGCCGCGGCCAGCAGGCCGGCGAGCAGCAGGGGCGAGCGTTCGGACCGGGGCACGTTTCCTCCTGTGGTGGCCTGTCGCCGGATACTACTGGACGGTAGATCCGTGGTGTCCCGCTGCAGCCCCCAACTGATCGGGTACGCGAGGAAGTCGTCGACCATGCAGTAAAAGAGGCTCGCCATCTGCCGCAGGCCCTCGGGCCGCCCGTCGGCGAGAGCGAGCTGCACACCCCGGGTTCCGTGCTGCGGCGCGCGCACCCGTCCCGGGGGACGTCCCGCCGTCCCCGGGGACGGCGGGACGGCATGGCGACGGTCCGTCACGGAAACGCTGGCTGTCGTGATCACTGCTCGTGGTCACGAGAACGACAGCCGGAGGTTTCCATGATCCGACGGACCCTCAAGAGCGGTTTGCTGGCCACGGTCGCGGCGCTCGCGCTCCTGCCCACGGCGGCCGGGGCCACCGCGGCGAGCGCCACCACCCAGCACCCGGTACCCAGCGCCGCCACCCAGCACGACCCCCACCACCGCACCCACGCCCGCGGACCCGTCACACACCGCGCCCACCACCGCGTCGCCCTCCGCGGCCACCAGACGCGCCGCGTGCACCGCCTGACGCCCCGGGGAACGGCGTACCGCTCCGCCCACCGGACGACGGCCCACCGCTTCACCCCGTACGCGGCTCCGTACCGCCTGCAGTACCGACTGGTGGTGCGGTGGGTGCCGTACCGACACCTCCAGCCCGTCACCGGCCGCGTCACCACCCGGCACGCCCGGCTCAACGTCCGTTCCGGACCGGGCACCGGCTACCGGGTGATCGGCCACCGGCACACGGGCCGGCACCTGGCGCTCGTCTGCAGGACGCGCGGCTCCTCCGTGTACGGGAACCACACCTGGTACCGGCTCTCGCGCCACCGGGGCTACGTCTCGGCGCGCTACGTCCGCGCCAACCACACCCTGCCCTGGTGCTGACGGCACGTCACCGCGCACCACATGTCACCGAAGGCCCGTTCGGCGATCCCCGAACGGGTCTTCGGTACGTCCGCGCTTCTCCTTTCCTCCTACCTGCGCGTGTGTTGCGGACGCCGCACTCCGGGAAGTCATTCCGACAACAGGGGCTAAAACGCCCATAGCGGAAAGGGAGTCGAGGACGCACGATGCGGCACCCCCATGCAGCGACCACGCCGGACGAGGCACTGGTGACGGGACTGCGCGAGCTGAAGGACCGTACAGGGCTGAGCCTGGCGGCGCTGGCCGCGCGCACCCCGTACAGCAAGTCCGCGTGGCACCGCTATCTGTCCGGCGGTGCGCCGCCGCCCAGACCCGCCGTGGAGGCGCTCTGCCGCCTCGCCGGCGCCGATCCCGACCCCGTGCTGGCCCTCTGGGAGGCCACGGACGTCCCCCCGCCCCGGGTCGAGCCCGAACACCCCGCGCGCAGGCGGCGATCGGGGTGGATCCGGCCGTGGCGAGCGCCCTGGCTGCCGCTGTCCGCGCTCGCGCTCCTCGGGGCGGCGACAGCGGTGACCGCCGCAGTCGCCCTGTGCGGGCGCCCGGACAGCACGCCCACCGCGCAGCACCTGCCTCCGGCGCCGCGCTGTCACGGCCGGTCCTGCCAGGGCGCGTTGCCCGACGCGTCGGCCTGCGCCCGGGACGCGCGGACCACGAGCACGGTCACCGGCCCCGCCTACACCGTGCTGCTGCGCTACTCGCCGGCCTGCGGCACCGCCTGGTCCCAGGTGCGGCTGCGGTCGGCCAGGTCCCGCGAGGTGTCGGTGCGGACCGGCCAGGACGTGCTGTCGGCCCGCTACCCGGCAGACGACCCGGCCGGGAACAGCAGCCCCATGCTCTCGGTGTCCTCGCCACGGGGCGTGGAGGCGTGCGCCGAGGTGGACGGGGAGCTGGCGTGCACGGGCCTGGACGCGGACCCGGAGCCAGACGCGCAGGAATGACAGTCACACCGCGCTTACGGCGCCGCACTCGAAGGCCACGTACGGCGCCGCGTGCCGGCCCGGGTCAGCCGGCGGTGACGAGGTGGAGGGCGTGCCGGGGCGGGCCGGTCTCGGTGAACACGCCGGTGTCGACGACGAGATCGGAGGCGCGCAGCAGGGTCACCTGCCGCAGCTGCGCCGGCGCATGCTGTTCGGTCTGCTCTCCGGTGGCCGGACGGCGCCTCAGGCGGTCCGGTACAGCTCACTGAGCAGTTCGAGGACCGCCTGCAGGGCCGGGTGCGGGTCGTCGCGCCACCAGGCGAGCCGTACGGCGACGGGCTCCGCGTCGCGCACCGGCCGGTAGACGACTCCGGGCCGCGGGTACTGGTTCGCGGTCGACTCGGCGGTGACACCGATGCCGCGTCCGGCGGCGATGACGGTCAGCCAGTCGTCGACGTCGTGCGTCTCCTCGACGGCGGGACGGGCGTCCGGCGGCCACAGCTCAGGGGTGGTGGTGCCGGTACGCCGGTCGACGAGGAGGATCCGCCCGGCGAGGTCGGCCAGCCGTACGGACCGGCGCCAGGCCAATGGGTCGTCGGCGGCCATGGCACACAGCCGCCGCTCCAGGCCCACGATGGCCGTGTCGAACCGCCGGTCCGGCAGGGGCCGGCGCACCACGGCGAGGTCGCAGGCGCCCTCGCCGAGGCCGGCGGACGCCGTGTTGACGCGGACGAGATGCAGATCGACCCCGGGATGGGCCGCGGTCCAGCGCCGCTGGAAGGCGACGGTGTGGCGGCCGACGGCCGACCAGGCGTAGCCGATCCGCAGCCGGGTGTGCCCCGAGGCGGCCTCCTCGACCAGGTCGGCGACGTCCGACAGCACCCGCCGGGCCTGCGCCACCACCCGCAGCCCGGTCGCGGTCGGGGTGACCTCGCGCGAGGTCCGCCGCAACAGCCGTACACCCAGGGCCCGTTCGAGGGCGGCGAGGGTGCGGGAGACGGCGGCCTGGGAGACACCCAGGGCGATCGCGGCGTCCGTGAAGGTGCCCTCGTCCACGATGGCCACAAGACAGCGCAGCTGCCGCAGCTCGATATCGTCCATACGCCCAGCGTATAGATCGGCAAGGTCATGCATTTTGCGCAAGCGCGTGGTCGGCGCACCATCCGGCCATGCGACGCGCTCTCGAACGCCCTGCCATGGCCGTGCCCCTGGCCACGGTCCCTCCCCTGCCGAAGGCCCGGCGGCTCGCCGGTGTGGCCGCCATGGCCGGCAGCGGACTGTCCAACCAGACCGGCGCCGCGGTCGGCGCGCTGGCCTTCCCGGTCCTCGGCCCCCTCGGGGTGGTGGCGGTGCGCCAGTACGTCGCAGCGCTCGCCCTGCTCGCCGTGGGCCGGCCCCGGCTGCGGAGCTTCACCTGGCGGCAGTGGTGGCCGGTCCTGCTGCTGGCCGGGGTCTTCGGCACGATGAACCTGAGTCTGTACAGCGCTGTCGACCGGATCGGCCTGGGCCTCGCGGTGACCCTGGAGTTCCTCGGGCCGCTCGCCATCGCGCTGGCCGCGTCGAGGCGCCGGCTGGACGCGGGCTGCGCGGCGCTCGCCGCGGGCGGAGTCGTGATCCTGATGCGGCCACGTCCGTCCGCCGACTACGCGGGCATGGCCCTCGGCCTGGTCGCCGCGTGCTGCTGGGCGTCGTACATCCTGCTCAACCGCCTTGTCGGGCAGCGCATACCCGGGGCACAGGGTGCGGCGGCGGCCGCGACGGTCTCCGCGCTGGCCTTCCTGCCCGCCGGTGTCGCCGTCGCGCTGCGTCATCCGCCGACGGCCGGTGCGGTGCTGTGCGCGGTGGCGGCCGGCGTTCTCTCCTCCGCCGTGCCGTATCTGGTCGACCTTCTGACACTCCGCCACATCCCCACGCAGACGTTCGGACTGTTCATGAGCGTCAACCCGGTCCTGGCCGCCGTGGTCGGCTGGGTGGTGCTCGGCCAGAACCTGGGCGATGCGGAGTGGGCGGGCGTCGGGGCGGTGGTGCTGGCCAACACGGTGAGCATCGCGACGACGCGAGCGTGACCCATCGGCCGACGGGAGTCGCCCTGCCGGCGGAGAACGCCGTGGTGGGGAGGACGGGCAGCGGACCGCAGGTGCTTCCACCGGCCCCTCTCGGACACGCGTGGTGCCGCCTTGCCGCCTGGGGCCCGTTCAGGGGAACCGGCGGCTGAAGGGGCGTGACACCACCGGGAGCGGTCGAGACCTTCAGCCGTGACCGCCCTACCCCTGCCGCTCATCGCGCCGATGCTCGCCACGCCCGGCACCCTGCCACCGGCAGCTCAGGACCGGCGGTGGGCCTACGAGACCAAGCAGGACGGCCAGCGGGTGATGGTCTATCTGCCCGGCGACGGCAGCGTGCTGATGCGCGCCCGCTCCGGCGAGGACATCACCGCGGCCTATCCCGAACTGCGCCCGCTCGGCGGCGCGCTGGGCAGCACGCCCGCCGTTCTGGACGGCGAGGTGCTGGCCCTGGACGACCGGGGACGAGCCGACTTCCAGCTGCTGCAGAGCCGGATGGGCCTCGCGCACGCCCCCGCGCGGGCGGCCCGCCGGGCCGCCCAGGTGCCGGTGCACCTGGTGCTGTTCGACGTGCCGTACTTGGAGGAAGCCCTGGTGCGGCTGCCGTACGTACGACGGCGGGCGCGGCTGGAGGAGCTCGGGCTGGCCGGGCCGTACTGGTCGGTGCCGCGTGCGGTGACCGGGCACGGCACCGAGGCGCTCGCGGCGACCAGGGAGCACGGCCTGGAGGGCCTGGTGTGCAAGCGGCTGGATTCGGTGTACGAGCCCGGCGTGCGCTCCCGCGCCTGGATCAAGATCCGGAACATGCGCGCCGAGGACGTGATCGTCGGCGGCTGGCTGCCCGGCAAGGGGCGGCTCGCCGGGCTGCCCGGCGCGGTACTGGTCGGGCAGCGCGACGCGGGCGGCCGGCTGCGGTACGTCGGCGGGGTGGGCACCGGCTGGAGCGAGACGGAGCGGACGGAACTGGCCCGGCTGCTGGAGGATGCCACGAGCGGCCGGTGCCCCTTCGACCCGGTCCCGCGGATCCCGGACGCCCGCTGGGTGCTGCCGCTGCTGGTGGGCGAGGTCAACTACAGCACCCGTACCCGCGCCGGACTGCTGCGCCAGCCCTCGTGGCTGCGGCTGCGCCCCGATCTGACGCCGGAGGAGTCGGCGGCGGACCTGCCCGAGGGCTTCGGCTGAGACCGGGCGTCGAGTCCGGCTCGGGCGCGGGGGTCTATCGTGTGCGCATGCCGGTTCCCGAACTGATCCGTATCGTCTCCCGCGACTCGCCCATGGCCCTGGCCCAAGTGGAACGGGTCCGGGCCGAGTTGGCCGTCCTGCACCCGGGTGTGCGCACCGAGGTGGTGCCGGTGAAGACCACCGGCGACAAGTGGCTCGGCGATCTCTCCAAGGTCGAGGGCAAGGGGGCGTTCACCAAGGAGGTGGACGCTGCACTGCTGGCCGGCGAGGCCGATCTCGCGGTGCACTGCGTCAAGGACGTGCCCGCCGACCGGCCGCTGCCCGCCGGGACCGTGTTCGCCGCCTTCCTGAAGCGGGACGACATCCGGGACGCCCTGGTGCACCCGGGCGGCCTCACCCTGGACGAGCTGCCCGCCGGCACCCGGATCGGCACCTCCTCGGTGCGCCGGGTGGCCCAGCTGGCCGCCACGCACCCGCATCTTCAGTGCGTGCCGTTCCGCGGCAACGCCAACCGCCGGCTGGAGAAACTGGCCGCGGGGGACGCGGACGCGTTGCTGCTGGCGGTGTCCGGGCTGGAGCGGATCGGCCGGACGGACGTGATCAGCGAGGTGCTGTCACCGGAGACGATGATGCCGCCGATCGGCGCGGGCATCCTGGCCCTGCAGTGCCGTCAGGACGACACCGATCTCATCGACGCCGTCAGCGGGCTCGGCGACCCGGACACCCACCGGGAGGCGACGGCCGAGCGGATGTTCCTGCATGTGCTGCAGGGCCACTGCAACAGCCCGATCGCCGGCTACGCGCGCGTGGACCGCAGCGGGGAACTGTCCCTGCGGGCCTGTGTGTTCACCCCGGACGGCAAGACCAGGCTGAACGCCCACGAATGGGCGGGCCGGCTCGATCCGGCCACCCTCGGCACGTCGGTCGCGGTGGCGCTGCTGCGGCAGGGTGCCCGGGAGATCATCGACGGCATCCCGCACTGACCGCAGGAGGGCACGGCGTCGCGGCGCGAGTCCCGGGACGCCGTGCGGACCGGTCGTACGGCGGGGGCGCCACCGCCCGTGTCAGGCGGTGCCGGGCTCCGTCTGGTCCCGCAGGAAGGCGCTGACCTGGTGGGCCAGGCTGCCCTGGCCGGCGGCCATGGGGGCGGCCGCCGGGGTGGCCTCCAGGACGCCGATGCCGCCGGTCCACAGCCGGCGGTCGGCCCACTCGTCGTCCACGCGAAGCTGCACCTGTACGTCCACCTGGGTGAGGCTGGCCTCGGGGGCGGCGGCGTAGAGCACGGCGGTGACGCGGCGCAGGGGGTAGACGTCGAAGCCCTCGATGAACTGTGAGTTGCGCCAGTCGATGAAGGCACCCTCCCCGTCGGCGCCGACCCGGACGTCGAGCTGGCCGTCCTCCAGGTGGATGCCCAGGGGCCGCGCGCCGCGGTTCTCGACCGTCACCCGGACGCTGAAGTACGTCAGCCCGGCAGCGGCGTCGTCGCGTCCGCGTGGCGGCTCGGCCGCCTCCAGGCGGTGGACGCGGACCCGCAGACCGGCATGCTCGTCGTACTCGTGCCAGTCCCCGACCACGTTCGGCTCGTACACAGTGCCCCTCTCGCCCTTCGAGAGCTGCTGTCTATCTGTGCGTCGAGTGCACTGTCAAATGAGCAGAATGCGCTGTGGCCAGGGGATTCGCCCGCTTTGATCGGCGATCAAGCGCTGCCCAGGAAGAATCCGTTCGCGGCACCTCCGAGGGGGGTACACGCGCGTGCCGCACATCACGTCCACGTCAAGATCACCGAGCCGCCCGACCGAGCGGTCGGCTACAGACGGGCGGCACGCTCAGTCGTATCCTGTTTGCACCTATTTGTTTGATGATGTCCCCGCGCGGGAAAATCAACGGCAGTGCTTCGGACAGGAGGCACGTCCGTGGGAGCCGGCATCGCCGGACGCCCCGGTGTCCTTTCCATGGTCCGAGCGCACCTCCCACGGTGTCTGTCCATCCGGCACCTGAGAGAGGTGCGCACGATGCGTGTCACCGGTAGCACGTCCCCCCATCCCCACGATGACGCCCCCGACACGGCGGAGTGCTTCGAGCGGCTCGCGGAGCTGCCCGACGGCCCCGAGCGGCGGGCTCTGCGTGACGAGCTGGTCCGACTGTGGCTGCCCATGGCCGAGCGGATCGCCGTACGGTTCCGCGGTCGTGGGGAGTCGCTGGAGGACCTGTACCAGGTGGCTGCCCTCGGCCTGGTGAAGGCGGTCGACCACTACGACCCGGAGCGTGGTCGCGCCTTCGAGGCGTACGCGGTGCCCACCATCACCGGCGAGATCAAGCGCCACTTCCGCGACCACATGTGGACGCTGCACGTGCCACGCCGGGTACAGGACCTGCGCAACCGGGTCCGCACCGCCACGAAGGAGCTCTCCCAGAGCACCTCGGGTCGCCCGCCCTCCGTGGCGGAGATCGCCGCCCACGCGCGGCTCAGCGAGGACGAGGTGCGCACCGGCATGGAGGCGCTGGAGTGCTTCTCCGCGCTGTCCCTGGACGCCGAGGTGGCCGGCACCGACGGCTTCGCCCTGGGGGACTCGCTCGGCGCAACCGACCCCGGATACGACCTCGTGGTCGACCGGGCGGCCGTGAAACCGTGCCTGGAGGCGCTGCCGGAGCGCGAGCGCACCATCCTCTATCTGCGGTTCTTCCGCGGGATGACGCAGAGCCGGATCGCCGAGCAGCTCGGCATCTCGCAGATGCACGTCTCGCGACTGCTCAGCGCCTGCTTCGACCGGATGCGGGAGGAGCTGCTCGCCGAGGCCCGCTGAGCCGGCGCCGGGCCCACAAGATCCCCGTCCACGGGCCGCAGTGGCTCCGCGGGGACTCACTCCTGCGCGGTTCCGGGCACCTGCGTGGGCCCGTATCGGTCCAGGGCGTCCTCCAGCGCGGCACCGACCTCGGGGGGAATGTCACCGCGGCGGCCCCAGATGAGGATCAGTTCCGCGATGTTGCGCAGCTTGATGTTGGTGTGCTGGGAGACCTCCTTGAGGATCTCCCAGCCCTCGTCCGGGGTCACTCTGCCCAGCGCCACCATCATTCCGATGGCCTGGTCCACGACCGCATGGGATGCGACGGCCTCCTTCAGCTGGTTGACCCGCGCCTGCAGCTCGGCGATCTGTTCCGGCTCGCTCGCTCCCATACTCCCCATCGTCCTCGGCGGCCTGGGGCGGTGCCACCGGGGGTACTCGACAGGCACGTCACCCCCTTCCGGTTGGACACTGGTCCCAGAGCGGTGGCCGCCGGGCCCCGAGAGCAGGACGCGACTGCCATGAACCACGACGCCCCTGTAAGCGGTGGACCGCGGAGGCGCGACATCGTCTCCACGCACTCCGTCTTCGGTGCCCCCTGCTGGGTGAGCCTGACCAGCCGTGACCTCGCGGCCACCCAGGACTTCTACTCGGCCGTCCTCGGCTGGCGCTGGCGCGGCGTAAAGCTCGGCGAGCACTTCCGCATCGCGCTCGCGGACGGGGTGCCGGTGGCGGGAATCGCCGCGGTCGCCGCCATGTGGCAGATGGCGGTGGCCTGGACCCCTTACTTCGCCGTGCCGGACGCCGACGTCGCGGTGGCCCGGGCCCGTGAGCGCGGCGGTACGACGGCCGTCGGGCCGCTGTCCTTCCCGCCGGGCCGGGCCGCGCTGCTCGCCGACCGGGACGGGGCCACATTCGGCATCTGGCAGGGGGAACTGGTCTCCAACTGGGAGGCGTGGCGGCGGGCGGCTCCCACCTTTGTGCGGCTGCACACCCGTAACGCATTCGACTCCGCGATCTTCTACGGCGAGATCCTCGACTGGGCGTCCGGGGTGCCGGGCTGCTGCGAGGTGGAGTACGAGGGCGGTGAGGTGGTGCTGCGCAGCCAGGGCGACGTAGTGGCGCGGATCGACTCGGGCGCGGTGGAGGCGGCGCCTGATCCCTCCGTACGGCCGCACTGGCAGGTCCACTTCGCCGTGGCGGACGTGCCGGGGTGTGCACGGGCGGCGGAGAAGCACGGCGGCAGCGTGCTGAGCGAGGACGAGACCGAGGCGATCCTCCGCGATGCCGACGGGGCCCAGTTCACGGTGACGTCCCGCCGGGCACGCTGACCAGGGGCTACGGCGCGGGGCTGCGGCGCTCCTGGCGCGCCACCCGGGACGGACGCGACAGCAGGATCAGACTGCGGGCCTCCAGGCGAAGCCTCGTCCCGGCCTTCCGTTCGCGTTCGTCGGGGATGCCGTCGGGGTCGGCGGTGTCGATCAGGGTCGTCCAGCGCTCCCCGAAGGAGTTGTCGGGCAGGCGGAAGTCGACCGGTTCCCAGTAGCCGTTGATCAGCAGCAGGAAGGAGTCGTCGACCATGCGGCGCCCGTAGGGATCACGCTCGGCGATGGCGTCGCCGTTGAGGAACACGCCCATCGAGTGCGCGTCCCCGCGCTGCCAGTCCCGCTCGGTCATCTCGCGGGCGTCGGGCCGCAGCCACATCAGGTCGGGCAGCGGCTGCTCGGCGTTGGTCACGGTCTCGCCGCGGAAGAAGCGGCGGCGGCGCAGGACGGGGTGTGCGGCGCGCAGGGCGATCAGGTGCCGGGTGAAGTCGGTGAGGGATTGCTGATTCTCCGTCAGCTCCCAGTCGATCCAGGAGATTTCGTTGTCCTGGCAGTAGGCGTTGTTGTTGCCCCGCTGGGTGCGGCCGAGTTCGTCGCCGTGGCACAGCATGGGGATGCCCTGGGAGAGCAGCAGCGTGGCGAGCAGGTTGCGCTGCTGGCGGGCGCGCAGTTCGAGGACGGCCGGATCCCGGGTCTCGCCCTCCACCCCGCAGTTCCAGGACCGGTTGTGGCTCTCGCCGTCCCGGTTGTCCTCGCCGTTGGCCGCGTTGTGCTTGTCGTTGTACGACACGAGGTCGCGCAGTGTGAAACCGTCGTGCGCGGTGACGAAGTTGACGCTCGCGCGCGGCCGGCGCCTGCTGTGCTGGTACAGGTCCGAGGAGCCGGTCAGCCGGGAGGCGAACTCGCCGAGGGAGCCGGGTTCGCCCCGCCAGAAGTCCCGGACGGCGTCGCGGTACTTGCCGTTCCACTCCGACCACAGCGGCGGGAAGTTGCCCACCTGATAGCCGCCCTCGCCCACGTCCCACGGCTCGGCGATCAGCTTGACGCGGCTGATCACCGGGTCCTGCTGGATCAGGTCGAAGAAGGCCGAGAGCCGGTCCACCTCGTGGAACTGCCGGGCCAGCGTGGCCGCGAGGTCGAAGCGGAAGCCGTCCACGTGCATCTCGGTGACCCAGTACCGCAGCGAGTCCATGATCAGCTGCAGGACGTGCGGGTGCCGCATCAGCAGGCTGTTGCCCGTGCCGGTGGTGTCGTAGTAGTGCGCCCAGTCTCCGTCGACCAGGCGGTAGTAGGAGGCGTTGTCGATGCCGCGGAAGGACAGGGTCGGACCCATCTCGTTGCCCTCGGCGGTGTGGTTGTAGACCACGTCGAGGATGACTTCGAGGCCGGCCGCGTGCAGCGCCTTCACCATGGCCTTGAACTCGTTGACCTGCTGGCCACGGGTGCCGAAGGCGGCGTAGGCGTTGTGCGGGGCGAAGAAGCCGATGGTGTTGTATCCCCAGTAGTTGGACAGACCCCGGTCCTGGAGCACCCCGTCCTGGACGAACTGGTGCACCGGCATCAGCTCCACCGCGGTCACGCCGAGCGAGGTCAGGTGCTCGATCACGGCGGGGTGCGCGAGGCCGGCGTAGGTGCCGCGCAGGCGCTGGGGGACGTCGGGGTGGGTGCGCGTCAGGCCGCGTACGTGGGCCTCGTAGATCACCGAGTCCGAGTACGGCGTCCGGGGCGGGCGGTCGTCGCCCCAGTCGAAGTACGGGTCGGTGACCACACCCAGCATGGAGTGCCCGGCGCTGTCGGCGGGGGCGGGGCCGTCCGGGGCCCGCTCGTACAGCGAGGGATGGTTGTCGATCTGGCCGTCGACGGCCCGGGCGTACGGGTCCAGCAGCAGCTTCGCCGGATTGCACCGGTGGCCGAGCGAGGGCTGCCAGGGGCCGTGCACCCGGTAGCCGTAGCGCTGCCCCGGGGCGATGCCGGGCAGATAGGCGTGCCAGACGAACCCGTCGACCTCGTGCAGCCGTACGGGCGTCCCCTTGCCCGCGTCATCGACGAGGATCAGCTCGACCCGCTCGGCCACCTCGCTGAACAGGGCGAAGTTGGTGCCCTGTCCGTCGAACGCGGCACCCAACGGATAGGGCTGCCCACTCCACACGGGCAGCCCTTTCCTTCTCCTGCGGGCGGTCACCGGCTGCCCTCCAGGGCGTCGTCACCGGCGGGCGCCGGCGCGGCCAGCACCACGACCGGCTCGGTGCGCGGCACTTGGCGGCCCGTCCGCAGCGTGGGCGCGGGGGCGGTCGGCACCAGCGGGACACGCTGGCCGGCACGGGCGCGCTGCGAGAACCAGATGATCTTGGTTCCGGTCTCGGAGGCGCAGCAGCCCCAGCCGTCGCTCATGGCGGCGATGTCGGCGAGACAGGCGCGCAGGTCCTGGTCGGGGCGCAGATCCGGGTCGTCGTCCCCGAACGCGGTGATGAGGTGCTGGCCGTTCCACCACATCTCGATCGACGTGTGTTTGTCGTTGGCGTGCTGGTCGATCGCCCGCAGCAGCAGTTCGGTGCCGCGGCAGACGGGGACCGTGAGGTTCTCGAGGTCCCAGTAGCGGAGGTGGGCGGCCAGGATGCGGCTGACCTGTCCCACCCGATCCGGGCTGACTTCCACGTCGAGGTGGTAGTAGCAGGGCACTGCGGTCTTCATCGTCGCTTGCTCCTCACCGGCGAAGCTCTCGCTCCCCTCGCCCGTCCGGGAGGGATCCCGGATGCCCGTCCGGGACACCACCCGGACACACAGCGTGAGCGCTGATCGCTTCTGAGTCACCTCTACGGTGCGGGCACTACGCCATTCGTGCAACATGAGCACCCGACACCGTGCGTTGTTGAAGGTCCAACAAGACGCTGCGTCGTCGTGCGTGCACCATAAGTGAAAGCCTCGATCGCCGTAACGGTGCCGTGCCCTTCCCGCGTGCGGACACCACCCGACCGTCGGGAACGCGCCCAGTCGAGAGCGTGGAGGGTGAAGAGGGCAATGCTGCTACCCGCCAAGGCCGAAGTGGCCCGGGCGTTGCGGCGTTACCGGGCGTGGGAGCGCGTGATGCTCGCCTCGCCCCACGACCGCACGGTCCGGGCCACCTTCGAGGACTCGGGCTACACACTGTGCGTGCTGATGGGCAAACGCTGCGCCCGCGAGGCCGCGGACGCCGCCGAGCGCTATCTGCGCACCAATCTGGTCACCTACCTGCGCGAGCAGGACGGGCGACCGCGGCCGCGCCGGTCGGCCAGAAGAGCGCCGCCACCGGAGCGGCGTTCCACGGCGCCAAGCCCCTGACCTGGCACCGTACTAGGCGTTCCCCACGGGACCGACGTCGGTCGGCCCCGTCTTGGATCGCGAAGCCGGGCCAGGTGCCCGGCTTCGCGCACGGCGGAGGTGAGATACATGCGCAGGACCCCGGCCATCGGCCGTGTACCGGTACGTGACGTCCGGCCGGCCGTGGAGTGCGGCAGGCGCCCGGCGAAAGCGGTGACCGGGGAGACGTTCCAGGTGACGGCCACCGTGTTCCGCGAAGGGCACGATGCCGTGGGCGCCAATGTGGTCCTGCGCGATCCGAAGGGCCGCCGAGGCCCGTGGACGCCGATGCACGAACTGTCCCCCGGCAGTGACCGCTGGGGCGCGGAGATCACCCCGGACGCGACGGGCCGCTGGACCTTCCGGGTGGAGGCCTGGAGCCATCCGCTGGCGACCTGGCGGCACACCGCCTCGGTGAAGGTACCGGCCGGGATCGACGTCGGGCTGGTGCTGGAGGAGGGCGCCGAGCTCTACGAGCGTGCGGCCGCCGGAGTACCGAAGGGCCCGGAGCGAAACGTTGTCCTTGCCGCCGCACAGGCCCTCGGCGACGACTCCCTGTCGGTGCACGAGCGCCTGAAGGCGGCGCTGGCGCCGGAGGTGGAGGCGTTGCTGGCCCGTCATCCGTTGCGGGAGCTGGTGACCGCGTCCGACGCGATGCCGCTGCTGGTGGAGC